>JALSJK010000072.1 GCA_026989395.1 Methylomonas sp.
TTATGTATGATTCTGCTGACCGTTGAATAATGCAATGAGTGATAACTGCCTATTTCTGCCAACGTATATCCTCCACTCCGATAAGCCATAACAATAGACTCATTTCTATCTTTTGCTAATTTCGTATATTCCTTCAGCGTTTTAGGAATAGGTCGCTGTTGTATCTTCGGGACTTCTGCTATGTTTTTATCAAGTATTTTTGTTTGAACCTGGTCAACAAACTTATCGGAACCAAGATATATTTGATTCTTAATATTCGACCACGGTGAAGGCTGTTGTACGCCATTTGCTACAAACTGAACATAGTGCTTTATGGCTGTCTTTTCAGTCTCGCCAAAGCTGTTTAATATCCATTCGCGATCAAACCAAGCTGGACACGACTCCATTCCTGCGGTGATTCTATAACTACTCCAGCTCCAATTCTCTGCACTCTCTACCATTCCCGCGCGAACAGGGTTTAAAACAATGTAACGGGATAATTCCTGCAAATATTCATTCTTATCTACCAAGATGGCTTTGTAACGACCTTGAAAAACATGACCTACTCGTGAGTGCTTTCGATTAAACCTTTGAGTATAAACGCCATTTAGATAGCGCATCCCTTTTGATAAATTTGCATCAGGGGTTTCAATCAATAAGTGATAGTGATTTGTCATTTGGCACCATGAGTGAACTGACCAATTAAATAAGTCACAACATTCACCCAGCACTGTCATGTAAAGGTCTCGATCCTCGTCATCCAGATAAATAGCTTCACGACCATTACCTCTGGAAGTAATGTGATACAAAGCCCCTGCAAATTCTATTCTAAGTGGTCGCGCCATAAAATAAAAATATCAGAAATCAAATATTAATGCAAAAATAAAGACCTGACCCCTAGATTGATGACCCCTAGATTTTGACCAAGACCTGACCCCTAGATTTATGACCCCTAGATTTCAAAAAATACGATATTTAATTACATTTCAATGGGCTATATCAACTTTTTCTATTTTTTGTCATGTACAGAGCAAGAGTTTATTTTTTCTTCTTAGGTTGTTTTCGCAAAATTTGTTCACAGAGAAGGCTAATATTAGTATCAACTTTCTGTTTATCCGAAAAAATAGGCTTGATGGGTAAGTTTGATTTCTTTGTCGGTTTTTTTACAATGATTTTTTCTTCTAATCCAGGAAATTTTGCTTTACAGGCAGGTTGAATTTTCCCGCTAAAATCATTTTGAAATGGAAAGCCGAGATCAGGAGGCAAATCACCTGTTCTTTTAACCATATCAGTGTTTAAATTTTTTGTTGGTACGGTTGAAGTAACTTCGATTGGTGTAATCAATTTATCTTCTGGTCTTGTTAGAAAAAAAAGAAGTAAAACAGCAGCAATGAAACTGGCGGCAAAGGCGAAATAATAATTTTGTTCAGATTTTTTTTCCTGGCTTGGAGTGTTTTGGTAATACTGTTTGGCCTGTTCGAGAACCAAATTATCCAAGTCAACGGATGATCCTGTTGTTTTGGTTTTTTCGTAAATTTGATTAAGGTCTGAAGTATTATCCACGATTTTATTAATTCAATTTTTGCTTGAGATGTTTACGTAACGTGTTCATTGCATAACGTAATCGGCTTTTTATAGTTTCAGCGTTAACCTGAGTAATTTCTGCAATTTCAGAAACGCTAAATCCCATTTCAAAATGCAATAAAGCGACCTCTCTTTGCGCTTCTTTCAGGCTTTTAATTGCGTTTAATAAGCATTCGGATAACTGTAACTCTAGGATCAGGCTTTCTGGCTGTAATTGCGGTTCTTTACCTATTAGCTCGGTTTCTTTAGTTAGTTGTTCCTCATAGCTGAGTAGCGATTCTTTTCCAGTTTTTCGATAATAATCGATTATCTTATTATGGGCAATACGATATAGCCAGGTTGTAAATTTTGCATCGGGACTGTAATTCCCACAGGCTCTATGAATATTAAGCCAGATATCCTGAAATAGATCCTTACTCGTTTCCTCATTACCGCATTGTCGGAAAACAAATCGGAATAATGCATCTTTATGTCGATGATATAGTTGTTCAAAGGCAGAATAATCACCTTTTCGACAAAGCAGTTTTAATTGTTCATCGCTTAGAATATTTACCGAATCCATTTAGTAGTTTTTTACGAAAAAAGTAAGAAAGAATGTAGATATAGCGTTCAGTAGTCGGCAATCAGTTTTGAATAATTGTAACCACTCGGCGTATTTATAGTTTCAATATCAGCAACTTATTCCAGAAGACGCCGTAAATACGTCCGTGTAGGCTTGATTGTGTTATTCATGATACATTCACTATACACTTTACACTTCTTCCATAAGCCACTGATATTTAATAATTTAAGTTAAATTGAATATGCTGAATAGAGTTTCGATTAATTCATTGGTTTTTCAAAAATTAAAAAACATGGTCATTTGTTCAGTTTCAAAATCAAATTTGGTTTTTTTAATATTATCTGTACCATAAATCTTACAGCTAATGTTTATTGTTAAGGCGTTCGCCAAAAAAAAATTTCAGTATGGTTTGGAGCATTGTTAATCTGGTAATGCAAAAACAGAGAAAACTCCGCCGAGTTTTGTATAGGATGACAAACTCCGATATGCCCCGGCGGCGCCTAATGCACAATTATCACAATCTTTATCGATATTGGCATCAGCTATAGCCAATCCTGCCCAGCCTCCTATGCCAGAATAAATTCCAACATATTGTTTGTTTTTGTATTTCCAAGTGCTTATGTTGCCAATAATGCCTGACGGGGTCTTAAAATGAAACAACTCCTTCCCCGTTTTAGCATCTATTGCTTTGAGATAACCCTCTAGGGTGCCATAAAACACAATACCGCCTGCAGTTGCTACTGAGCCGGACCAAACAGAAAAGGGTTCTTTTATGCTCCAGATAATTTTACCTGTTGCAGGGTTCCAAGCGGTAAATTGACCAAGATTTGTTGATTTATCCGGTTGTCCTGTTATGGCGTCAATGCCAGCAGGAAACATCCTGACTGTTGCCCCTACATAGGGCTGTCCAGCAGAATATTCGACTTCAAAAGGTTCATAGTCCATACATACATGGTTTGCAGAAATATAAATCAGACCTGTCTGTGGCGAGTAGGAAACCGGTTGCTGATTTTTACTTCCTAAGGCAGCAGGGCAAATACCTTCAGTGGTGGTATCTTCACCATTATATTCAGTACTGTATTTAGGAACCACGTGAGGACGACCGGATTGCATATCTATATGAGTTGCCCAGTTAACCGCATGATCAAATTTTTCAGCCAGAAGTAGTTCTCCTGTCTCTCTGTCAAGGACATAGCCAAATCCATTTCGATCGAGGTGAACAAGGGTTTTTCGTTTACGACCATTGATTTTTTGGTCAATCAAGACCATTTCATTGATGCCATCATAGTCCCATTCATCATGGGGAGTCATTTGGTAAACCCATTTAACTTTACCTGTGTCAACATTTCTGGCCCAGATACTCATAGACCACTTATTGTCTCCAGGACGTTGAACAGGATTCCATGTGCTTGGATTTCCAGATCCATAATACATTAGCTTAAGATCAGGGTCGTAGCTGTACCAACCCCAGGTTGTTCCTCCTCCGATTTTCCATTGATCCCCTTGCCAGGTATTTAAGCTGGAATTTTTCCCAACTATTGTGGTTTTTCCTTTTTCCCAGGTGGTTGTTTTTTTTGGGTCAATTAGCATATCTTCATCTGGCCCCATGCTGTATCCTTTCCAAACCAGATGGCCATCATTAATATCGTAGGCAGCAATAAAACCTCTGACACCAAATTCACCACCAGAAATGCCGGTAATCACTTTGTTGTTCATAACAACGGGAGCTTGAGTATTGGTGGCGCCCATTTTAAGGTCGCCATTTTTTACTCGCCAAATAACCCGATCTTCTTGAGTTATTTTATGATCGCTGTTACGGTCAGAAATGATTTTGTTTGCGTCGAGAGCAACTAATGTTGTATCAGCCTGTTGCAAGAATATTTTCCCCTCGGCGTAAGCAAGGCCGCGATTGACTGTATCACAACACATAATGGCAACTGTAGAATCAGCATCCTGATTTGGTTTATATTCCCAAATAATACTTCGAGTTTTTTGGTCGATAGCATAAACAATATTCGGAAATGGTGTGTGAATATAGATAACATCATTGACAATAAGTGGCCCACCTTCATGCCCTCTTAGAACACCCGTCGAGAATGTCCAAGCTAGCTTAAGATCTTTTACGTTATTTGTATTAATCTGGTCTAATTTACTATAGCGGGTACCAGCATAATTTCCACCCCAAATGGCCCAGTTACTTGGGTTTGATATTTTTTCCTGCAAATTGGTGTTTGCAAAAATAGATTGTGAAAATAGAGCAATTAACAATAGACTTTGTGATTTATTTTTTTTTGTAGTAAACATTTAGATTTCCCTTGTTTGATTAATAGTGAATCTGCTGAATAAATTTCAGCGAGCTATGTTATAAACGTAGGAATCAAAAAAAAGGGTTAAATAATTTGGTATTTTTTTGCGGTTGGGATGAGGGCGGGCTTAAAGGGAATGTGATAGAAAAAATTGATATCCAATTTCTGTTATAAGTTCTCCATTATTCTGACGCACATAACGCACCAGATAAATGATATTTTTGTTTCATTCAAGTACAAGAGGCAATTCGATGAAAGTTTGATCGTTTAATTTGAAGCAGCGCAGCTCTAGCACTCCTTTGGTATTTAAAGAAATTATACTGTTTACGGTCAAAAATACCTCACTACATTCATAATAATTGATTTGCATTCAGTATGTTACAGAATGTCAAAAGTGCATTTTTCAGCGTAAACAGTATATTAAATACAAGGCGTCAGGATAACAAACCATGTCTATATCTGATTGGAAAGGTGTCGCTGGGCCATTGGGGTGAGAGTGATAAATAGCAATCAGATCTTCGTTATTTTCTCGAAGTTTTGCCAGTGTTGCAATTTGTTGTTTTGGATCAAACCACCGGGGTCATGAACCACCGGGGTCACATGAACCACCGGGGTCAGGTCTTTATTTTTGCATCGCATTATGTATGATTCTGCTGACCGTTGAATAATGCAATGAGTGATAACTGCCTATTTCTGCCAACGTATATCCTCCACTCCGATAAGCCATAACAATAGACTCATTTCTATCTTTTGCTAATTTCGTATATTCCTTCAGCGTTTTAGGAATAGGTCGCTGTTGTATCTTCGGGACTTCTGCTATGTTTTTATCAAGTATTTTTGTTTGAACCTGGTCAACAAACTTATCGGAACCAAGATATATTTGATTCTTAATATTCGACCACGGTGAAGGCTGTTGTACGCCATTTGCTACAAACTGAACATAGTGCTTTATGGCTGTCTTTTCAGTCTCGCCAAAGCTGTTTAATATCCATTCGCGATCAAACCAAGCTGGACACGACTCCATTCCTGCGGTGATTCTATAACTACTCCAGCTCCAATTCTCTGCACTCTCTACCATTCCCGCGCGAACAGGGTTTAAAACAATGTAACGGGATAATTCCTGCAAATATTCATTCTTATCTACCAAGATGGCTTTGTAACGACCTTGAAAAACATGACCTACTCGTGAGTGCTTTCGATTAAACCTTTGAGTATAAACGCCATTTAGATAGCGCATCCCTTTTGATAAATTTGCATCAGGGGTTTCAATCAATAAGTGATAGTGATTTGTCATTTGGCACCATGAGTGAACTGACCAATTAAATAAGTCACAACATTCACCCAGCACTGTCATGTAAAGGTCTCGATCCTCGTCATCCAGATAAATAGCTTCACGACCATTACCTCTGGAAGTAATGTGATACAAAGCCCCTGCAAATTCTATTCTAAGTGGTCGTGCCATAAAATAAAAATATCAGAAATCAAATATTAATGCAAAAATAAAGACCTGACCCCTAGATTCATTTTATCTAGGGGTCTGAATATTTACAAATAATGAGCTAATAGGTTGTAAAACTAAAGTAATAATAAGTATTAATCCTACTATATCCTTTAGTTGCTTTAGTGACTTATCCAATTTAAAAAAATTAAATAAAATAACACCAATAAAGGATTCTAAACTATTAATAGCACCAATACACATTGCGGAGAGTGGTGTTATCCCTGCATCTAAAGCCAAAAAAAATTGCCCAAGCAATACTCCAACCCATATAGCTTTTCCATAGATAAGCATAGCCGCTAAAGCAAAACCTTCAGGTATAAAATAAACAATCGTAACAATATTATTTTCTTGTGAAAGAAGGAGGCTCAGTTTCCCAGTGATAAAATAAATTACTGCAAGCGTAATAGTTTTATAAAGACATAAAAAAAACTGGGGATAGAAATTGCAATCCTTACTTCCAAAAAAATGACATATCCTATAAAAACCAGTGGGCATAAGTATAGATAGACCTGAGTTATTTAGCTACGATATGGCCGCGTTCAGGTAGCAAGTGTACCACCTACTAATTTGATTCCAGATTTCCGAGCAAAAGCCTCGGCTAGAACTATCAGCCATCAGGGTCAAGTCTTTATTTTTGCATAGCATTATGTAAGATTTTGCTGACCTCTGAATAATGTAATGAGTGATAACTGCCTATTTCTGCCAACGTATATCCTCCACTCCGATTAGCCATGACAACAGACTCATTCCTATCTTTTGCTAATTTCGTATATTCCTTCAGCGTTTTAGAAACAAGCTTGGTAGTTACAAAATATTTATTAAGAAATACTGCCCATCCCTCCCATATAAGCCACCAAGACTTCCGGCACAGTAATGCTGCCATCTTCATTCTGATAATTTTCCATAATTGCAATTAAAGTTCGCCCCGCAGCCAGACCAGAACCATTCAAGGTATGTACTAATTCCGGCTTTCCTGTTTCTGAATTACGCCAGCGGGCTTGTAAACGCCGCGCCTGAAAGTCCTTGAAATTGCTGCAAGACGAAATTTCCCGATAAGTATTCTGACTGGGTAGCCAAACTTCAAGATCGTAGGTTTTACTGGATGAAAACCCGGTATCCCCAGAACAAAGCAATACTTTTCGATAGGGAAGTTGCAGTTTTTTTAGAATATTCTCCGCATGGCTCGTTAAATCTTCATGTGCCTGCACAGAATTTTCCGGTTTGACAATTTGCACCAGTTCGACTTTTTCAAATTGATGCTGCCTGATCATCCCTCTGACATCCTTGCCATAAGCGCCTGCCTCACTTCTAAAGCAAGGAGTATGACAAACAAATTTTAAAGGCATTTCGTTGCTATCAACAATAACATCCCTGACAATATTGGTTACTGGAACTTCAGCCGTTGGTATCAAGAAAAAAGCGGGATCGTTTTCAACTTTAAATAAATCCTGCTCAAACTTGGGGAGCTGTCCCGTTCCGTACAAGGAATCTGAATTCGCCAAATACGGCACATAAGTTTCACTATAGCCATGTTCGGTAATATGGGTATCCAGCATGAATTGAATGATCGCTCGCTGTAATCTGGCCAATGCTCCTTTTAACACCACAAATCTGGCGCTGGCGATTTTTGCGCCCAATTCAAAATCCATGCCTTGGCACTGCGTCCCTAAATCGACATGATCCTTAACCGGAAATGAAAACTCTGGCTTTTCGCCCCATGTGGAAATTTCAATATTATCTTCTTCATTTTTCCCTTCCGGTACCTCTTCATCCAGAAAATTAGGAATTCCCGTCATCAGCTCATTAATTTTGGCCTGAATTTCACCCAGTTCAGTTTCAGCAGCTTTTAACTGATCACCCAAATTTTGCACTTCATCCAACAAAGGTTGAATATCTTCGCCTTTCGCTTTAGCCTGACCAATCGCTTTTGAACGCGTGTTCCTTTCATTTTGCAGTTCCTGAGTCTTGACCTGAATCTCTTTCCGACGAGCTTCCAATGTTTGATAAGTACCGGCGTCAAAATCAAAACCGCGCCTGGCTAATTGTTGTTGCACATATTCCAGATCAGATCTGAATAAACAGGGGTCTAACATAATATTTTTTTACCTTATAGAATTAACAGTAAGAAAACTGCTTTTTTAAAATCACAAACAAAAATTAAATTTTTCTGCCCAACCATAACCCAAACCAGATAACTGAGGCACAAATAATGGTATTACTCAGAAACACGCTCAGCAACACCGGAGTGTGGAGCCTTAAGGAATGCCCATCTTCCAGCAAATAAAGTATTAAATATAATCCAGACAAGGTGATAAAAATCCCAGTCAAGAGGATAATGCCGGCAACCCGGTGTTCTAGCACTACATCTACCTTATTGAACAAAATTGCCATCACCAAGCCAATGATGAAAGAACCAATGGCGTTCACCGTCATTAAGCCATAAGGAATAACCCACCCCATCCAACGAATGGTACCACTGGAAAACAGAAACAAAATCCGACCACATTGCAACCCTATCCAGACGGCAATCAAACAAGCACTAACACTCACCAGAATATTTAATAAAGCTTTCTGGAAATTACCTTGCTCCAGTAAAAACAAAGTTTCCAGGGAAAATGTTGAAAAAGTCGTAAATGATCCAAACAACCCAACCAGAACGGCGGCTCTATATTCCTGAGAAATAGCAACTCGCTGTAAAATCAACGCTTCAGTCATCAGGCCGATTAATAATGAGCCCATCACATTAACAGCTAATGTGCCATAGGGAAATCCCCGCCCTAACCATTGATAAACACCGGTTGAAACAAAAAAACGCAGTACTGCGCCAAATGCACCACCCAATGCAATTGCAAATACCTGGTTCATAATTTTGTATTAATACTTGATGAAATGTTCCCGATAATATTTAAGTTCATCAATGGATTCAATGACATCATCCAAAGCCTGATGGCTGGCCCGTTTGTGGAAGCCTTTTTGAATCTCTGGCGCCCAACGTGCCGCTAATTCCTTTAATGTTGAAACATCCAAATTCCGATAATGAAAAAAAGCTTCCAGTTTTGGCATATAGCGATATAAAAACCGCCGATCCTGGCAAATACTGTTGCCACACATGGGGGATTTTCCTTCTGGAACCCATTTTTGTAAAAAATCCAGGGTTTGCTGTTCCGCTTCGGCATCATCAACTGTAGTTTTCTTGACCCTGTCAATCAATCCTGATTGCCCATGATGTTTTTGATTCCAATTATCCATCGCCGCCATCACAGAATCTTCCTGGTGAACGGCCAAAACTGGACCTTCCGCCAAAATATGCAAATCCTTGTCCGTCACTACCGTTGCAATCTCAATAATAAAATCATTATCAGGGTCCAAACCGGTCATTTCCAAATCAATCCAAATCAGATTACGTGAATCCAGCGTCATTTATTTATTCCATTTTATTAATAAGGTTGCGGTAAATTGTAGCATTGGCTAATCTGTACGCCTAATTATCGCAATATCATTATTAATAGGCACCAATGAATACTTTTACAATTATATTTTTAGCTGCGCTAACCATTTCTTATGCCATTCAATTCTGGCTATCCAGAAGACAGATTGAATATGTCACGACACATCGCAACCAGGTTCCTGATGCCTTTAAAGATAAAGTGCCACTGGAAGCACATCAGAAAGCAGCAGACTACACTATCGAAAAGGAAAAACTCAGTAATATCGACAGCCTGATCAGCTTGGTTTTTTTGCTGTTACTGACTCTGGGCGGCGGTATCGATATAATCTTTAACTACTGGAATTCCCAATCACTTTCTCCACTGCTGACAGGATTAGGCGCAGTAGCAACATTAATGCTCCTGATGACTTTGGTTGATATCCCTACCAGCTATTATCAAACTTTTGTTATCGAAGAAAAATACGGTTTTAATAAAAACACCCCTGCCCAGTTTTTTAAAGATTTGGCGATACAGCTAGTCTTGATGTTTGCTATTGGTTTACCGCTTCTGGCACTTATTCTGTGGGTGATGGACAGTATTGGAACGCTCTGGTGGCTGTGGGCATGGGCCATTTTGATGGGCTTTTCATTATTATTGAGCTGGCTTTACCCAACGCTGATCGCGCCATTATTTAATAAATTTACACCTTTACAAGATGGTCCATTGAAAGAAAGGATACAAAAATTACTGGAACGTTGTGGCTTCCACAGCAAAGGCATTTTTGTCATGGACGGCTCACGCAGATCCGGCCATGGCAATGCCTATTTTACTGGACTGGGAAATAACAAACGTATCGTGTTTTTTGACACACTGGTTGATTCGCTGGCTGATGAAGAGCTGGAAGCCGTACTAGCCCATGAATTAGGGCATTTTAAACGCAAACATGTTATTAAAATGCTGATTGCTTCGGCGATTATGAGCTTGATCAGCTTTGCAATATTAGGCTGGCTTATTGATAAAGAATGGTTTTATCATGGGCTTGGCGTATCTGAACCTTCAAATGCAGCTGCTTTGGTTTTATTTATGCTGGTTTCACCCGCCTTTACATCATTCATGCAACCCATCAGCGCCTATTTTCAGCGAAAATTTGAATTTGAAGCCGATGATTTTGCAACCGAAAATGCCGATGGCACAAAGATGATCAGCGGCTTGGTCAAACTTTATGAGGAAAACGCGAATACACTAACCCCCGATCCAGTATATTCTGCCTTTCACTACAGCCACCCCCCTGCCGCCATTCGTATCGCACATATTGAAGAGAAAATGCAATCGGCATAATGACAAAACTACAACAAGGACTGGTCATTTCTCATTTAGGCAAAGGACTTGCCGTTGAATCCGAAAATAAAACCATTCTCTGCCAAACCCGGCGGCAGCTGGAAAAAATTGCCGTCGGTGACCAGGTATTATTCACGCCAGTAGGAGATAACCAGGGAAGAATAGAAAAAATATTACCGCGACGGACAATACTGGCGCGGCCTGACCGAAACGGCAAAATACGTCCGGTAGCTGCTAATATTGACAAGGTATTCGTGGTTTTTGCGGTTGAGCCGCCTTGCGATTTTTTGTTGATTGATCAATATTTAGCCATTTGTGAAAATAAAACCATTGATGCCGAACTAATTTTCAACAAAATTGATTTGCCAAGACATGTCAAAATAGAAGAAGAACTGTTAATTTATCAGTCGCTTTCTTATCCAATTCATAGAGTCTGCGCCAAAACTGGCGAGGGTATTCCTGAATTACAACAAGCTTTAAACCATCACACCAGTATTTTGACGGGCCAGTCCGGGGTTGGAAAATCGTCTCTCACCAATGCACTGATTCCTGACAAGCAATTAAAAATCAATAGCATCTCCGAAACCACCAAACACGGGCGCCATACCACCACTGCCGCCACGCTTTACCATCTACCTGATGGCGGTAATTTAATTGATAGCCCCGGGGTTGCCATTTTCGGTCTCGCTGAACTCAATGAAGCGCAACTTGCTTTTGGTTTTAGGGAGTTTCAAGCTTTCCTTGGCCAATGCCGTTTCCATAATTGCCGACATATTCAAGATAAAGGTTGCGCTGTCCGTGAAGCTGCTGAAAAAGGAGCAATTTCAACCAAGCGCTATCAACGTTTTCTAAAGCTCTTGCAAAAAATGCCGCCACCAAATCAAACGAAGTAATTTGCCATAATCAAACAGCCTAAATGCAATATGCCATAAAACAAACTCTTCGATAGCGGACGTTATTTTTTTGATAGACTAAAAATTTAGCATTTGTTATGATTGAGGGATTTGTAAGGTAATCTAAATCCTTATACTATCTTTCACATTAACAACAATCTTGTTCCCGGAGAAACTCTATGTCAATTAAAGTTGCTATCAATGGCTATGGACGAATTGGACGCAACGTATTGCGTGCACTTTACGAAGCTGGCCGTACTGATGAAATACAAATTGTCGCTATCAATGACCTTGGTGACAGCACAACTAACGCCCATCTCACCCAATATGATTCTGCTCATGGCAAATTTCCGGGCGAAGTCAAGGCAGAAGGCGATTATCTGATTGTTAATGGCGACAAAATCAGAGTATTTGCAGAAAGAGATCCTTCAAAACTTCCTTGGGGTGAATTAGGTATCGATGTTGTTCATGAATGCACCGGTTTTTTTGCCAGCAAAGAAAAAGCATCCGCACACCTGGATGCTGGCGCAAAAAAAGTCATTATTTCCGCACCTGGCGGAAAAGACGTTGACGCTACCATCGTTTACGGCGTTAATCACGACACCTTAAAAAGTACCGACACAGTTATTTCCAACGCATCCTGCACAACTAACTGCCTGGCACCACTGGTTAAACCATTACACGATGCATTAGGTGTCGAACATGGCCTGATGACAACCATCCACTCTTACACCAATGATCAGGTGTTAACCGATGTTTATCATCCTGATCTGCGTCGCGCCCGCTCCGCCACACAATCCATGATACCAACCAAAACCGGTGCAGCCGCTGCAGTTGGTTTAGTGCTACCAGAACTGGCGGGAAAACTGGACGGTTTTGCAATGCGAGTTCCTACTATCAATGTTTCTGTTGTTGACTTAACTTTTGAAGCAAAAAGAGACACCACCAAGGAAGAGGTTGATGAAATACTGATCGCCGCCTCCAAAGGCCCATTAAAAGGCATCCTGGAGATCAATGACAAACCATTGGTCTCTATTGATTTTAACCATAATCCAGCATCTTCCATCTATGAATTATTACTAACCAAAGTACTGGATGGTAATTTCGTTAAAGTACTCTCTTGGTATGATAACGAATGGGGATTTTCTAATCGTATGCTGGACACAACTATCGCTTTGATGAATGCAAAATAAAAGCTCAATAATTACACCTGTCGACCCTTCTGAAGGATCAAAGGTATTAAAAAGAACCAAAATTTTAGCAACACTTGGCCCTGCCACGGATAAACCAGGAGTGCTGGAAAAATTATTTCACGCCGGCATTGATGTTGTTCGCTTAAACTTCTCTCACGGCTCTGCTCAAGATCATATTGATCGCGCTAACAGCGTTAGAGAGTTAATTAAGAAAACAGGTCGCCGGGTTGGTATCTTAGCCGATCTTCAAGGACCAAAAATACGTATTGCGCGCTTCAAGGAAGGCAAGGTTCGACTTGAAAAGGGCCAAAACTTTGCTTTGGATATCAACCTCTCTGAAGAGGCTGGCGATAATACCCAAGTGGGCATTACATACAAGCCACTTCCCAAAGAAGTTAAGCCAGGCAGCAAATTGTTACTGGATGATGGCCGCGTTGTTCTGGAAGTTGTCGAAACAGATGGTAAACGCATCAACTGCATTGTTATAGTAGGAGGCGACTTATCCAACAACAAAGGCATTAATCTGGCTGGCGGTGGATTATCCGCACCCGCTTTGACTGATAAAGACAAGCAGGATATTAAAACTATTGCCAAAATTGATGCCGATTTCGTAGCTGTATCCTTCCCTCGCAATGCCGGAGATCTAAATCTAGCTAGAAGCCTATTAGAAGGAGAAGGCTGCTATGCCGGAATTGTTTCCAAAGTTGAAAGAGCTGAAGCTATTGCGACCCAAGAAGCTATGGATGAAATTATTCTCGCTTCTGATGTTGTGATGGTTGCCCGTGGAGATCTTGGGGTTGAGATTGGTGATGCTAATTTACCGGCAGTACAAAAACAACTTATCCAACGATCCAGGGAATTAAATCGCGCCGTTATTACTGCCACGCAAATGATGGAATCCATGATTGAAAATCCGATTCCAACACGCGCCGAAGTATTTGACGTTGCGAACGCAGTTCATGATGGCACTGATGCAGTGATGCTTTCCGCTGAAACAGCTGCAGGAAATTACCCTGTCGAAACTGTCGAAGCCATGGTTCGAATTTGCGTGGAGACTGAAAAACAACGAAGTGTCCGACAATCGGATCACCGCGTCAACGTCAAATTTAAACGCGTTGACGAGGCCATTGCTATGGCCTCCATGTATATGGCAAACCATTCAGAAATCAACGGAATTGCTGCCTGGACTGAATCCGGCACTACCCCCTTATTGATGTCAAGAATCAGCTCTGGCATTCCAATTTTTGCCTTTAGCAGCCAGGACAAGACCCTTGGAAAAACAACCATATATCGCGGCGTTTTTCCTTTCTACTTCTCCCATGACTCAAATGATCACGCTGAAGTCAACCGTGAAATCCTGAATAAACTAAAAGAGCGCGGCTTTGCCAAACAAGGAGATCGTTTTATTATTACCAAAGGTGATTTGACAGGACAACAAGGCGGCACCAACGCATTGAAAGTCGTCACATTGGGTGAAGGCTTAACACCCTAACTTCCCCCGCTAAAACAAGAAAGGAGAAAATCAAATATTTTTCTCCTTTCTTGCTCTTTTACTACAATACCTCAAGTTTTGCATAAGCCAGCATTAACCACTTAATACCGGCATCCCTGAAATTAATTTGCACCCGCTCTTGAGCACCCTCACCCTCCACTTGTAATACCACCCCTTCACCAAATTTAGCATGGCCAACATGTTGCCCCAGTTTAAAGGTATTGTTTTGTTGAATTTGTCCAGATATTGAAGCTCCAGCTGTCACCGGCCGACTCACTTGAGCACGCACTCTGACTTCCTGCATAGTTTCAGCCGGGATCTCTCTAAGAAACCGGGATGGCCTGGCAATTGTCTCCCTGCCATACAATCGTCTTGATTCAGCATAAGTCAAATACAGGTCTGACATTGCCCGCGTCATACCTACATAACAAAGCCGACGCTCCTCTTCTAGACGCCCCGGATCATCAACAGACTGCTGAGATGGAAACAAGCCATCTTCAAGCCCCACTAAAAATACCAATGGAAATTCCAAGCCTTTAGCAGAATGCAAGGTCATTAACTGCACACAATCATCAGAATCGTTTCCCTGCATTTCACCCGCCTCCAAAGCTGCATAGCTCAAAAACATTTCCAGCTCACCCAGATTTTCATCGTTATCCTGATCATAATCAAATGAGCGGGCCGCGTTAACCAATTCCTCAAGGTTTTCCACCCTGGCCTCGCCTTTTTCGCCTTTCTCCTTTTTATAGGTTTCGATCAACCCGGTTTTTTCGATGACTGACTTTACCTTTTCGTATAATTCCAGATCCTGGCTTGATTCAGCCAAATCATTAATCAATTTAACAAATCCTTGCAGCGCATTTGAAGCACGAGCAGTAAAGGCTGATTCCGACAATAAATCCAAAGCAGCTTGCCATAGCGATTTATTGGTATGCTGAGCTTTTAGACGTATATCATCCATAGTCTTGGCACCAATACCACGTGTTGGCATATTAATGACGCGCTCAAATGCCGCATCGTCAAGACGATTTGAAATCAGTCGCAAATAAGCCAAGGCATTTTTGATTTCTGCACGTTCAAAAAATCGCAACCCTCCATATACTCGATAAGGCATCCCGGTAGACATCAATTTTTCTTCGAATTGCCGTGACTGGGCATTTGAGCGGTATAATATGGCAACATCACTACGTAAACCACCCTCATTTACCCATTTTCTGATTCTTTCTATCACAAAATAAGCTTCATCCTGCTCATTGAAGGCAGCATATAAAGAAATGGGTTCGCCGTCTCCTGAAGCTGTCCATAACTCCTTCCCCATACGCCCCTGGTTATTGTCAATAAGACTGTTGGCAGCTTTTAAGATGTTTCCAGTAGACCGATAGTTTTGCTCTAACCTGATCACCTGATGGTCTGGATAATGACTCTGAAAGCTAAACAGATTTTCAATTTTTGCACCACGCCAACCATAAATGGATTGATCATCATCACCAACCACGAACAGGTTCTGCTGATTTTGCGTCAACAATCGCAACCAGGCATATTGAATCGTATTAGTATCTTGAAATTCATCAACATGAACCTGCTTAAAACGTTTTTGGTAGAAATTCAGTAAATCCGGATTGTCGCGCAACAACTCATGCGCTTTGAGCAACAATTCCGCAAAGTCAACTAACCCTGACCGCTGACAAATTTCCTCGTAAGCTCGATAAACCAATAACATCTGGCGCTGGAACAAATCTCCAGTTTCAACCACACTGGCAGCCCTGATTCCCTCATCTTTTTGACCATTAATAAACCATTGAATCTGCCTGGGTGGCCATTTACCATCATCAATATTCAGAGATTTAAGTAACCGCTTTATTAAACGATACTGGTCATCCGAATCAATAACCTGAAATGTTTCGGGTAAACCAGCTTCTTTACTATGACGGCGCAATAAACGATGCGCCAGACCATGAAAGGTTCCAATCCACATAGCTCTGGCAGAAATATCCAACAAACTCTCAATCCGCAAACGCATTTCCGCAGCCGCCTTATTGGTAAACGTAACTGCTAAAATACTTTGTGGCGAAAGGCCTTCCACCTGGATTTGCCAGGCAATTCGATGCACTAAAACACGCGTTTTACCACTGCCAGCCCCTGCTAAAACGAGCATCGGTTGATTTGGAGCGGTAACAGCCTGACGCTGCATTTCATTTAAAGGATCGATTATTTCGGTGACATCCATTTGAGACGTTATAATATAGAGTTGGTATAAGATGTTATGAATATTAGATTGCCTGATTAGTCTACCAATAAACTCGGATCGCTACAGAATTTTGAACACAACTTTGTTTTTCAATTTCTTCAAAACCATTCAGGAGAGACACAATGAATTTTGATTTTAAACGCATGCTCAAATTTGAACACAATGTAGGGGAAAAAGAAAAAAAATACCGAACCATTGGGGGTTCAGTTGCTCTTCTCGTTTCTTTGCCCATAGCCAGTATTCCATTATTACTAATCGGCGTTATCCTGGTTGCCACAGGTTATTCAGGCTGGTGCCCTGTCTATTCAGGAATGCATAAGAATACCATGGAAAAAACCAGTTAAATTTCTGCTCGCCCTTGGGGTGGACCTCCATGTGAACTTCCACCCCTTGATATTCAGATTTTTTCCTATACAAATACCCTGCAATTTTTTCCTTATCATCCAAACTGACTCCTGATATATAAAACTCCTCGTTTGGAGTGCAACAATTTTTGTGGAGACCGAGGAGGCTGTCCAATTAAGGAAGATTCTTCTTACGGCAATAGGAAATGACGCCTTTTACCGATCTTTTTTGTTGCGTAGCGCCACCCTGCGTCTCAAAAGATCAAAAAACGCATTCAATTTCCTACCTGCCTCGCTACACTCCCCTGAACCCGACAACCTTGTAAACGAAAAAATACTGCGCGCCAGCTTTTGGAAATGTACTTCGGAATTGAATCCGCTAATAATAAAACCACTATTTTGGCCGGAAACTTGACAGGAACTTAACTTTTATAGAATATACATCTGGGTTATTTTAAAAGTTTCGACCCAATACTAATAATTTATTATAAAGGGGGAAGTCGATGGATATTGTTACAACTACTGCTGGCATTGAAATGCTAATGCGCTGGGGACATTTTCTTGCAGGTATCACATGGATTGGATTGCTTTATTATTTCAATTTTGTTCAAGGTGAATATTTCAAAGAGGCCGATGCTTCTGCCAAAACTGCAGCCATCAAAGGCTTGGTACCAAAAGCACTTTGGTGGTTCCGCTGGGGGGCTGCAGCAACATTAATAACCGGGCTGGCCATTTTTGGCCTGCGTGGCGGCGGCATGTCGATGGATATCTATGTCGGCGCATTACTTGGTGTTTTTATGTTCCTAAATGTTTGGTTAATAATCTGGCCAAACCAGAAAGTTGTCATTGCTTCAGCCGAAGCAGTATCCGCTGGGGGAAAAGCATTGCCGGAGGCAGCGGATGCATTGGCGGCAGCAGGACTCGCCTCGCGAACCAACACTTTGTTTTCTATTCCGATGCTATTTTTTATGGGCGCATCCTCCCATTATCCCCATAGCTTTAGTGCATTAGCCTTCATTGTGGCTGCCGTGATCATTCTGGTTCTTGAGCTAAATGGCGCTTATCCCGCTGTCAAAAATATCAGTGTTTGCAAAAAATTACCGGCTTGCGGAAAAATGGGTCTCATGGCCAGCATTAAAGGTGTTATTCATTGTGGTCTCGGATTAACGGTTATCTTGTTTTTAATCCTTGATTATTTATAATTTTTTTATAAAAAGCAGCACATTTCATTGAGGACAAGAATTTCTCTTTCTTGTCCTTACTATGTTAGGGTAATGATCTATCCCATACACAATAAGTATTCAGGAGTTTATGTATGTTAGAAGCACAGCAATCAGCACCAATGTTCAGGTCTTACAACCAAAATAATGAAATGATTTCTCTTGCAGATTTTGCCGGAGAAAAAAATATTGTCTTATACTTTTATCCGAAAGACGACACACCTGGCTGCACTATTGAAGCAAATGATTTTACCAAACTGGCAGAAGAATTTGCCAAACGTGATACCGTGGTAATTGGCGTCAGTAAAGATTCCTGCGACAGCCATACTCAATTCATCGAAAAATATGGATTAAAAGTCGACTTACTCGCTGATACCTCAGGAGAACTCTGTGAAAGCTATGATGTCTGGCGAGAGAAAGAAAAGAACGGCATAAAAAAAATGGCGATACTCCGCTCGACTTTCATTATTGATAAACAAGGAAATTTGGCAGATGTCCATTATGGCGTTAACCATGAAGGCCATGCCGAAGAAATGCTGGAAAAAATAAAAAGCATGAATGGCGAAAAAACCGAAGAACAATAACTTCACTTTCAGAACTTGAATTAAACAATGAATGACAAACAACTGGCTGCATGCGAAGCTGCCAATGCGGTAAAAAACGGCATGATTGTTGGTCTGGGAACTGGATCAACTGCCAATTACTTTATTGAAGCCTTGGCTGAACGGCAAAATAATGAAAAATTACAAATAACAACAGTCTCCAGCTCTGTCATTAGCTTTATTAAAGCCAAACAATTAGGACTATCTGTTCAGTCTATTGAACAATTGTCGCACCTTGATCTTTATGTTGACGGGGCTGATGAAGTCAGCCCTGATGGCACCTTACTGAAAGGCAGAGGCTCGGATTTAGTTAAAGAAAAAATCCTGGCTACAGCATCTCAACAATTTCTGGTATTGGTTGACCAAAGCAAACTGGTCAACCGTATCGGAGAAAAATTTGCCATTCCAATTGAAGTCATGCCTTTCGCTTGGCAGCTCGTGAAGAATAACTTAGAAGAAATGGGAGGAACTGGCAATTTACGCCTTAACGCCAATGAAGATAACGTTGCAATTACTGCTCATGGCAGCCTGGTGTTGGATATGACATTCGATACTGAAATTAGCACCCCCTTGCTGAACGAACATCTAAACGGATTACCTGGCGTTGTTGAACATGGCATTTTCACAAACTTGGCCACTACAATATTAATCGGCAAGGATGGAAAAGTTGAAGAAAGGCAGCTAAAATAATTTCTGGATTTTCTACGAAAATTTGCACTTATTTTATACTTCGCGCAGTCACGGATGCGGAATTTATAGACACTGAAACCGCAACATCCTCCACAAATACTTTTAAATCGGGTTCACCCGCAATCAATTGAAAAACATTCGCAGCAACATTAAGTCCAAGCGCCTGTTTGATTCCTGCATAAGAAGTTGTTAAACGAGGATTAATTTCGAGAAAAACATAACCATTACCCGTATCAATTAAATCAATCCCAACATACCCCCACAGCCCTGGTATTGCTTGAGCAATATCGTCAATAATATTGATTAAGTTTTCTGATTTTTTCATGGCAATATTTACTTCGCAAGCTTCCAATGAAAGCTTCTGCCCCACGATATTGATTTTTTGTTCATTAACACAAATCAGCCATCCTCGAGAATTTTTGAACAAACAAGACAAACTGATGGCGCGGCCCTGAATAAATGGCTGAACAATATAATCATCCGGCTCTTCAAGCAGCGTAACCACTCGCTTTAATTGCTCCTGGTTATTGATCAAAAAACAATTTTCACAACCAACGCCATCATTTGGCTTGATTACATAAATTTCAGTGTCCAACCATTGAAAATCAGATAATTTTTGTGTATTAATAACTGAAATTTTAGAGTCTGTTAATAACTGATATGTTAAAAGTTTATTTCCAGCCAGCTTTACGGCTCCAGCCGCTGAATTTAATAGTCTCGCACTTGAACTTTCAACTATTCTAGAAAAATCAAGTAGTACGTTGTCAGATTCCGGAGCAATAGGCCAAACAGCATCGCATTGACGACAAAGTTCAGCAAAAATACTTTGAATTTCTGAATCTTGGGTGATTTTAATTATTTCGACATTTTCAAACCGATGAAAAAGTTGATCCGGTAGTCTCGAATCACGAGTAATGTATAATTCAGATTGGGGGATCTGGGAAAGATCGCTGATTAATGCCTGCAACATTAACTCCCCTTCGTTGGCTAAACTTTCCGGTAATGGTTGTTTTCTCAAACCACCGCCGGTAATGAATTCAAAAACGAAAATTTTCATTCTGGTAATGCTGAGAAGTGGATTATGAACGTCATACCCGTTATTGATTTAAAAGATGGTAAAGTTGTCCATGCTCGCATGGGAAATCGTAACCAATACCGACCTGTTGACTCAATGCTGTGCCAATCATCGGATATTTTTGATGTTATTTGTGCCTTTCTGACACTTTATCCTTTCAAACACTTTTATATTGCTGACCTAAATGCCTTAACAGGACTTGGCAGCCATGACAATTTACTTAATAAAGTTTTACGTCTTTTTAATAAGATCCATTTTTGGATTGATGCTGGACTAAAATCCCCGATTCATTTTTTTGTCCAGAAAAATTATACGCCAGTCATTGCGAGCGAATCCTGCAAGAAACAAGATGTCAATTTATTGAAAAAATCAAAAAAAAACTTTGTACTTTCATTGGATTTTTCTACTGACAAACCAATAGGCCCTACAATACTGTTTGAAAATCCTGAATATTGGCCTGATATAATTATTATTATGACACTTGGGCATGTCGGCAGTAATAATGGACCAGCAATTTCACAATTACTTAATTATTGTGAAAACCATGCAAACAAAACCTTTGTGGCTGCTGGAGGAATCAGAAATAGCGCCGATCTTTCTATATTAAAAAAAATGGGCATCCATCATGCTCTTGTTGCAACTGCCTTGCACAATGGCGCAATAACAGCACAGGACATCAAAAATCTTCAAGCAAAAAAATACCCCGAAAAACGGGGTATTTTATAGTCACACAATTGTATAACTAAACTATGCCTTGCCAATATATATTGACAAGGCCATAGAAAAATTATTCTTCAGAAGCAAAAGGATGTACTGCAGTATCTTTCTTCTCAAGGACTTTTTCTATAGAAGGCGAATTTCTAACAGCACGCTCTAGTGCTTCTTTAGTCGCCGCATAGTTGTATTTCTGGATTTTGTCATCGTCTTCCGCCAACCAGTGGATGAAAACACCAACACAAACGAACAAATCATCCGCTTCAGCAGCAGGAATAGTACCGTTTTCTACGCAGTCAGCAACAGCCATTGCCACACCACGTTGTGCAGGGCCAAACATTTGAACAGCTTGCTTAGCGCCTTTAATTGTTACTTTGTTGAACATAACTGTTGCAGGCTTAACCATCAGATTAGGCGCAATAACAGCCAACAGGCTTGAAAAACCATCTTTGTTGTTAGTTAAGCAGTTTGCAAATGCAGTTTCCGCAGCAGAACCGCGAGGACCAATCATTAAATCGATATGCGCGACTTCATTTCCGTCACCCACTAATGATTCGCCCACACGTAATGTATTGATTTTAGACATGCTTGTTTTTTCCTCAGAAGAAATTAAATAAAAAGTTATTGAATCGACATGTTAAATGTCCATGCAATTTTCACCTGCCAGTTCCCGCAATAGTGCTACAAATATGGTTGCTACTGTCATATCTGCGGAAGTGCCAGGATTAATACCCTTAGCCTTGAAGTCTTGATCTATGTCGTAAAGCATAGCTTCAAGATGTTCAGGTTTTTTAACACTAAACAGCTCCGCTTCAACTACAGCCATTGTTTTTAATACTATCGGGGAGTGCTGATTGCCATATTTCCGTTCGATGTGGCTATCAGGATATCGGCTAAGCAAACCAGCGAATACTGCCACAGCAGCCCAGTTTCTGTCGCCAAATCGATCGAAGCTTTTATTATACTTTAAAAGTGCGAAATTAAAAACATCCGCGTAATTAGTTGTATATTGAAGAGCAATTCGATCCTTTTCTGCAGCAATTGCCATCGCCTGTGTCAGATTAACTTCAGGTATGTTTTTGACATCCTGATCATCCGATTTCCCTAATCCACCAGGTGAAGCAAGCGTTATTGCTCTAAATGCCCATATCGCATCATTAACTGTAGTTGTTTTTAAGATTTGTGCAAGAGATTGTTGTAACGAAAGTTTTTTAGGGTTTTTTTGTACTGCACAAATCAACGGTGCACATAATAAAATTATTCCCAGGTTAGTATTACAGCCCACCGCACTTCGAGTCTGCTTGACTGCATGATAGATTTTTTCACCCAATGAATAATCTGGATTGCAAATGGGATCGGCACTGACTTGCGCACTCACCCTGAAATCTTCAACCGTCATGTCATGGCCATCAGAATAAACACTGACATTACCTGGCTTAAATGCCTGCACATCGACTTCACAGGCTTGAAAATAGGCCGAAACTAACTGTCTATGAGTTATGTGCTTCACGAAGCAACTTCGATTAAAGATTTTTTATTAGGCAAATGTCGGGTTATTAAATCATCAACCAGAAGTCTGGCAACCTCAACCTGACAGACACCTTGCAACCCTTTCCACGCTGGAATACTGTTGACTTCAATAATCTGAAAATGACCTTTGCGGTCACGAATAATATCCACCCCTGCATAATCCATTTTTAAAGCCCGAGTTGCCTGCAAAGCCAGCCGGGACATTTCCTTGTCAACAGGGACCACTTCACAGCGAGCACCGCGGGCGACATTATTTAACCAGCAAACGCCGTGTCGTCGCATTGCAGCGATTACTTTTCCATCAATAACAAAAATTCGCCAATCTGAATAACCTGAAGTTCCGGAATCAACAAAACGCTGCAGATAATAAATCCCTTTGCTACTGGCCAGCCAAAATAGATCGGTCATTTTTTCGATTCGCCGAATACCTTCCCCTTGCGAACCAAACAGAGGCTTGGTGACTAACTTATAGCCGCTCTGCAATTGATGTTCTGCAATTGCTACGGCTTCAGTCCGATCGCGCACTACCCAGGTTGGGGGCGTTGGCAAGCCTGCCTGTTTTAACAAAAAACTGGTCATAGCCTTGTCCACGCTTTTTTCTATCACCCTGCCATCATTGTAAACCGGAATATGCAATAATTTCAGTACATGCAAAATATCCAGATAAAACACTACTTCCTCAAGCGAACCCCCGGGTACACCCCGTACAAAAACAGCATCCGGTAATTTTTGCTCAAATCCCGGTATATTAACTGGCAACGAACCTGAATCGAGGGCAATTTTGCATTCCGTTAGAGAAACATATTGAGCGACAAATCCCTGTTCTGCAAAAGCATGGCGCAGTTGGGCGCCATGCCATCCCGGATCATCAGTAAAAATTGCAATTTGCCCCATAAAAATTAGCCGCCAAATGATTTGTCGAGCAACGCCTCATCCAACTTTCCAGCACGAAAGCTTTTTCCAGATTCCACAGCAGTAACAATAACACTGGCGGGGCTAAACAGCATTGCGTCAATTTTAAAGAAATCATATTCATATTCCTTAAATACTTCAGCAAATGGCTTACCATAATCTTTAGAAGTCGAACTGGGCAATTCCTTTGCCAGTTTTTCCGCTGCTTCATCACCGCCTTTAACAAACAAATGCACTTGTCCGGCAAATAAAATTGCGTCATTGGTACGACCCATCGCCTTGATGAAATCCGGATGAGGAGGGCATAATGGCGCACTGCCGCTACCGTCAATAATATCTTGCAATGGAAAATGCAGCGCATGGGCTTTATGCATGGCAACTTCCAAAACCCTTGCAACTACTTGAAACCCACCCGCGATACTACTGGTAGGCGTTACAATGACAGTTAAAGCCGAAGGTTTTAAACCACATGCACTGGCAATTTTTTCAACAATTTCTACCGGCGGAATTTTATCGTTTTCAATAACAATGACTGTTTCACTAGCTTCGTCTTTATAATCCAATTCAGCAAACAGCTCTTCCTTGACACAAATAGACCGTGCCGGACCAGAACCCAGAGCATAATATTTTTCATGCGATAAACTCCAGCCGGCATATTGACTTCCCAGACAAGCTAATACCGGATTCACAGTATGCACATTGATCATCAGTGGCCAATTTTTTGTATAAGAGCTGTGAGAAAGCGAAACATGGCCCAAACCGCCCAAACAAATTTCAGCAATAATTCGACCGGATTCAAGACCTCCTGGAACGCTAATTCCGGCATCAACGATCGTACAACCATTGTCAAGAGTTTGAATTGCCACCCTCAGTTTGTCTGCATTTTCAATTAGTTCTTTGACTAAAGGCCGGGCATGTTTGTTTACGCTTGTTTTATATTGCATGTTAAGTTTCCTTTTGAAATATGTTCTCTACTATTTTTTGTCTTGTCGCCAGCACAGACAATACCTGATCCGAATCTACTCCACTGGCGATAATACTGCATAATGGCTGGTATTTATGAATAATTGTATTACATTTTGGCCTATCCTGAACCCAACGCGGCCATTCAATCTTTTCTGGTATCCGACAATCAGCCTTTGCATAAATAATTTGGTATCCGCTGATTTGATTCCTGACTATCGTTTTTTTTGACAACCATCCCGCATGTGCTGCGACAAATTCTGCCGGATACAACTCAACACTGGCAGTCGGTCTTGGATTGATCTCCAGAAAATAACATTGATTCTGATGCACAATAAAATCAATCCCGTTTATTCCTTTTAATCCAAAATGAGCAGTCAGCGCAGCAACCCATTCAGCAATTATTCGCTGATTTTTTGCTGATATTTCCGCCTGATTGCAAACACCAGAAAAAACAAATTCTTGACCACGCTCTAATATAATTGACCATTGCCGGTTAAATCCTATGATTTCGGCATTTTTGCCATCAACAAAAAAAACAGCCGAGACAACTTCTCCAGGTTGATATTGCTGCCAATATCCTTGCTGATGGTGACTATCATCAAAATTATCAACAAAAATTCCGCAACCACCTTCACTTTGAAAAGGCTTAAACAACCAGACTCCTGAATCAGGCCTGGAAAAACTCACTTCCGGAAAGCGAATATTTTGCTTGCTCAAAACCTCAAACAGACCCGCCTTGTCTTGAGCTTTTTTGAACACCTCTGGCGCGTTACCCAGCAAATTAAATTTTTCCTGCAAAAAAAACAGGGTTTGCGGGTGCTTTTCAAAGCCACTGCCATAAATGACGTTTTTAACTGGATAAATCCGCTGCAACTCATCAATTGCGGGTGTTATTTCTTCCACCGTTAATGCATGAACTTTTCTTATATCATCTGCAATCTGGCAAGTATCCTGATCCGCAAAAAGATCAATCACCAACGGTCGAAACCCAACCTGCTGCAGTTGCTTTGCCAACATCCGCCCGGATGTTGCGATCACCAAAAGAAAACTATCCGGCAATCACTTCACCACCGCAGTTTCTGGCGCTAGCAACCATAAAGTGCAAGTTTTCACTTCCGGAAAATTGTTGTTCCAAGCCTTCTTTCAACAACTCCGCCTGGGCAGGATCATCAACTGCACAAAACCCGGTTGGTCCCCATGAAGTCTGACCAATGGCAACGACTCCTTTTTCTTTAAGCCATTGCATAGCCTGATCAACTTCCGAACTAGTGAAAACGCCCCCTTGCACTGGTGCAAAATGCTCTCCAACGGATTGTTGTAGCTGGCTAATAACATCACCAAAACTGTTAATATCTTTTTCAACAACTGCAGGTAATCCCTGCATCATCAACAAATAGCAAAGTCGTGCCGCTTCCTGCTGAGAGAAAGTAGGAAGTTTTTTAAAGGCTGAAACTTCTTGTTCACCGTGCAACCCTTGACCTCTACGGTCAAAAATCAGAATAAACCGCCAGTTTTCTGGTATTTTCAGCTGTGAAATAATTGGAGGTATGATGGTTTTTTCGCCTCGCCCCCCATCCACGACCAACCCACCTTGTTCAAACACTCCAATTCCAATACCTGAACGCCTGCCTCGTGCTGTCAATGCAGCAATTTCTCTGATCTTAAGCCCTAAATCATAAAAACCATTTAAAGCCAAGCCAACCGCTAGTGCCATTTGTGTTCCTGAACCCAACCCCACATGCTCAGGAATCGCAGCTGCAACTTCAATTTGAAAGGTTTTGGGCAAATCCAGTTTAGAACATATAGATTCAGCGCATTGTTCTGCCCGTGCAGCAGAATTACCAATCACTTTGAATTGATCGGATCGCTTAATAATTAATTGGGTATAAATTTCATTCAGAGCCAGGCCAATACTGCCAAACTGACGCCCCAATGCACCACTTAAATCAATAAACCCCATATGCAATCTTGCAGGAGCAATGATAGTCAGCTTTGATATTTTTGATTTCAAGACAGGTAAAACAAAATTTGAAAATGTAGCCGTATTATACGCTATGCCTGGATCTTTTATGCTCTATCATTTCTGCTAACCGGGCTAAACTTTTTAGCCTTATATGCTCTGAATAGCATTTATCATAAGGCTTCGATGGTATTAATATTACAAATGCGCCTGCTGATTTACCAGCCTGTACGCCAATATCAGAATCCTCAACAACTAAAATTTCTTCAATGGCCACCTTTAAGACCTTTGCGGCTTGCAAAAAAATATCCGGCGCCGGCTTAGCATTTCTTACCTGATCTCTGGCAACAATATGCGGAAAATATTCAATTATTCCAGCAAGTTTTAAACATTCAACTGCATTTTCCAAATAGCTGTTAGTGGCGAGACTATAAGGGATATTATATTGCTGAAGAACCTTCAATAACGAATAAAATCCATCTTTGACAGCTATTCCATCCTCAGAAACTATTTTATGCCAATATTTACTGCTTAATTCCCTGAATGACTCAAGCTTGAATGCCCCACCTAATTCATTGACTATCAAGCGTTCTACCTGCTGAAAGGGTTGACCTGTTAATGAGCGGCAAAAATCATTTGTCAACGTAAACCCCATGTTTTTTGCAGCTTCTTGCCAAGCCAGAAAATAAGTCTTTTCGGTGTCCAGGACCAAGCCATCCATATCCATAATAACTGCTCTAAAATCAGGTAAATTCATTATTGAAGCACCTTGATATATTCACCTTCCGCTTCTCTGTTGGAACCGACAACAATCCGACAACTGCCGTTACTGGCTTGCTCCAATAATCCGGAAATTTCTACTTTTTCCCCGGTAAAGGCTTGCCCGGTATATGTTGCAGTATAGCTAACAACGACTTGAGCTTGCGCTGCATCAATTTCCAACTCAGCTGGATAATCAAATCCTCGCCTGTCATTGGTTACTAAAGCTTGAATCTTGACGGAGCCAATCTTGTTAAACCGACTATTTGCCACTACTTTGTTCGAATCGACAAAACTTATATCAAATTTTCGTTGATTAATGACTGCCTTATTGAGTTTTCGCTGTTCATGCCAAACATATTCCGAAAAACTGAGTTCACAACCGCGACGCTGATACGCTTCACGCCAATCTCCCTTGGATAAAGAAAACAACTTGCCTGCATAAATCAATTTTCTGATACTGTTTCTGGCCTGAAAAAAATCATCCCGATCATAAATCACTAAATCAATATCTGAAGCTTTTTTCTGAGCATTTATCAATAATGATCCAGTAACACCAACTTGTTCGATTATTAATCCTGTTTCAGCCAGCAGCCAACAAAGTTGCTGCAAATCACTAATCACTGGATCACCCGGAACTTTTTGTAAAAGTAGTTGCAGTTGCTTTTCCGGCAAAAGATGTTTACATATTTTTCTTACAGGTACCGCATGTAAATGAGCATCTTTTGATACTGAATAATAAAGATAATCTGAAAATTGATTTTCAAGAAGTGCATTGGCTTGATGAGTTGTCAGTTTTTGCCAGCCTGATGATGTTCTGTGATAACGCAAAAAACAAAGAACTCTGCCCTGTTCCGTACCATTTTCAACAACTGCAAAAACCAACCCTTCCTCGGTTTCAATAAAATCTTTAGCTAAAAAGTCACGAGAAGAATAGCTTGTCATGAAACAATCAAGCTGATTCGACTCGGTTTCTGCCTTTGTCTTTGGCACGATATAAAGCAGCGTCTGCGGCTATGGTTATTTTCTCAGCAGACTTATATTGCCCGGTATATGTTGCCAATCCTAAACTCAAAGTTACATTAGGGGCAATATCTGAGCCACTGTGAGGTATTTTTTGTTCCGCAACAGCTTGCCTGATTTTTTCAGCGATAAATAACCCTCCCTGCAAATCAGTATTCGGTAAAATTACAGTGAATTCCTCGCCCCCGTATCGACATGCTAAATCTGTGGGTCTTTTCGGGACATTGGCAATTGCTGCAGCGATATTTGCCAAACATTTATCACCTTCAATATGACCATAAGTATCATTATAAATCTTAAAAAAATCGACATCGCAAATAACCACTGACAAAGGCTTCTTTTCCCGCTGCGCCAATCTATATTCCTTTTCCAGGTGTTGATCAAAATTACGTCGATTTGCTAAACCGGTTAATTCATCCACCAGAGAAATTTTTAGTAATTTTTCATTCGCTTCCTCTAGTTGCTGCTGCGCCAATTTCAGTTTCTGTCGAGTATCGTATATTCTTTGCATAGCCATAATTTGCAATTGCAAATGCAACGGCTTAATGGGCTTGGGTATATAAGCGTCAGCGCCAGCCAATATTCCTTCGGTATAAGAATCCTCATCAATTTTGCTGGTAATAAAAATAATGGGTATCCATTCTTCATTGAGAATTATTCTGATTTTTTTGGTTGCTTCATAGCCATTCATATCAGGCATTTCGACATCCATCATAATCAAATCAACTTCATTACACTTTACAAATTTTACCGCTTTCTTGCCATTTTCAGCAAAAAATGGCTGATGACCAAGCGCTACAATACATTCAGAAATATATTCTCTAATGGATTTACTATCGTCGACAATTAATACTTTCATAATTGACTATAAATTAATTTTTTCATCATTGGCTAAAGCTTAGCATACCAACTTAAGTGAACATGACTATCTCCCTCTGTTAAATCACCTAAAATCCAGTTGATTAATCGAGCTTAATACCATAAGCTCATCACCGGAGCTTTTTCAACACACTCTTTTTTAAGACTGGGTGTGTATTGAAAACGAAACTCCTGAAAAAATAATAAACAGCTGTATTTCACACAACACCGCAAGTCATGAGGAAAAAAAATGAAAATCGGTATACCAAAAGAAATACACCCGGGAGAAAAACGGGTAGCTATTACACCGAATGTCACTGAGCAACTAAAAAAGCTGGGGTTTTCCGTTAGCATTGAAAAAGGCGCAGGGAAAGATGCAAATTTTTCTGACGAAGAATATCAGGAAGCAGGCGCGGAAATCATTTCAGATACCAAAAAATTATGGTCAACTACCGATCTGATTCTTAAAGTCAGACCACCAGAAAAGCACCCTGCATCTGGCGTTGAAGAAACTGAATTATTACCTGAAAAAGGCAATTTGATCAGCTTTATCTGGCCCGCCCAGAATAAGGAATTAATGGATACACTGGCAAAAAAGAAAGCCACTGTGTTAGCTATGGATTGTATTCCACGAATTTCCAGGGCGCAAAAATGTGATGCCTTAAGTTCAATGGCTAATATTGCCGGTTACAGGGCGGTCATTGAGGCTGCCGAACATTTTGGCCGGTTTTTCACTGGTCAAATCACGGCCGCTGGAAAAATCCCGCCTGCAAAAGTACTAGTCATTGGAGCCGGTGTTGCCGGATTGGCCGCAATCGGTACCGCCAAAAGTTTAGGTGCCATTGTCCGGGCTTTTGATACTCGTCCTGAAGTTAAGGAACAAGTAGAAAGTATGGATGCTGAATTCCTGATGCTGGACTTTGAAGAAGATGGCTCAGGAACTGGCGGTTACGCAAAAACCATGAGCAAGGAATTCATTGAAGCAGAAATGGCTCTGTTTGCACGTCAAGCGATGGACGTTGACATTATTATCACCACTGCGTTAATTCCCGGCAAACCTGCACCAGAACTCATTACCAAAGGAATGGTTGAGTCAATGAAGCCCGGCAGTGTTATCGTTGATCTGGCTGCGGAACAAGGTGGTAATTGCAAGCTCACCAGAGCAGACAAAGTCATCACCAAATTCGGCGTCACCATCATTGGCTACACTGATTTACCCAGCCGTATGGCCGCTCAATCCAGTCAGCTTTATGGTACTAATTTACGTCATCTATTAGCCGAACTGTGTCCGGAAAAAAATGGCGAGATCGTCGTCAATATGGATGACGAAATGATTCGTGGTGCAACGGTTATAAAGGAAGGTGAAATCACCTGGCCACCGCCACCGCCCAAACTTTCTGCGGCGCCGGCTCCTCAAGCTGAAAGACCGGCAGCCGTTGAGGAAAAACCAGAACAGAAATCGCTATTGCCGGAACCTGTAAAACAGTTTTTACCTTTGGCCATAGTCGGTGCGCTTTTATATGCTGTAGGATCGACTGCGCCGCCATCATTTATGTCGCATTTCACAGTATTTGTACTAGCCTGTTTTATCGGCTACCAAGTGATCTGGAATGTTGCTCCTTCCCTGCATACGCCATTAATGAGCGTGACCAACGCAATCAGTGGCATTATTGTTATCGGCGCATTGGTACAAATTTCCTCCCCTGGCATTTTAATAACTATATTGTCCGGATTAGCAATTTTAATCGCATCTATCAACATTGTCGGTGGCTTTCTAGTGACTCGGCGAATGCTTGAAATGTTTAGAAAATAAGGAGGTTAACAAAATGTCTCAAGGTCTCGTTACAATGTCCTACATCGCCGCCACGATTCTTTTTATTTTAAGTCTCAGTGGTTTAAGTCATCAGGAAACTGCAAGACGCGGCAATCTTTACGGCATGCTCGGCATGGCAATTGCTATTGTCGCCACCATTATGAGCGATGCAGTCAATTCCTATGTGGTCATTATTCTAGCGTTGCTTATTGGCGGTGCTATTGGCTCCCAGGCAGCAAAAATGGTTGAAATGACCCAAATGCCTGAACTTGTTGCAATCATGCACAGTCTGGTTGGAATGGCTGCAGTTCTGGTTGGCTATGCCAATTTTATCGACCCGGCTGCCACATTAACCGGGGTAGAAAAAAGCATCCATGAGGTTGAAATTTATCTTGGTATTTTGATCGGTGCTGTGACCTTTTCTGGATCAGTCATTGCGTTTGGTAAATTAAGTGGTCGCATCAGCGGCAGCCCGGTTTTATTACCGGGTCGGCATTGGCTTAATCTTGGTTTACTGGTCGCTTCAATCTGGTTGTGTCTGCAATTTCTCGAAAGTGCTGAAACCGGTGGTGGCACTTGGGCATTAATTTTAATGACCATTATTGCACTGGCATTTGGCGTTCACATGGTGATGGCTATTGGAGGCGCCGATATGCCGGTAGTGGTTTCCATGCTAAACAGTTATTCAGGATGGGCCGCTGCAGCCACTGGTTTTATGCTCAGCAACGATTTATTGATTGTTACTGGCGCGCTGGTAGGTAGCAGTGGTGCAATTTTGAGCTATATCATGTGCCGCGCTATGAACCGACATTTTCTCAGCGTAATCGCTGGCGGTTTTGGCACCGAATCTGGCGGCGAAGCAGCTGTTGTTGAGGGAGAAGTTTCTCCAATTGAACCAACGGAAACAGCTAATTTATTGCTTGATGCCAGAAATATCATGATTATTCCTGGCTACGGTATGGCCGTTGCACAAGCTCAACATACAGTCAATGAGCTGACCAAATTGCTACGCGACAAAGGAAAAAATGTACGTTTTGCCATACACCCAGTTGCCGGAAGAATGCCTGGCCACATGAACGTACTTTTAGCGGAAGCCAAAGTGCCTTACGATATCGTTTATGAAATGGACGAAATCAATGATGATTTCCCTAACGTTGATGTCAGCATTGTCATCGGCGCAAATGATATTGTCAATCCGTCAGCACTTGACGATCCCAACAGCCCCATTGCAGGCATGCCGGTTATCGAATGCTGGAAAGGTGGGACGACGATTGTACTAAAAAGAAGCATGGCTTCCGGCTATGCAGGCGTGGGTAATCCATTGTTTGTCATGGATAACACCCGCATGTTATTTGGCGATGCCAATGACAGTTTGCAGGAAGTGTTGAAAATCCTTAAAAGCTAATCCCCTGTCTTTTTTCAAAAAAAGCCCTCTCCTGCTGGAGAGGGCTTATAATTGACGAGCACCAGAAAATCTACGACACTGCTATAATTTACCAGTGCTAAACATCATCTGGATTTTCTTTTTTCTCACCGCCTTTGTCACTGCCGCTTTCAAGCTTCTGGTGCTTGGTGACCAGCAAGTATTTGCTCAAATCATGTCGGCCATGTTTAAACTGGCCAAAACCGCTTTTGAAATTTCTATTGGCTTAACCGGTGTATTGTCTTTGTGGTTGGGTATCATGAAAATTGGCGAACGCAGTGGATTTGTTGATTTATTAACTCGCGGATTAACGCCACTATTTTCCAAATTAATGCCTGAAGTTCCCAAAAACCATCCGGCATTGGGCTCTATTGTAATGAATATCTCTGCCAATGCTTTAGGTCTGGATAATGCTGCCACGCCACTGGGTATTAAAGCGATGAGAGAATTACAATCCTTGAATCCATCTCCTGATACTGCCAGCAATGCACAAATCCTGTTTCTGGTCATCAATACTTCTGCTGTCACCTTATTTCCTGTGACCATTTTCACTTATCGCGCCCAGTTTAATGCTGAAAACCCAACTGATGTATTTATTCCTATCCTGATTGCCACCTACATTTCCACCTTGGCAGGTTTATTTGCCGTAGCCAGTGTCCAAAAAATCAATTTGATGGATAAAGTCATCATGGCCTATCTTGGTAGTTTTACTGCATTAATTGTTGGAGTGATAGGCTATTTTTCCAGCCTGGAACAACAACAAATGCTGCAACAGTCCAGCCTTGTCAGTAATGTAATTTTATTCAGTCTAGTGATCATTTTCATATCTCGGGCTGCCTGGTTACGCATCAATGCTTATGAAGCTTTTATTGATGGCGCCAAGGAAGGTTTTAAAACTGCGATTAACATAATTCCCTATCTGGTTGCCATGCTCGTCGCCATTGGTGTTTTTCGTGCCAGTGGCGCACTTGATCTCATCGCAAACAGCATCCGGCAATTGGTTCACTGGCTATCATGGGATGATCGTTTTATCGATGCACTACCCACGGCATTGATGAAACCTTTTAGTGGCAGTGGCGCTCGCGCCATGATGGTGGACACCATGCAGACCCACGGCGCAGATTCATTTGCAGGACGTTTGGCATCGATCGTTCAGGGTAGTACAGAAACGACCTTTTATGTATTAGCCGTTTATTTTGGATCGGTCGACATTAAAAATATTCGTCATGCAGCAGCTTGTGGGATAATAGCCGATTTTTCCGGCATACTCGCCGCCATTTTTGTCGCATATTGGTTTTTTGGCTAATGCAAATCCATCTTAGAACATTAGGTTGCCGCCTTAACGAAGCAGAATTGGAAACCTGGGCGCAGGGCTTTCAAAATGCCGGCCATCAAATTACTCGAGAGTCAGGTCGAGCCGACTTAATTGTCATTAATTCTTGTGCAGTTACACAAGATGCCGCACGTAAATCACGGCAATTAATTCGCCGTATACATCGTGATAATCCTGCTGCCAAACTGGTGGTCAGTGGCTGTTATGCCACTTTAAATCAGGATGAAGCATCTGAGTTAATGGGTGTTGATCTAGTAATTAGCAATCGAGAAAAAAATCAACTGGTTGATAAGACACTCTCCGAATTGAATCTTGTCAGTATGCCAAATATGGCGACTGAACCGGGAGGAATTTCACTTTTTAGTAGAGGCCGACAACGTGCCTTTGTCAAAGTACAGGATGGTTGCCGCTATCGTTGTACATTTTGTATTGTGACTATTGCAAGAGGCGAGGAACAAAGTCGACCAGTTAAAACCATTGTTGATGAAATCAATCATCTAGCCGAACAGGGAATCAAGGAAATTATTCTCACCGGCGTACATCTGGGCGGTTATGGCTCGGATATCAATAGTCATTTGTCAGAATTATTGCAGACCATTCTAGCTGAAACCGACATTCCAAGAATCCGGCTTGGATCACTGGAGCCCTGGGATCTACCCGAAAATTTTTTTCAGCTATTTGAAAACCAAAGATTAATGCCCCATTTACATCTGCCTTTGCAAAGCGGTTCTGATACCGTTCTTAGAAGAATGGCCAGACGTTGCAAAACAGAAGAATTCAGTAAGATTGTCCGTCAAGCAAGAGAGCAAATCCCGCATTTTAATTTAACCACGGACATTATCGTCGGCTTTCCAGGTGAAACTGAACAGGAATGGCAAGAAAGCTATGATTTTATTCAACAAACTGGTTTTGGTCACATCCATATCTTCAGCTACTCGCCAAGACAAGGAACCAAGGCCGCAACATTACCAAATCAAGTGCCTAACGAGATTAAAAAACGCCGTAGTCAGCAATTGCATCAACTGGCTAAAACGATGAAGACCGAATTCCAACAGCAAAATCTTGGGGAAAGCTTTCCAGTGTTGTGGGAAGGCCAAACTGACTTACAACAAGACGGGCGCATCAAGATTTTTGGCTACACACCCAATTATTTACGTGTTTTCACTTTAATCAACCCCGAAAAAAAATCTTTGGCAAATCAAATTATCCCAGCGAATACTTTAGCTATTGTGAATGCGGAAATTATTACTGATATTTAAGATATACTTCGCGCGGTTACGAATGCGGAATTTATAGCGCATTGATTTATGCCGAGAGCAAGGCACTAAAACTGGTGCATAGCAAGCTACGCAACTGTTTTAGTAACGCAGCTATCGGCAAAAACTCAGTCGTTAGAAATCCGTAGTCGTGACCGCGCGCAGTATAACTATTGTCAAATTAAAAAAACTCAATATTCTTCTATTCTTTCCCCAATAAAAGTCAAATCAATTAACACTTTTTTTCGATTTATTCAGGTTGATTTCGCTGAGTGGATAGTCGAGCATTCGAAAAAATACCCAAATAACTTAATTTTTAGAAAATGACAAACACCTTAAGCCCATGTTAAGATAGAGAGTTTTCACTTAAATTTAAGCCTGTTAAATAACAGCTAACTGTATCTCGGCATAATGAATATGGCTAACACCCAAAAATCCAAAAAACAACCAATGCTTCATAACCCCGAACTGACAAAAGATAGTTGCGGCGTAGGATTCATTACCCATAAATATGGCAAACAAACCCACCAGCTATTAACCTTGGCTAACGAAGCTTTATGCACAATCCCGCATCGCGGCGGCATGAGCGCAGAAGGCATTGGCGATGGCGCGGGGGTAAACATTGATTTGTCTTTGAAGTTTTTCCGCAAAATCACTCAAAAGTCCGAGTTGAAACTGGGTGAATTTGGTGTGGCCAATTTCTTTTTCCCAGAGGATCACAGTCACTTTGATTCAGCAGCCGTTGAATTAGTTGAAAAATATCTGACAAAATACCACCTGCCAATTATCGCTTGGCGAGATATCCCCGTTGATAACAGCAAAATCAACAAAGCCGCCATTAAAGCACAACTACCAATCAAACAAGTCATTTTTGGCAAACCGAAAGCATTAACCTCTGCTACTCATGACGAATACGAAAAATATATCCAACAAACCCTGCTTGATATTGAAGTTGAAGGATTTAGCCGTGATGAACTGAACGGTTTTTATCCTCTTTCAATGAGTTCACGAACTCAAGTTTATAAAGGCCGGCTTAATTCATTCGAATTAATACCTTATTTCACTGATCTTTATGATGAAGATCATGAAATCGCCATTCTTTTTTTTCACACTCGTTTTTCCACCAATACTGCTCCAGCAACGATGATGGCCCAGCCTTTCCGTTACATGGCACATAATGGCGAGCTTAATACTGACAAAAAAAATCGTTTAAGCGAAAATGCTATCGCCAGACAGCATGACAAACACATTGTTTTCCCTTGCGGACAATCTGATTCCGGGCGCCTCGATCAGACATTAACCCGAAGAATTAATGAAGATGAACTGGATATTGTGACGGCTGTATTAGCCATGATGCCGCCAGCCTGGGAGAATGACCCGACCTTATCGCCTGAAGTTCGCGCCATGCTGGAATATTTCAGTCTTTACGAAGAAAAAAACGATGGGCCTGCCGCCTTGGTATTTAGCGATGGCATCCGTGTCGGAGCGCGGCTAGATCGTCTTGGTTTACGGCCATTACGCTCTGTCGAAACCAATGACTACCTGGCTGTCATGTCCGAAGCTGGACAAATTGATTTCCCTGCCGCTGAAGTATTAAAGCGTGGGCGTATTGAAGCTGGCGGCATGCTGTATTTTGATCATTCAACCAGAAAGACCTACACCAGCGATCAAGTCATGGACAGGCTTGCTAAACAGCAAAATTATCAGAAACTATTAGCTGAAAAGTGTGTTCATCTTGATGAATTACCGGAAGAGCAGTTCAAAAACCTAAACGAAAACAAATATTTCAACATTAATCAGCAGCATACCGCATATTCCTTGAATCAGGAAAGCTTCAAATTTCTGCTTGATCCCATGTTGAACACCGGCCTTGAAAAAGTCTCAGCCATGGGTTACGGCATTACCCCAAACGCTTTGTCTGGCAAAGAAGGCGGCATGTCCCGTTACTTTAGCCAGCGTTTCGCTCAAGTCACTAACCCACCGCTTGATTCCTTGAGAGAAAGTGACGGCATGACCTTGCGAGTTGCTCTGGGCGCAAAACCGACATTCGCTAAAACTGCGAGCAAACAACTGGTTATCAATTCACCAATTATTCAGCGCACTCAACTGGCCCAAATACGGAATCAGAAAACCATTAAGGTTGCTGATATTGACATGCTTTATTCCCCCTCACAGGACAGTAAAGAAAATGAAGCCAATCTGGAAGCAGCGCTGACCACAATTTGCAAATTGGTTGAGCAAGCTGCGATTGACGGCCATGGCATTATCATTTTAAGTGACGCAAACATCAGCAAGGATAAAGCTGCTATCCCCGCCTTATTAATGATCGCAGCCGCCAATCAACACTTGGTCAATAAAGGCTTACGTTTCAATTCATCATTAATTGCAGAAACCGGACAAGCTGCCGGCCCTCATGATATTGCAACAATTTTAGGTTTTGGCGCATCAGCAATATGCCCCATCAGCGTTCATAACCGTGTCATCAGCCACTTTACAACTGAGCAAGAGCAGCAAAATGCGTTGAATAACTTCCAAAAGGCTGCCGAAAAGTCATTGATGAAAACCATGGGGAAATTCGGTTTATGCACAGCCGAAAGCTATATCGGTGGCGAATTTTTTGAATCCAATTACCTCGATACTGAAGAACCCAGATTAAAACCATATTTCCCAAATATCCATTCATCAGTTGGCGGCGCACGTTACGCTGATATCGCGGCCAGCGCCACAGAATGGCATTTCAAAGCCCTCGAGGTTAATGAAGAAAAAGACATTCCTTTTCTTGGCTTATTTAAAGAGCGTCAGGATGGTGCGGGCCATACTTTCGGTAACACTGCGGTCAGAGAATATATCAACATGACCGATGAACCCGTTCTTTATATCACCAAAGAAAAATCTCATGTTGCTTCTGATATTGCCTATCTGGATACTAGTTATGAAAAACGTACGCCGGAACAAATTGATGCGTTTGGAGTAACACCAGCCTATCGAAGCTTCACAACAAATCTGTATCTGGAAAGAGAAGAAAGACCTGCTGCTCTGAGAGATATTATGCATTTTCCTGCAGATATCAGTAAAGCTTCCAGCAAACCTGATTTTGACAAAATTTTGGGCAAACAAAGCCTGATAGGTAATAACAATTTCTTGATTAGCGGATTAATAGTTGAGGAGCCTGCTTCTAACGAGTTCACTGTTTTTCTGGAAAACCCAAGTGAGACGCGTCTAACCAACCTGGCCGAACTCCTGAAAGACCGATTTAATGATGAAAAATTTGATTTAACCATTAAAAACAGTCAAATCATCATTAAAATTTCAAACCCAGAAAACGGCCTGTTACCCCATTACTTAAGAAATATTAATACCCCACATAAATCTGTCAGCCTTAAAGCTGTGCAACCGGCCCATGAAATAACCGCCTCACTCGCCACTGGCGCCATGAGTCATGGTGCTTTGATTGGCCCGGCGCACGAAGCCGTTGCACATGGCACCAATATTGCCGGGGCATTAAGTAATTCAGGCGAAGGCGGTGAGCACTCAAGCCGTTTCAATACCTTGCGATCCAGTAAAATCAAACAGTTTGCATCAGGCAGATTTGGAGTTTGGGCGGGCTATCTTGCCGATTTGAACATTGAAGAAATAGAAATAAAAATCGCTCAGGGTGCAAAGCCAGGTGAAGGCGGCCAATTACCAGCACCAAAAGTAACTGTCGAAATTGCTGCTTTACGTGGCGGCACCCCGAAAGTTGAACTGATTAGCCCTCCCCCCCATCATGATACTTATTCGATTGAAGACCTTGGACAACTTATCCATGATGCCAAAGCTGCACGTGTCCGGGTTGTTGTCAAACTGGTTTCTTCTGAAGGGATTGGCACCATTGCCGTCGGCGTTGCCAAAGCAGGCGCCGATATCATTAATGTTGCCGGCAATACGGGCGGTACTGGCGCTGCGGCTGTTACCAGCCTAAAAAACACCGGCCGCTCACCAGAAATAGGTATCGCTGAGGTTCATCAAGCGCTGGCTGCCAACGGTTTAAGAGACAAAATAATTTTACGCTGTAGTGCCGCCCACCAAAGCGGTATGGATGTTGTTAAATCGGCAATACTCGGCGGGGATTCATTCGAATTTGGAACGACGGCACTAATGATGCTGCGCTGTGTGATGGCGAAAAACTGCAATATTAAATGTCCGGCAGGATTAACCACAACCCATGAAGAATTCAAGGGCGACCCAAGAATTCTGGCACAATTCTTTATGAATGTCGCTCACGAAGTCAGGGAAATTCTTGCCTCATTAGGTTATAAAAGCTTGAGAGAAATTCGTGGCCAAACTGACCTGCTGCATTTAATTAATCATAAAGATATGATTGGACAACTGGATTTTACGCTCTTGTTACGACAAGTTGAGGTTGTCAAAATAGCTAATCCAATTTATCTGGAAGCTGATTTCAGCATTGATGACAAAATTATTAAGCTGGTTAAATCGGAAATCATTGAAGGCAAAAAAAATCAGATTATTATTGAAGGTAAAGATTACAAACTCAATAACCGTAACAAAACTGTTGGCGGGCAAACTGCGATCGATATTGAACGTCTTCTAGCTTATCAATTGTCAGATCAACAAGTTAACGAATCTAAAGTCATTTATGTTAACCAACATGGTCGAAAATATTTTGCTCCAGACACTGTTATTATACGCACCACTGGTTCTGCCGGCCAAAGTTATGCAGCATTCCTGAATGATGGCATGCGAATGGAACATACCGGAACATGCAATGACGGTGTTGGCAAAACTGCCTGCGGTGGTACCATTATCGTTCGCTCACCTGGCGGTGGCAACAAAATTCCCGGCGAAAATGTCCTGATTGGCAACTTTGCCTTATTTGGCGCCAGCGGTGGAAAAACCTTCATTAATGGCGAAGCAGGAGATCGTTTCGCAGTAAGGAATTCTGGCGCAATGGCTGTGGTCGAAGGTGTTGGGGATTTTGCTTGCGAGTACATGACCAATGGTTCGGTTCTCAATATTGGCAGTTTTGGCAAAGGCGTTTGTAATGGCATGTCGGGTGGTAATGCCTATCAATATGACCCCGACAACAAACTTGAACAACTTTATGACAAATCCTCAGTCAAATTCTATGATTTAACTGAGGATTCTGAAACGGCCCGAGCTCACGAGCAGTTCATCTTGCACATGCTGGAACAACATACTGAATATGCTGACTCCAGTAAAGCCAGAAAAATACTGAGCAACTGGGAAAAAGAGCGGCAACATTTCAGGTTTTCCATTCCATTAGCACTTTACAAAACACAAACTGCTGAATTTATTGCGCAAACCATGGACCGAAAAACCATGATTGAGGAATTAGCCGTTGCTTTTGCTCAACAGCAGATCCGGGAAATCAAAAAAGCCAATGAAAAACAGCAGCCATTGTTTGACGGAAAAATACCCGCTTACGGGCAGATTGATACGGCGCTAACCTTTAAGCTTCTCAATAGTTTTGCAGTTATCCATAAAGCCAGACAGATTGCTCAATCTCAATCTACACAAGCTGCATCCGACATGAGCAATGAACAATTGGTCACCCAGCTCATTAACCTGCAAGCCAGAAAGTTACAAGATGCCATCGTTAAAGATACGCGGGAAGCCTACGGAAATTATACTGATGAACAACTCGCTATTCTGACTTCTGAAAAACGCTTGAATGACTACAAAACTGCATTAATGAACCGGGATGTACAAAGCATTTATTCCATCGGCACCACCGCCTGGATTATCGAGCAAAGCGCAATCAACAAAACAGCACTTGCTGAAATTCCTTCAGTAGAAGCCTATTTGGCAGGCTTATGCAGTCATGACATAGCTCAAGAAATGCTTTCTGAAGACGTTGCAACAGCATAGATGCTTAGACCTTTTACATTCATCAAATTTTAATAGTAACTATTGCCGTCTATTTTGACGTAAGAGCAACCAATATCAATATGAAAACACCCTTAATCCCCCAGGATGCGCCTTTCAATGAATTACAACGCGCGTGGCTCAATGGATTTTATTCCGGCATGCATACGCACATGGTACAAATTGCTGGCGCCGTCAAACCATCAAATGCGCGAACTATCCACATCATTTATGGCACTCAAACGGGAACATCAGAATCCCTTGCCCATGATGCGGCAACATTAGCCAAAACTCACGGCCTGTCGCCTAAAGTCTATGGTATGGATGAAATTGACCTCGATACCCTGACTAGCTTTGAATACCTGGTCGTCATTACCAGTACGTACGGGGACGGTGAAATGCCGGATAATGCTGAAATGTTATGGCAAAGCATCTGCCAAGATTCAACGCCTCGCCTTGAAAACATGAAATATTCAGTTCTTGCCTTAGGCGATAGCAGTTATGACAAGTTTTGTCAGGCAGGAATAGATTGGGATAATCGCCTTGCGGAGCTAGGGGCAACGAGAATCGAACAACGGGTCGACTGTGATGTGGACTATGAAGATGCTGCCGAATCCTGGTTAAATTCGGTCATACCATTAATGTCTGAAGGCTCTACAACAACGCTGATTGATATTGAACAAACCGCTTCAGACAAACCCAAATATAACCGTAAAAACCCATTCCCGGCTAAAATGCTGGTCAATCGCCTGCTTACTGCTAAAGACTCTTCCAAAGAAACTCGCCACTATGAAATTTCCATAAGCGGCTCTGGCCTGTACTATGAAGCAGGCGATGCCCTAAACGTCATCCCAAGCAACTGCCCACAACTGGTTGAAGATATTATAAAAGCCATTGGTTGCAGCGGTGATGAAGATGAGCCTGTCAACGGCCAACCAATGCCCTTTCGTGAAGCGCTGATGGTACATTTTGAAATCAAGCAGCCAGCAAAGGAATTCATTGCCGAAATAGCATTGCGTTCTGGCGATCAGGAACTGAATGGGATACTGGAATCAGGAGACAAAGATAAATTATCTGATTATTTATGGGGAAGAGATACCTTGGATTTGTTGTTACAATTTCCTGATGTTGAATTTACAGCCGCTGAATTTTTAGGTTTGCTCAAACCATTACAGCACCGTGCCTATTCAATATCTTCCAGTGGCAATATGTATCCTGAAACTGTCCACTTAACTGTTGCCAGTGTTCGTTACCACAGTCATGGCCGTGAACACAAAGGCGTTTGCTCTACTTTTCTGGCAGATCTGGTTAACGAAAACACTGAAGTTAAATGTTTTTTTGCGCCAAATAAAATTTTCAAGGTTCCAGAAGATAACGACCTGCCCGTGATTATGGTCGGGCCTGGAACAGGAATTGCCCCTTTCAGAGCATTTTTACAGGAACGCCAGTACCGTAATGCCAAAGGAAAAAACTGGTTGTTTTTTGGAGACCGCAATGCGGCAACGGATTTTCTTTATCAAGATGAACTGGAAGAAATGCTAAAAAGTGGCTTATTGACCCAGCTCGACCTGGCTTTTTCAAGAGATCAGCAACAAAAAATTTATGTTCAGGACCGGATGAAAGAACACGGGGCGCAATTATTCAACTGGCTTGAAGAAGGCGGATATTTCTTTGTTTGTGGCGATGCCTACCGCATGGCAAAAGATGTGGATACAGCGCTCCACGAGATTATTGCCAAACATGGAAAGCTTTCAGAACAAGAAGCCATTGATTATGTCAATATGCTAAAGAAAAACAAACGTTATGTACGGGATGTCTATTAATTCCCATCATATCCAATATTCAGGCAGAAATTAATTTTTCTGTCTGAATGCCTCATACATTAAGACAGCAGCAGCCACAGACGCATTTAAACTTTCAATTTCACCAACCATTGGAATTTTTACCAGCAGATCGCAATTTTCTCGAGTCAGCCGGCGCATTCCTTTCTCTTCCGCCCCAACAACCAAAGCAATTGAACCGATAAAATCGGCCTGATACAATGACAATTCCGCTTCTCCGGCAGCACCAATAATCCATATCCCCTGGGTTTTCATCCAGGATAAAGTCCTCACTAAATTGGTAACCTGATAAACTGGCACTGTTTCGGCCGCACCACAAGCCACCCTGCACACCGTTCCAGTTATGCCAGCTGCTTGATCCTTGGTAACAATCACACCATGCACACCAACTGCATCGGCGGTTCTTAAACAAGCGCCAAGATTATGCGGATCCTGTACATGATCCATTACCAAAAAAAAAGCCGGTTCGGGCAAATCAATGACGTCTTGCTTAAGCTGATGCTCTGTTTTTGCCCTTGGCATTTCAACATCAATGATAATACCCTGATGATTTTTTCCATCAGACAATTTATCAAGGATTTTACGATCCACCTTTTCAAGCCGAATCTTCTGTCCAATCAATCTCTCTATAAGCTTTTGCAAACGTTGATCATGGCGGTTTTTACCTATCCATGCCTGATGAATTTTATCTGGTGAGTAATCCAATATGGATTGCACCGAATGAATACCAAAAACTTTTGTTAATGTCACTTTTTACGCCTTCTGCTTTTGGTTTTGGTTTTTTTTCTGGTTTTTGCAGACACCTGAAGATTAAAATCGATTTTCTTTTCATCAAGATCGACCCGAGCAACCGTCACTTGCACCAAATCCCCCAAGCGATAACGAGTCCCTGTTCGCTCCCCTTTCAATTGATAATTTTGAGGATCAAAATGAAAAAAATCCTCGCCCAAAGAACTAATATGTACCAAGCCTTCAACATATATATCATTGAGTTCAACAAAAAAACCAAATGATGTTACCGCTGAAATAATGCCTGGAAAATCTTCACCGACCTTGTCCATCATAAATTCACATTTCAACCAGCTAACAACATCTCGCGTTGCCTCATCGGCGCGCCTTTCGTTAGCAGAACAATGCTCTCCCAGTGTCACCATATCCGGAAAACCATAATAAAAAGTTTCCGGCTTTTCATCCTGCAGACAATGGCGGATTGCGCGGTGAATCAGTAAATCCGGATAGCGCCTGATCGGTGACGTAAAATGCGTATAGGCATCCAAAGCCAACCCAAAATGGCCTTTTTTTTCCGGTGTATAGACTGCCTGAGACAACGAACGCAATAACACAGTTTGTATCAAGTGGGCATCGGGACGATGCTTGGTTTGTTCAATCAAAATCATATAATCCCGAGGTTTTGGTTTGTCGCCGCCACCGAGCTGTAACCCAAGACCGGCCAGAAATGTTCTTAAAGTCTGGAGTTTCTCGCTAGTCGGGCCATCATGTACCCGTAATAAATGAGGAATTTTTTTTCGGATTAAAAACCGGGCCGCTGCAGTATTCGCAGTTACCATAAATTCTTCAATCAATTTATGGGCATCATTACGAACAACTGGGACAATTTTTTCAATCTTACGGTTTTCTGCAAAAATTATTTGCGTTTCCTGAGTATCAAAATCCATTGCGCCACGTTGTTCTCGGGCAATCTTCAATGCTTTATAAAGCTTATATAATTCTTGCAAATGAGGAACAAGAGCTGCATATTTTTTTTGTAGCTTTTTATCATCATCCACCAGTATTGCCGCAACTTCTGTATAAGTCAGCCGGGCATGGGAACACATCACCGCTTCAAAAAAACGGGACCGAAACAACTTGCCATGCGCATCAATATGCAACTCACTGACCATACACAATCGATCTTGTTTTGGGTTCAATGAGCATAAACCATTCGACAAAATCTCTGGCAACATTGGAATAACGCGCTCAGGAAAATAGACCGAGGTGCTGCGTAATTTCGCTTCATCATCCAAAGCCGTTGCAGGTTTAACGTAGTGTGAAACATCAGCAATAGCAACAAGTAACTTCCAGCCTTTTTTGGTTTTTTGACAATAAACCGCATCATCAAAGTCACGCGCATCCTCGCCATCAATTGTCACCAAAGGAATATTTCGCAAATCGACTCGGCCTTGCTTGGCAGACTCAGGTACATCAGGCGTTAAAGTTTGAATTTCGCCCAGTAATGCATCAGACCATTGATGCGGCAATTCATGCGCACGGATAGCCACCTCAATCTCCATGCCCGGCGCCATATGATCGCCCAGCACCTCAATAATTCTGCCAATTGGTTGGCTGCGCTTGGTTGGCTGGGCAATGAGCTCAGCGACAACAATCTGACCGGGCTTTGCATCCCCGACTTCTCCATTGGGGATAATAATATCCTGGGCGATATTTTTTTTATCGGGAGCCACAAAAGTAATCCCGCTTTCGCTGTGTAATCTCCCCACAACTTGCTGAGTATTCCTTTCCAACACCTCAACAACCGCTCCTTCACGGCGCCCTCTTCTGTCAACCCCGGCAACTCGAACAACCACACGGTCATTATGCATGAGTTGTTTCATTTCCCGCGGGGACAAGTAAAGATCATCAGATCCATCATCAGGCTTAACAAAACCAAAGCCATCGGCGTGCCCAATGACCCGCCCAGCAATCAAATCCTTACTGTCAATTAAGCAATAGCGTTGCTTGCGATTAAACAACAGTTGACCATCCCGCTCCATTGCCCGTAATCGTCGCCGCAATGCTTCCAGTTGTTCCTCGCCTTCAATGCCAAGTTTTTCGGCAATTTGTCGTCGATTAAGTGGCATCCCCTCTTGTTCAATGAGGTTTAAAATTGCCTCCCGACTTGGAATAGGATTGCCATATTTTTGCGCTTCCCGTTGCGCAAAGGGATCTTTGATTTTGACAGGTTTAGTCTGTTTTTTTGTCATGCCTGGTTATTTGCTTTCTGGTGCATAAATGGATATAGAACTTCACTTCCACTAATTATATAACCTCTTCTAACCCCACATCTAAAAATAGATTAAGAATCCGACCTGACTGCCTGAATAATTGACCATATCGAAGGATTCAATCGCAGCTCAAGCCGCCCCTCCCGCGTGATAAGGATATAAAATGTTGGCCGCATTGTATATGCTGGCTTGACGACAATGGTACATTGACAAAAAATACCGGAATCGGTATAGTTCGCAGCTCACTTACTTTGCATCGCAAAGCACTTGCCGAGGTGGTGAAATTGGTAGACACGCTAGCTTCAGGTGCTAGTGGGGGCAACCCCGTGGAGGTTCAAGTCCTCTCCTCGGCACCATTCTGTATTTTTCTCGATTATCCCTGCAAAATACTCAATAAATATACTTAATCTTCATTGCTCCTGTTCAATTAGATTGTTATGATTAGCATATAATGGCAAATAAATGATACCCATAAAAAAACATGAAGATTAAATTAAAAAAGGTAAAATTTTTAAGCGTTTATTGTTTAGCTCTTTTCATAATCTCCTGTGCAACTTCTCCTGTCAATCAACAACGACTTGATGAACAAATTTCAAACATAAAAAGAAATATTTCACTGGTTAAAAGATATCCCCAGTCACAAGATATTGCCAGCAATGAACTTCAACTAGCATTGGAAAATTTAAAACTTGCAGAACAAGAGTTAAAATCAGGTAATTTATTTAAAGCCAAACTCTATTTAGACAAAGCTCAATCAGATGCTGAATATGCTAAAAGTAAAGTTCGCGCTGTAACCTATAAAAAACAATTGGAATTTAAAGAAGCCCAACTAAATCAAGCTCGAGAATTGTCACATTAAGGCCACAAGAAACTCATTTTCACTGTTTATAAAATAATTATGACAAATCATAAATTCAATAGAAAATATCTGCCTTTGTTAGTAACCGTAATTATCGTCGCTTCAGGCTGCTCTCAGAAACTACCAAAAAGCGAAGAATTACTTGCTGCAGAGAAATTTTATCAAAAAACGGCCACGAATCCTGAAGTTACTAAATACGCCACTACTGAACTAATAAAAGCTAACGACAGCCTTAAAGCGGCCTCTCAAGCAAAAAACCACGAAGAAATGAATGCCCTTGCCCATATTAGTAAAAATCAAACAGGCATAGCAATTAAAAATGCTGAAATTAAAGCCTCAACCAAAAGAATTGGAGAAATCATGGACTCTCTTTCAGAGCAGAATAAAGGCACAAAAGTTGAATAAATAGCACCCTACTTTTTTCCTCGAAAGAACTTCCATTTTCTATTCAAAGCAAGCATCTTTAAACCTTCTCCAAACCCCCGTGCAGACAAAACACTAAAAAAATAATGCCTGCCAGCATCTACACAACGACATAAAAGAAAAGCCAACTCTCTTATACAATAAAACTAGAGAAAAAACGGCGGCTCTAACAACTCTGGCGTTGGCGCTAAAGGATTAAGTGTTGTAACAATCAATCGTCCTGACTGAAAAAAGAACTCCAATCCATCATTCGTACCAGAAACATCAACCATAACTCGACAACTCTTGTCTCCTCCAGCAATAAGATCTTTTACTATGACTGTACGAGCCAATCTCCCCGATCCACGATGAATTTTAAGTCGATGCCAATACTTGCTTATTGGGTAAACCACTTTCCTTACATATTGCAGCCCAGAGCCATAAACCTCATGGACATTTACTCCCTCGCTTCCATTATAAAATATGCCACTAAATAGACTATGGTATCTATCCAGCTGAATTCCATTTTTTCCAACAATACTAACAGCATTTTCTTGACTGATCATGTTATTAGCTGCTGGGTTATAAATAGCCTGCGCAACAAAACCCCCAACGCTCATGCCAGAAAAAAAACCGATACCTTTATCACTGATATCAATCTGTTGCTCAGACTGGGGAGTTGCAACTAATTTGTAAGAACCTCCTAAAGATAATACTGATAATTCAAACATATTAAAGTTGACATCTGACAACACAGTTAAGGGGTATTCGCCAACACTGTCGGCACAAGAACTTGCATCAACTTTGGCTTCCGCAACATGTAAAACACCCTCCAAAAGTGTAATAGCGATCTTTTCACTCTCAGACAAATCAGTTTTTTCAACATTAGCAATATCTGGTCCGTTACCATAAGGTGAGGGCGAAGCAGGTGGCTCCATTGAAAAAGCATCCTCACTCCCTAACAGAAAGGCTGCACATACAAAAATCAGACTTTTCCACATAAAATTCTCCCTGAAAATACTAAATTTTAGTTACTTATAACCCATAGAGCCCGCGAAAATCATGCTTTAAAAACAAGATCTTCGCAGGCTCTTATATACCACCTAAGTCAATATCACATTATCTTAAGCGGAAATACCATATGGGTTAATTATGGTAAAAATGGTGCTTGAGAAAATTCAGCCACAGGAGTAGAAGGAGCAACTGTGGAAACTGTCAAAGTCCCAGCTTGTTGAATAAACTCAAAACCATCGTTTAAACCAGCAATATCAACCGTGATTCGGCATCTGCTTTGTCCCACCAAACGATCCTTGACAAAAACGGTTCTTCCGTTGGAACCATCACTACGATGAGCTTTTGAACGCTGCCAGTACTTGTTTACAGGATATGAAAATTTATGCAGAGTTTGTAAACCCCAATCAAAAATCTCATAAGCATTAGCACCTTGTGTGCCTTGATAGAAATCCTTGATTACTCTTCCTTGATATCTATCAGGACTCCCGTTATTCCCCATAACCGATACCGCACCACGTTGGAACAGTATATTATTTGCATCATTATAGATTGCACGCCCTCTAAATCCATTAACTGCCGAACCATCAAAAATACCAGCACCCGTATCTGCAATATCGATCTTTTGGCCACCCGGTGCAGGAGTTATGGGAAGCGGATTAGCCACTAGTGTGTATGACCCCCCCAAGGATACAATTGTTGCAGAATTGTTACCCGCAAAAACATTATTAATGTCCGAAACTGCACTCAATGGATAAGAACCTGCAGTACTGCCACATGATGTTGCGTGGATCTTAGCTTCAGCAACCTGCATGGTTGCTTCAAGTAACGCAAACACAATTCTTTCTGCTTCAGACATGTTGGTGCTGGCAACCGCTGTTGAAGTCGGGCCACCCGCATAGACTGCAGGTGATGAAGGTGGATCCACACTTAAAGCAACAGTTGAGAAACCAGCCATTAATGCCGCAGCAGCATAAGTCGTATATTTCTTCATAACTCTCTCCTAATTTAATTATTTTCCAAATCGCTCTTTCAATATCTTAACCTCTTGATATTGACATATTGAGTAACATACCCAATTCGTTATTAACGAGTAACTAGCTATCTTTTTGCAAAATCCGTGTATAGCAACTCGTCACTTACTTTGTTCTTTAAAATTTATCCTGTTGTTATTTTACGCCTCATAAATAAGCCTAATAATGCAGAACCCATTAACAGAAAAGCTGGCGGCAAAGGTACATTTGACACTGCCTCCACTTTCATCTGTAGCGGAGTTAAACCACTCAGCCCCGTTCCAGAAGTAGGTGGAAAAAGGCCGGAGTCAAATATCCATGGGCTATCGCCAGCCGTCCCAGCTCTATACCACAAGACATCTTCTCCATTTCCTGTACTTGTAAGCTTAAGCCAATAGTCAGTATTGGCAGCAAGCGTAACATTCCCGGGTGAACTAAATACATTTGCAGTCGATATATTAGATAAAAACTGTGGGGCAATCATTTCCGCAACAAGAGAACCAAGCGCCCCACTATCGTTCTCCAAAATTTCTAACTTATAATTTCCAGCAGTCGCAGGCCCATGGCCAATGAGGTTGTCATCAAACCCTAGTAGAAATAAGGAAACATCACCCAGAGTGCAACCATTTGCACATTGACTTCCAGTAGAAAAACCGGCTGCTGCCCAACCCGGAAATCCTAAAGGTAAGGTTATTCCTCCATTGTTTTGCACTTGATCAATCGTGTCAATAAGGGTGACATCCACCGAAGCCTGAACTCCTGACATGCCTAATGCCAGAACAAAAGTGCTACATATCTGTTTAATTCTTTTCTTCATCAACGTTATTCTCCTCTTTAAAAAAAACATAATTACTTCATGGATACCCTGTATTTTTGGACGATCTAATTTCCAAGCACCCTAAGAGATTGCCGGTTCGCGTATCCCACGGAATCAATTTCCGTTCGCGTTATTATTTTGTTCGACCGCCTCTAAAATTTAAAATCAATAACTCTATTAATTTCTTTAACAGCAAGCACAACCTATGCCAATATATAAGTTATTGAAAATATTATTATAATAATAACTCACACCAAGAGTTACCTTATTTTTGTATAAAAAATGCGACAACCACATCCTTTAATTTAAAAAATATATATAAAACAATATGTTATATTTAATTTAAATGTAATATTTTTTTTACAAACCTGAAATAAGGCCCGTCATATTCCTTCGATTGTCAGCTGTTTTCTCCCCAGGAAAGTAATGATTCGCCCACAATGCTTTTTGTTTCAACTGATAGCGTGTGTAAAAAAATTGGACATGCAAAATCATTCTTGATCAAAAATGTGACTCACACAGTCCTTTCACTTCAGGTTTGCCTGCCAATAAAGAAAAAACCAAAAACAATTTGCCCGGGGTAAATTCAACTTGCTATCATATGTTTCACGGAAACCAATATGTTCCACGCGATAATTTTAAATAACTAATAATCAACCATCAGGACAAAATCATGACCGAAAAAAACTATCTCGCAATCTTTGCATTATCCATTTCAGTAATGACTTCGCCAGCCGCCATAGCGGCTAAAATTATTAATGGCGACTTCCAAACTGGCGATTATTCTAGCTGGTTTCAAGATGTAGACGGATTTGGCCCTCCTATTGAAGGCTTAAATGATTTCAGTATTGTAGAACTTATACCCGGCGACTATGCGGCCAGAATTGAAGTTGATTACAGATCAGTGCCCGGGAGCCTGAACAGCTTTAATCTTGATGAAGCACTTTTTTCCAATGTACTTTACCAACAAATCGATTTAACTCTAACAAACCCTCAAGATACTTTATATTTAGGTTTTGATTGGAGTTTTTCTGGCGAAACCACCCCTTCGGATGACAACTTTGTTGTTGGCTTATTTCGCTTTGGGGGAAATTATTTTGATGCAAATGGCAATCCCGGCTTTTTAATAAGCTCCACCAACTACGGCTCTGGCTCATTTAGCACCACTCTTGACAGCTCTTATAATAACTCTTTAGGTTGGTGGCTGGGGTTTCAGCTTGACGTTGGTCTTGATGGATACGGTTCCTTTATAACATTAGATAATATAGAAATATCATCCACCCCGTCTACAAATGAAGTGCCAATTCCAAGCGCTTTCTGGCTTTTTGGAACTGCAATATTTGCCTTGTTTCGAAAAAACAGCTCGGCAATAAAATAAGAATTTAAGTAACTATTCAGCATATTTAATTTAGCTAAAATCACTCAATATCAGTAACTTATGGAATAAGTGTATGTGTCATGGATGACACATACCAAGCCTAATAAAATTAACCAACCTCTTCTTCGGGTACAGTTTGAACAATAGACTGGGAACTCTCTGATTTTTTGAGGGAAATATCATGTTTTTCTATTAGCCGATATAGAGTAGCTCTCGTAATATTTAATAGTCTTGCAGCTTCAGGTATATTTTGCCCTGCATACCTTAAGGTAAACAAAACCACGCTTTTTTCAGCTTCATCCTTAGCTTCTTTCAGCGTTTGAATACCCGCCCTGATTTCTCTCCTCTCCAAACCCAGGTCTTTTGGAAAAATCTGATCCTTTTCAGACATGATAACAGCCCGTTTAATCCGGTTACTAAGCTCCCTGATATTTCCAGGCCAGGAATACGATCTTAAGGCGGCAAGCGCATCACTGCTGAATTTTTTCTCCTTGATATCATTCTGACCCATGAATTCAACGGCGAAATGCCTTGCAAGAACATCAATATCTTCTGGCCGCTCACGCAGAGGAGGAATATGCAAACGTAATACATTTAAACGATGATAAAGATCGTCTCTAAATTGTTTTTGCTCGATCGCTTGTTCTAAATTAACATGGGTTGCGGCAATAATTCTTACATCGATCGAAATGGTTGACCTACCGCCCACCCTTACGATGGTCTTGTCCTGTAGGAAACGTAATAAATTTGCCTGCTGATTAAGCGGTAAATCACCGATTTCATCAAGAAACAAGGTGCCGCCATTAGCCTGTTCGATTTTACCTAAGGTTTTTTCATGAGCACCAGTAAAAGCTCCCTTTTCATGCCCAAAAAGCTCAGATTGAATTAATTGATCTGGAAATGCACCACAATTAACTGCGATGAAGGGATTATTTTTTCGTAAGGATTTTTCATGAATGGTCAGGGCAAAAACTTCTTTTCCCGTCCCTGTTTCACCGGTAATCAAAACCGGAGCTTCTGCTCCCGCCATACGATCGACCAAACGCAATAACTGCTGTGTTTCTTTGCTGGTGCCAAACTTCATAATCCATACCTCTTTAGCGTTATTATTATTTTCAAAAAATTAGCAACTTCGTTAGTTATTATGCTAACGCAAATGAAGGCTAATTTCTGATCTTACTTCCTTAAACTATGTGTGATATTTACTTGTTTTTTCATTTATTGAAGCTTTTATTAACCCAAAGTGGATAAAAAAATAAACCCTATATAAAAATAGTTTTTTGCGTTTTTTGAATAGCCGCTGATGCAAAATTGAAATATAAATTATTCATCCTAAAAATTAGCTAGAATTTCTAGCATTCCTGTGAAAAAACAATCTAGCATTTAACATATAATTAGATCCTTATCTACACCAAAAATCTTGATTTAATAATACCGCAATTGTCGCAATTGCGCTATTCGCAGAAATATTTTCAGGAAAGCTACTTTAATGCAATTTAATTCGTTTATAGACGCTGTCTCTGAATAAATTGGAAAGTGTTAACATTGCAGTCCGGTAATAGCCATGAATCGCAATTTGATGCATTTTATATAACGCCAGATAGACCACACGGGCAATAAAGCCGCCAACACTGACCGAACCCATCAGATTTCCCATTAGATTACCAACCGTCGAATATTTCCCCAATGACACCAGCGAACCATAATCACGATAAACATAATTTACCAGCTCCTCTTTTCCCTTGACGCGATTAACAATGGATTTAGCCAATGTTGTCGCCTGTTGATGGGCCGCCTGTGCCCTGGGAGGAACATTGGCGTCATGCCCCGGCCAAGGACAGGCTGCACAATCACCAATGGCAAAGATATTTTCATCACTGGTTTTCAGGTTTTGCTGGACAACCAGCTGATTAATATTGTTGATTTCCAAGCCCCCCAGGTCTTTGAACCAATCCGGCGCCTTGATACCCGCAGCCCAAACTTTTAATTCTGCAGGAATCAATTCACCATCATGGGTTTTTATTGCCTCTTTTGTTACTTCCACAACCCGGCAATCAAGCCTTAAATCAATACCTAGATTAATAAGCTGCCGTTGCGTTGCCATTGCTAACCGATCCGGCAAAGCTGGCAGTAACCGTGGCGCGGCTTCAATAATGGTAATTTGTACATCCTTAACCGCATCTAATCCATACATAGCCAAAGTATTGGTCACTTCATGAAGCTGCGCGGCTAATTCAACACCCGTAGCTCCTGCCCCAACGATACCGATCGATAATTTGGTTTTGCGAGAAACATGACTTTTAATATAGGTTTCAACCAGTTGTTGCTGAAAATCGAAAGCCTCGGCAACCGAATCCAGAAACCGGCAATTTTTATCGACACCTTTTATATTGAAGGTATTACTAACGCTGCCGACTGCCATCACCAACGTATCATATTGAAAATCTCGCCTTGGAATTAGCTCCTCGCCAGTTTTTTCGCTTAATGTAGGTGCGACAGATATTTGCTTGTTTTCCCTGTCCAAACCATCCATCTTACCTAATCTGAATAAAAAACCAGAACGATAGGCTTGAGCCAAATACTCAACCTGTTCGGTTTCATCTAAAGTTCCAGCGGCAACTTCATGCAACAATGGCTTCCATATATGCGTATGAGTTGCATCCAGTAAAGTTATATCTGCCAATCCCTTCCTGCCCAACTTTTTCCCTAAATATGTTGCCAATTCCAAGCCCGCAGCACCGCCACCGACAATAACAACTTGATGTCTTCTGATTTCTTTGTTCATTTAGTTTATGCCTGTATTTATTATTAATAGCTTTACAGATAACAGCAAAGATTTGCCAAAAATGATATGACACACAAAAACTGATAATGCCAAATTAAATAATTACATCCAAATTTGGCACCACGCCTTTAAAATCTGTAATATGATGATTATATCAATAGTTTATTTAAAGAGAATCTAGCATGCGTAGATTAGTTATTTTAGCCACCTTATTTCCAGCACTGGCTCTAGCTGAAACACCCAGCAACACAACCCAGGCACCAGAAGTTCCCGAACCTCCCCTGCCCGTGCAAAGTGGAGAAGCTCTAGAACCAGATATTACCATTATTCGCCGCGGCAAAAAGACCATCCATGAATATCGTTTGAATGGCAAATTAGTTAAAGTAAAGGTTATTCCAGATATCGGCCCACCTTATTATATGGTTGATGTTGATGGAGACGGGACGCTTGAAGAAGTAAGAAACAGCGATCTGGAAAAGGGAATTCATGTTCAACAGTGGGAAATTTATAGTTGGTAACAACCAGAGAAATTATCCAGAAATACCTTTATCGAGCCAAAGCGTAACTTCTCAGCGTATTTATTTTTTCAAAATCAGAAATTATGGTTATTTTAAACATGCTGATTAGTTTCGCTAAAGTTTTACTGTGGTTTGAAAATTAATTTGTATTTTAAATACTCCAAATACCTAACCCGCATGGTCAGCCGACTTCGGCCAGAAGGCGATCCATCATGCTTTCAGCCTGACTCAAATATCCAGAACCAAATAAATTCAAATGGTTCAAGATATGATAAAGATTGTATAAAGTTTTCCTGACTTGATATCCCGAATCCAACGGAAAAAAATCATTATAAGCCGCATAGAAATTTGCACTGTAACCTCCAAACAATTCTGTCATTGCTATATCAACTTCCCGGTCGGCATAGTAGCAAGCGGGATCATAAATGACAGGCTCGTTAGTATTAGCTACGCCAGCGTTACCAGCCCATAAATCCCCATGAACAAGCGATGGCTGGGGCTGATAGCCAGTAAAAAATACACCAAGCTGACCGCAAAGCAACTCGCCTTGTTTTTGTAAACGGCCGGTATAGCCTTTATCGGCAGCCAGTTTTAATTGGAATTTCAAACGCTGATGACACCAAAAATCCGGCCAGAACTCACTGGGATCATTAATTTGGGGAGTACTCCCGATGGTATTATTTCGAAACCAGCCAAAATAAGGCTGCTTAATCCGATGAAGCTGGGCAAGTTTCTCGCCTAACATTGCATCGGTATTTGAAGAACCTCGTTTTAAATTCAGATTCTCCATCAATAAAAAACTGTGATGGATGACTTGGCCACAAGAAATGGGCTTCGGAACTCGAATAGTCCTGGTTGCAGCGATTTCATTTAAGCCTGCTTGCTCGGCTTCAAACATATCGACAAGTGCCGATTGATTTACTTTGACGAAGTAGGTTTGCCCACCACTACTGATCGAATAGGCTTGATTAATATCGCCACCACCAATCTGCTGAACTGTATCAATCTGAAAATCTTGATTCAGAACAACTGCGAGATGCTGCTCCAGACTTTGCCAATCCATATAAGGAAATCAATTTAAGAAACAACTGAATATCAGTCTATCTCATTTTCTTCTTATACCGGAAAATTATTAATTATACTGACCGCAAGAGAACACTCTCTTGCGGTCAAAGTACAGAAAAACGATCAGGAAGGCTGAACATTCTCCGCTTGCGGTCCTTTTTGGCCCTGTGTAACTTCCATCGTCACACGCTGACCTTCAAGCAAAGTCTTACGGCCAGAGCTATTGATTGCACTATAATGTACGAATACATCTTTACCGCCCTCTTGCTCTATAAAACCATAACCTTTTTCATCGTTAAACCACTTTACTGTACCTTCTACTTGCTCTGCCATATTACTCACTTAATATTACTAAACTCGCCAGATCAAATCCGGCTTAAAAAAAACTCACCGATTAAATCGGCACGGAATCAAATCAAGTTGATCACAGCTGCATTATAACCGGAAAATTTGTAGGAAAATGAAGAAAATATTAAATAAATTCCATATTTAGGAAAATCTCCCGTTAAAACCCGAATATTTATTAACAATTCAATTGTCAAACAAATTCTGTTTTTATTGGAGGAATCATTTATCTGCTTAAAACAGCATAAACAATAACGTTTATTTTCAGTGGCTTAAAAACATGCTATCCTTGCTGCCGACCAACAATTAGTATTTATTGTTAGAAAAAAATCGGCAGCTATAATTTTTATTGAACCTTTTAAAAAAATATTAATTTTCTCACTAGCCCCGGCAATCAGTGCCGATAAACCATTTCATTTAATCCAAATCTCGCCAAGTTGAGTTCTTGGAACCCACTCAAGACCTTGCTCAATAGATGCAGTGCAAAGTATAAACATTTTGGCCGACTTTTAACCCCATAAGCGCTATTCAGTAATATCCTGAACAGGTTCTTAGACTATAATTCGCATCTTACTTTTCAATATTGCTTTTCATTCATATCATGCATCGGGTTCTTTATTACACGGTTTTACCACTTTTCTGGTCAATTTCCCTGCTTCCTATCTCAGTTCTATATCTTTTTTCTGATTTTTTATATTTCATTATTTTTATACTGCTTGGCTATCGAAAAAAAGTGGTATTGGAGAATCTGAGAAATGCCTTCCCCGACAAATCAAAGCATGAAATTGATCAAATTATGCGCGACTATTACCATTATCTCTGTGATTTGCTGGTAGAAGTTCTGAAAGGCGCCACAATGACCAAAGCAGAATATCAGCAACGATGGACTGCCGAAGCCACAGAAGTTAATAAAATTCATGCACAAAATCGCAGTGCCATTTTTATTCTAGGTCATTTTGGAAACTGGGAGGCCGCCGCCCCGGTTTGTACTTTTAATTCAAATTACCATGTCAACATTATTTATAAACCCATCGCAAACAGTTATGTCGAAAAACTAATCAACAAAATAAGAACCCGATTCGATAACAAAGTGACGCCAATGGATAAAATATTGCGGCAAATGATCAAGGATAAAAACAAACACGATTTGATTGCCTATGCCTTTGTCTCAGACCAATCACCATCTCCCAAAAATGCCTACTGGATGGAGTTTTTGAATCAGGACACGGCCGTTTTTACGGGGGTTGAAAAAATCGCCCAAAAACTGAATATTCCTGTTATCTATATCTCGGTACAACGTAAAAAGCGCGGCCACTATCATATTCAGCCAACGGTACTGTTTGAAAACCCAAAAGAAACGCAGGAAGGTGAAATCATGCGTGCCTTTATGAAACATCTTGAGCAGGATATCATCAAAAATCCAGCTTGTTGGTTATGGTCGCATCGAAGATGGAAACACAAACGCACCCAAAGTCCTTAAATTAACAATTTGCTATCATTTGGGTGCGACAAAATGACACATTCAAACCCTTGAGAAAAAGCGTTAGACTAGGCTAAACCTAACCAAAACTAATTCTCTGTATTAAATGGATATAAACAGAAAGCACGACAAACCACCATCCAGGGCAATTAAATTTGATGCCAGTCTTGCCAAACAAACTGCATACCATGAAGCAGGACATGCAACAGCCATTTATCTTTAAAACAAGCAGCACGAATTACCCGCTGTTTTTTTTCAGATTTCTACCGGACAGTTCTGTGGTAATAAAATCGATCATAAACAAACTTCTTCCGCAAACAACACTTCTGTTGAAGGCGGTCTGTTAATTCAGAATTTACCAGTCTCAGCCATCGCTGCTAAAAACCAATCGTCAACTATAGCCCAGCAGAAACTACAAATAGCCTATGAAGCTGATATAGTTAATTTACTGGCCGGACCAATCGCTGAAGCTAAATATATTGCTTTACGAGACGACGAAGTCTTTAATCCGTTATTGATATCTGTTGAATCCCTCAAATTTTACGGCGGCAAATCTGATCTTGAGCAAGTCAATGCTTATCTTGATAGCTTTATAGCTAATTCGCACGAACGAAAACAAAAACTGGCCGAATTATTTACCAAAGCCTTCCACTTTGTGGATGACAGACGTAGCTGGAAAGCAATTGCTAGTCTGGCAACCTATATCCTAAACAGTAAGGATCACGTTATATCTTGTGAACAAGCTTTCAGTATTCTTGATGAATGCTATGTATTGCTTTCTAAAGTCATAGAAAAAACCAACTACAACTACGGTACAAGCATGAAATAACTTGAACAACTGGCTTGTCTTTTTATCCGTCTTCTGCGTTGTAAAAATAGTTACATAGCTGGCTGCACCTATTGCTACGCCTTGAATAAAAATAAAAATACTGCCCCAGTTGCCCAACTTATTCCTAGCTCGTTCCTAAACTTTTTGTTTCTCTAGAAACAAAAAAAACACCGCTAATTATCGCTCGGTCAAAAAGACACTTTGATGCTGAGTTACTACTGTCACTAGTGTTATACTTCAATTCCTGCAGACTCGCATTACTCGCATTATTAGTGTTCCAAAAAGCCAATGCATCATTTGTTTGAAAGCCTTTCCTTAAATATTCTGATACTCAATATTACCCCGCTGGAGCACGAAAACAGATTTTCTTTTGAAATCAAATTCCTGAATAAACAAGCCAGCCATTTCTTAGGGTATCCACCGGAAGACTTGCAGCACAAAACCATTTATGAAATCACCAGCCCGGAAGTCCCTGCCGAATTCTGGAATGATGCCTTCAGGCAATATCAAGAAGATGCCAGCCAAAACTCTTTTTCTACAAAATTGCTTGATAACAATAATAACTCAATCGATTGCCTGATTTCTTTCTCGCAACTACCTGCCGATAATCCGAATAATCAAGAATATCTCATTTTTCTCCAAAAAAATACCGATCTTGCCAAATGTGAACAGGATCTATCCATTATGCGTTTGGCTATTGAACAAAGTGTCTGTGCAGTAATGATTACTGACGCCAAGGGCCGTATTGTCTATATCAATCCGAAATTTATCGAATTAACCGGTTTTTCCAAATCGGAATTACTAGGTGCTAATCCAAGAATATTCCAGTCTGGCTACACTTCTCCTGAACAATATCAAGCCATGTGGGAATCATTAACCCAAACAGGGAGATGGCAAGGAGAATTAAAAAATAGAAAAAAAGACGGGGAAATTTACTGGATCAAGGAAAAAATCACTGCTATCAGAAATAATCGCAATGAAATTACCCATTACCTATCTATCGAAGAGGACATTACCCAGAACCGGCAAGTGAAATCAGCTTTAACAGAAAGCGAAGCAAGATTTAGCCAAATGGCCGATATGACTGGTGAATGGCTTTGGGAACAAGATCCACACGGATTCTATATATATAGCAGTATCGCGGTAAAGAAAATTTTGGGTTATCTTCCGGAAGAAGTCATCGGCAAACATTACAGTGAACTGTTAACACCGCAGGACAAACAAAAACATACCAAGGGATCATCATCATTACGGCCATTTTATTCGCTGATTAATTACTATCGGCACAAAGACGGCCACCAGGTAATTACGGAATCAACCGGACTACCAATAAAAAATCATGCCGAAAAAGTAACAAAATGGCGAGGCGTCGACCGGGATATTACCGCTCAAAAGCATTTTCAAGATGCCCTGATCGAGAGTGAAAAACGTACCCGCCTGATTATTGAAAGCGCCCTCAATGCGATTGTCATTATCGATTCTTATTGTATTGTTGATGACTGGAATCATCATGCCGAAAAAATGTTTGGTTGGTCACATCAAGAAGCTATCGGTCAGCGCGTTGATGAACTCATTATTCCTAAGCGTTTACGGCCTTTGTTTCACAAAGGAATAAGAAAGTTTTTGAAAACCGGAAAATCAAAAATAATCAATAAACGCCTGGAAAGCTTTGCGATCCGCCGTGATAACAGTGAATTTCCAGTCGAATTCAGTCTTTCACCCTTACAATTGGGAAACGCATTCATTTTTAGCGGTTTTATTCATGACATTACCGCCCGCCGAAGAGCAGAACAACAAATTCGTCAGGCACAGATTAATCTTGCCATCACTCAAAGCGAATTTAAAATTGCTCATCAAATCCAGTCCACCCTCTTGCCTTCAGCGCCAATCAACACCCCCCAATTTGAGATTACTGGCCTGTGCCTCCCAGCCGATCAAGTTGGAGGAGATTATTTTGATTATTTTTATCGCGATAAAAAATGTCTGGATTTTGTAATTGCAGATGTTTCCGGCCACTCAATCGGACCGGCATTGTTTATGGTTGAAACACGCAGTGTTATTCGCGCACAACTAAATAAATCAGCCAGCCCGTCGGTAACTCTGGATATGCTTAATAGCGTATTATTTCAAGATCTGGATAATGCTGATTATTTTATTACTTTATTTTATTGCCAATATTTTCCGGATAGCCAGGAATTATTTTTTGCAAATGCCGGGCATCCACCGCCATTAATTTTTCGCCACGGAGAAAACCAATGCACTCAACTTGATGCTGAAGGACTGGTTCTTGGCGTACGAAAACGGGTCATTTTCGAAGAAAAAAAACTGGCACTCGAAAGCGGTGACTTAGTCCTGCTTTATACTGACGGACTTACTGAAGCAGAAAACCAGCATGGCGAATTTTTCGGTATTAAACAGGTTTGCCGGATTATTTCTGATAATGCAAAAAAGCCGCCAAATAAAATTATTGAAACACTCATTTCTGAACTTAAACAATTTCGGGGAAATGGAACTTTTATTGACGATATTACCTTGATGATTTTGAAGATTTTATAAATCATGGCCGAACAAAAAACAGAGATTCAAAAAGCTTCATTGAACAGCGATCATAAACTTTCAGATCTGTTCCAGATTCTGGAGATCACCCGAAACCTTGCCATCAATAATGATCTTCAATCGCTACTGAGCCAAATTGAACATGCTGTTGTTGATATTTTTCAATGCGAGCGAGCAACCGTTTTTGTTTACGATAATAAAACTGATGAGTTGTTTAGCTTTGTCAATCAAAGACAAGAGTGTGTGCGAATGTCTGCCACACAGGGAATTGCCGGTTTTTGCTTTCAGAACAGCAAGGTTTGTAAAGTAGAAGATGCCTATAGTGACGAAAGATTTAACAAAATTATTGATCAAAAAAACCGGTTTTCGTACTTCTAATATTCTGGCTTGTCCTTTGTATGGCAGTCAGCAACATCGCTTAGGTGTCCTGGAAGTTATTAATAAAGCATCTGGCACTTTTGATCAATGGGATGAAACATTAATCATGACACTTGCCGCTCAGTGCGGAATGGCCATTCACAGACAATTTCTGACTGAATAAACCATTGAAAAACAACGAATTAAAAGAGATCTTGATTTGGCCAGAAAAATTCAAATCAGTTTATTACCCAAATCCCCACCTGCTATTCAAGGTTTTGATGTTTTTGGCTGGAGTCAGGCAGCAGAAGAAACCGGTGGTGATTTCTTTGACTTCCTCGATTTAAAAAATGGCCAATTATTATCTTGCATTGCCGATGTAGCTGGTCATGGCATTGGATCAGCCATACTTGCCGCTGAATGCAGCGCCTTACAAAGATCAGCCTTTACGTTGGAGCCTGATATTCCAAACAGTCTGACACATATCAATAAATTACTATGTGAAAATATTCCCGATAATTATTTCATTACCGCTTTTTTTTGCTCGTTAAATGCTAACACATCCACTCTGGATTTTATTTCAGCAGGTCACGGGCCGGTATTACTGTTCCGATCTCAAAAAAATCTAGTTGAGCATCTACCCATTCACGAATTACCCTTAGGTATATTCTCTGATACTTCTTATAAACGGCTGGAATCAGTTCAGTTACATTCCGGCGATATCCTGGCGGCTTTTACCGATGGATTCTATGAATGGGAAAACCCGCAAGGTTTAAGTTTTGGTATCGAAAATATTGCCAAAACCATCATAGAAAATCAGAACCTCAGTGCAAAAGCAGTGGTTACTGCTATTTACCAGAGATTATTGCATCATTGTCAACATATCGTCCAGGCTGATGATATTACTGCAATCATCATCAAAAAGTTACAATAATTTTTTACACCGCATTAATTTTGTTCAGCTAGTCGAGATTTTCTTTTCAATACAAGCCACAAAATCGACAAATTTATAACCACCTGAATCGTACTTGAAATTGCTACTATCATTGTTTTCATAGTTCTCACCTTAATAAATCAATTCATTCAGGTTTAGTATCGTCTCCAAATGATTACAATTCTGTGATGTAGTGGCCAGTTCTTTGTGAATTTTTACCATCCAAAAAAAATGTATCCAAAAAGTTGGCAAAAATTAATGATCTTCTACACTGTATTTTAATAACAACTTATTTTTTATAGCAGCGACCAGGCTTTTTATCTTATGACAAACAAAATTGACGTTCTCGCTATTGACGATGATAAGTTTGTCCAAAAAATGATCACTAAAGCACTAAGCTCCGATGATTTATCTGTTCGCACTGCCAACGACGGTGAATCAGGAATCAAGCAAGCTATCGATCAAGTTCCTGATATTATTCTTCTTGATGTCGAAATGCCGGGTATCAATGGTTATGAAGTTTGTGATCGCCTGCGTAATTCAGAAGCCACAAAAGACGTGCCTATCGTTTTTTTATCATCCCACAGCTCGCTCAGAGAACGTTTGCAAGGCTATGAAGTCGGGGCTGACGATTATCTGATTAAACCTTTTGAAGCCGAACATTTACTTGCCCGAATTAATGTTCTAATCAAATATTATCAGGAACGCCTGGAACTAAAACAGCAGTTTGAATTAGCTCAGAAAACAGCCATTATGGCAATGACTGGCTCGGGTGAGCTTGGTCAAGCCATGCAATATCTTGAACAAAGTTTGAGTTATCATAATGTTGATGATTTGATCAACGGTCTGTTTGAAACAACCAATCAATTTTCCTTGAATTGCTGCATTATGATCGTTGATGATGGAAAATATTCCTGGTTCTCTTCTGAAGGCATCATCAGTCCACTTGAAAAAGAACTACTGGAAATGTGTGACAGGTCAGTTCGGTTTCTGGATTTCGGCGCTCGAACCATTATCAATTATCCTTTAGCCAGTCTGTTGATAAAAAACATGCCACTGGATGACATGGAACGGTATGGCAGAATGAAAGACCTTTTACCCATCCTGATTTCTGCCATTAATACCAAAATCAACACCCTAAAAACCCAGGAATCATTAACCGAACAAAGCGTTAATCTACTTGAATCATTCAAAATGATTAAAAGTAACCTTTATCACCTGGGAACCACTATCGTCAAAAATCGAAAAGATAGTCGAACCATCATGAGCAGCCTGGTCGAAGATCTGAATTATGATTTATTACGCATGGGGCTGGAAGAAGATCAGGAAGAATTTTTACTCAATCGTATTGACTCAGCCATCGAAGAGGCTATGATCCAAATTGATGCAGGCAAAGAAATCCGTGATGTACTGACATTTATCCTGAACAACCTTCGAAATGTCATGGACAAACAGGAAACCTTGTTTAATGCGTTTACTGCAAGCCTGGCTACTGAATCTTCAGACCATGATGATGCCCTGGATGATGGCGTTGAATTATTTTAAACGTTGCAATACCTTGTTCAAGGCTATATAAGGCAAAAGATTGGTCGGTTCGTTGGTATTAATTTGTAACAAAATCCCCTGAAACTCTTCAAATTGCATTTTTCTATCAGGATGCGCAAAATAATCCAGACAATTTTTTCCTTCCAAAATGATTTTTTTAACGATATCAGCTAGTGCTTGTTTAATATCGTCTCGTAATTCAAGAGTGATTTTTTTCTCCCAAAAGTCATGTTGTGGTAATGCTGATAATTTCTCATCAATCTCATTCAAACCTAAAAAAACCTTTGTAGTTTCAAAAAGTTCCGAAATTTCCGCCATATCCCGACCAGTTTCCATTGCGACTGAAACCAAAACAGGAAAATCATCAAGCTTCAAAATAATGATAATCCGTCGCCCCAAATCATTTGGTATCCCTTTATACTGATAATCAGCCAATTGTTTGCTTAGTTTTGGGGTTTGCTCAATATATTGGGTATAGTATTTTTCATAACCTTTATAAAAACCTTCTAATCTTTCAATAGTTTGTTGGTCAGGACAGATTTTCTGCTGATGTAGTTTTAGCCAATGACATAGTTCAGATAAGCTGTTTTCCAGAATCATTAATAATGAATATTGCTCATCGGCACTGATTTTATTATCCAGGGTAAAAACTGCCTGTCGTACCGAATCGGCCTTTAATATCTGATCAAATGTCAAATAGCAACTGACAGTATCGATCATCACCACGTTTTCTTGATCAACCCCAAAATTCAAAAAACCACAACCAGCCTGATTAATAATCTTGCTGCTTATAAGCGTGGCTTTTATTTCTTTGGCTAAAGGATGATTAAGTGCCTGCTGCTGATATCTGGAAACAATCTGTGGAGGAAAATAGTCCAGTAAATAGCGATCATAACAATCGGACTGGATAAAAGATTGCTGCTCCAAAATTTGCTGCTTTAAGCGAATTTTACTGCTGGCCATTAATACCGCTAATTCCGGCCTGGTTAGACCCGCTTTTTGACGTTCTTTCAGTTCTTTGGAATAAGGAAATGCTTCCATCTGACGATCCAGTAACCCCAGATTTTCCAAATTATCTGCAACTTGTAAAAAAACATCTGGATTATTCTCGGCTCTGAGAAGATCCAGGGATAAACATAAACTCTGAGCATAATTGTTAGCCAGTACCGAATCACAAACATCAGGACAGATTTCCATAAATAAGGGCTGATAATCATCAATAATCTGTTGCTTTTTCAAACCGGACAAAAAGATTTTCAAATTCACCTCATGGTCAGAAATATCTACACCCGCTGAATTATCAATTGCATCAGTGTTAATATGTCCGCCAGACAAAGCGTATTCAACTCTCCCCTTTTGGGTAAACCCCAAATTAGCCCCTTCCCCTACGACTCTGGCCTGGATATTAAAAGCGTCAACACGGACGTTATCATTAGCCCGGTCTCCTGCATCGCCATGCGATTCACTACTGCTTTTAACATAGGTTCCAATACCACCAAACCACAACAAATCAACCTGTGCACAAAGTAAGTAACGTATTAACGACTCTGCATCCAGTGAGCGATAGCGAATTTTCAGCCATTTTTTGAGTTCAACTGAAATGGGAATACTTTTGGCATCGCGTCGATAAACGCCACCTCCTTGTGAAAGGAGTTCCTGATCATAATCTGCCCAGCTGGAACCAGGTAATTCAAATAATCGTTTACGTTCCTGAAAAGCCTTTTCCATATCAACTGGATCGGGATCAATAAAAATATGCTGGCCACTAATCGCCGCTTTCAATTGAATAAAAGGCGATAACAACATGCCATTGCCAAAAACATCGCCATCCATGCTGCCAATCCCAACCACGGTAAAAGCTTCAGCCTGAATATTTTTTCCTAACTCGCGAAAATGACGTTTCACACATTCCCAGGCTCCTCTTGCGGTGATCCCCAGTTGTTTATGGTTATAGCCATGTGAACCGCCACTGGCAAAAGCATCTGCAAGCCAAAAATGATATTCAGCGGCAACCGAATTGGCCAGATCTGGAAATTGAGCCGTGCCTTTATCTGCCGCAACGACTAAATATGGATCAGTGTCGTCATAACTGACAATACCGGGTAGCTGAACAACTTTATCATTAACATAATTATCTGTTAAATCCAGAAGCCCCCGGATCAGGGTCATATAAGCTAGCTTTCCGGCTGCGCGAAAATCCTTTCCGGGTTCTGATTGTTTGACCACAAAACCACCTTTGGCACCAGTTGGCACAATCAAAGCATTTTTACTCATCTGGGTCTGCATCAGGTCCAAAATTTCTGTCCTGAAATCATCAGGGCGATCAGACCATCGTATGCCTCCCCTGGAAATTTTACCTCCCCTTAAATGCAAACCTTCCATATGCACAGCATGAACATAAATTTCACGTTGTGGCCGAGGCGCAGGCATATCAATAATACCGAGACTGTTAATTTTGATGCTGACAAAAAAATCATCTAATTCACGGCGAACATAATAATTTGTCCGAACCGTTGCATCAATTAAATTAAATAACGTCCGTAAAATTCGATCATCATTAATATCTGTAATCGCCTCCATTGCTTGTGACAATTTCTGTCGTCTTGGGAACAAGGCTTGCTCTTCCCTGTCAATTGGGTTACCCCAATCGGATAAGGGCTTAAACCGGGCTTCAAAATAATCAAATAAACATTTGGCAACGTCTGTATTTTGCTTCAAAGCCCGATCAAAACTGGAAATCTTGGTTTGGTAACCCAACTGCATATAATAATTTCGGTAGCTTCTGAGCACTTCAATTTCATGCCAGGCCAGTCCCGTTAAAATAAGTAAACTATTTAACGAGTCATTTTCAGTTTTTTTCGCAAATATTCTTCTGATGAGATCTAGCAGACGATCTTTTAATGCACTGAATGGGCTACTTTGGGATTGAGAAGCTTGTATGGTAAAGCTTTTAATGAATACCTTCTCGCCCTCAACAAATACAGTAAACTGGACTTGATCCAATATTCTCAAACCCAGGTTCTCAAGCACCTGGATGTATTCATCAAGATAGCGCTGCTGCAAACTATAAAAATGCAACCGATAATTTTTGATATGTTGACAAGGATTGAGAAGATTAATGGTTTCTTGTTTCGTTTCTAAAAGCCTCTCTATCTGTAGCAGATCCCTGATTGCATATCGAGCAGGCATCAATGCTTGGTAATCGACAGGAAAAACTAAATTATATTTTTGCCAAAGCTCGTGACTTAATGCCCTTCCCATTAACCTCTGTAGAATCTGTCTAAATGAAATCCGCCAGGGCCGAGCCAACTTGTTGAGTTTTTTATCCAAACAGTTAACATCAATTTGATACTGAGGCTTACTGGTAATCAATGTTAACTGCAAACCAATAAAACTGCCGCCTAAATCAATTTTTCTGGAAAAATCATAGCGGCAAGATAATTCAGCACAAATGAAGTTTACTAAAACCTTTTCTATTCCAGCTTTATAAAGAAGTGATGGAATAATAATAATGGCAGATAATCTTGAAGGCGCAGTGCTGGTCAAAATCAGCAATTTTACTTTTTCCTGGTAATAACAATACCTCTGTAATGAACGGGTAATTAAATGTAATTGGGTTTTCCCCATTAAAAATAATTCAACCTTCGGAAAAATATTAAACATCTCTCGAAGCAGGGATCTTTCATGGGTATCCTGACTGATGCTCAATTCATTCAAAACCGTACTAATCTTCTGACAAAGCGCACCCACTTTACATGCTGCACCATTCAACTCAATATTATTGAACAATCCAATAAAACCATGCTCAATCCAGAAACCTTCTTTTTTCACCTCCTTGAAGCCGATATAAAGCAATCGCTCACAACGTAGCACATCACTTTCAACAGCAATCGTTTGAACAACAACCTTATTGGAATAATCTAATATTTCCGGTAATTCATTCTTAAAAAAATAATTGTCTTTATCGAACAACATTCCGACTTGTGATACAGGAGCCGATTTACCAGACTCATACTTTTGATAGGCAAAGATTATGAAGGCGTCATTTTGTAACCAATCAATAAAAGCTTCATATTTTGTCAAACCGGCAACTGTCTTAAGCGAACACAACTGGTTACTAAGTTGCGAGTGATTGTTATTAATCACTTGGGAAGTGTTAATTATGTTTTCCAGCTTATGTTGCAGTTTTTTATGATCATTATCAGCAGCACTTTTTGCATCCAACCTAATAACTAACAGCAACTCTCTATCATTTTCTGTGCTACCAGCCCTGAGTGAAATAATTTTTTGCTGTTGACGTTTAATCGTCAAAACTGGATACGCCAGCAATTGAAACGCATATTGATGACTATGCTGTAATGCAAAAATTGATTCAACCAAATATGGATTAGTTTGACAATTTATCAGCAATAACGAGTCACCATTATTATTCAATGAGATTGTCTTGAATTTTGGTTGATGCCTATTTTTTTCCAGAAAATTAAAAATACAAATCAATAATGTTGCAGCCAGTTTAGAAGGCAGACTGATTAAGAAGCTATCTGGATTTAACAGGGAAGCACTCAGACTTTTTAACAGGTCTCGTTTAATCGAATCTTTCTGTTCGTCCAGAATTGCTGTAATAGCTTTAAGCTTTTGCTCTTGTAGAACGAATTTAGATTCCTGGCTTTTTGAGGTTAGTAATATTTTCAAAGTGAACATCCTTTCTGAATTAGTTTGATCCTGAGGATCGGAACTTTTTTGTTATTTCAAAGACTTCCTGATTTCCAAGACATTCCAGTCTTGTTCCTGTCTGTATTCAACTGAATCCATCAATTCCCGAATAAAAAAAAGTCCCCTGCCTGATTCTTGAAGATCATCAGGCAATGGCACTGCGTCCAGATCAAAACCCTGACCATGATCATAAACCTTAATAACCAGCTCATCATCATAAATATGGATTGTAATTCTCACGGTATCCTTGGGATTGTCAGAATTAGAATGTTTGATGGCATTGGTGGTTGCTTCTGTTAACACCAGATTTAATTGATAAGCCAAAGCATTTTTATCGCCACTATAATTTTCAAGCCCTTTGGCAATATGTTCACCAATGCTGCCGATTAAACTCAGATATTTGGTTTGGGTTGGGATTACCAGGTCGACCTGGAATTCTGCAGCAGTCATTGATTTTCTCTATGGAGCATGCATGGAATTACTTCGACAACTGGCACAGGGTTTTTGTTCGTAAACAAGACCCGGAGAAAGGCGCATGGCGGGCCATGCAACCGGAACTGCAACGCAGAAGGCGGACAACAAGACAAATCAGTAGTCGAAATAATTTCGTTCACGTTTCTATGGTTCACTATCGAAAATCTCATCTAGATCAGCATAAATCTCAAATACCCGATTCAAGCGCGTCAATTCAAACATTGACAATACTTGAGGTTGCACATTGACCAGCAATAAGTTGCCAGCTTTACGTTGAGCATTTTTAAACCCGGCCAGTAAAGCCCCCAGCCCTGAACTGCCAATAAATCGAACTTGACCCAGTTGCACAATAAGATTTATTTCACCTTTTTTTATCAAATCGAGTATATATTCTTTAAACTCCGTTGAATTATGAGCATCAATGCGCTCTTCTTCTGGAACTAACAGAATAAAATCTTTGATTTTTTCCTTTTTAATTTTCATTTTGATTCAATTGTTCTTGTGGTTTTTGCTTTTAATCGTTATAACTTTAATTACATCTTTCCCTATACTTAGTCAACCGGTTTCTATTACAGAACTTTACAAATCATGATAATCAAGCCCGGATTATGAAAATATACTATTCGCGATTAAGAATGCACATTAACTAGCTGGCGCATTACATTGATTGCGAATATAATAGCGACATGAATGATTACCACCTATCAGACGACGAGATTAAACACCTTGAAGTGTTGCA
>JALSJK010000073.1 GCA_026989395.1 Methylomonas sp.
TGTGGAGTTCGACTGGGGCTATGTTAAAATTGATATTGGCCATAAATCCAAGCAGTTGATGCTGGCCGTTTTCACCTGTACCTATTCCAATTATCGCTGGGCACGGCTGTATTATCGCGAGGATATGGCCAGTTTTTTGGATGCTCATGCCTGTTATTTTACGGCCACAGGAGGTGTTCCCCAACAGATGGTTTATGATAATATGAAGGTTGCTGTGAAAAGATATACGCTTCGCAACTCAAGTAAGTTACCAACGGATGATTTGCTCAAAATCAGCACTTATTATGCCTTTGATTATCGGTTTTGTAATGCCCGTCGGGGCAATGAAAAAGGAAAGGTTGAACGAAGTGTGGAATACGTTCGGCGCAAAGCTTTTTGCCGTATCGACAGTTTTGAAAGTCTGGCAGCAGCTAATGAACATTTAGCGGCGATTTGCGGGCAATTAGCTGAGCGTCCTGCTCATGGACACACCCAAAGTATTCAAAGTCGTTTTGACGAAGCATTGGGCTCTATGAAGACAATTCCAGCCACGCCTTATGACACCGCAGCACTCCGGTCTCTGCGAGTGGATAAGTATTCCTGTGTTCAAATTGACCGTAATTATTATTCTGTGATGGAAGGCCATGTTGGCCAGATTTTGGATGTAAAAATCTATCCCGACAGCATTGAAGTCTATGACCACAAAAACAGGTGTATCGCCACACATGAGCGTCAACACAGCCTTTGCCAGTACTATCTTCAGCTGGATCATTACCTCAAAACGCTAAAAACCAAGCCTGGTGCCCTGATGGGATCTTTGTCTATTCAACAGGCTGACGAGCGTTTACGAGCCTTGTTTGAGCAATATTTTAGCCTTCAGGCCAAAGTTTTTATTGACCTCCTGCTTTGGTGTCGATCACAAAACTACTCGGTTGAGGATATGCAAAAAGCGACGCTAAAATGCTATAAATGCTGCCCTCATCAGCTGGTAGATTTAGATAAAATCAAAATTTTATTACAACAAAAATCAGGCACGCCAATACAGACAACAAGCCTTGGAACATCCGATATGTCCCGTGATATTGCCACTCATTGCACCCAACAACTTGAAGATATTAATGCATTAATTTAACTTTAAAATCAATAAAAATGACGAACAATTTATCAGAACAAATTGACTTTTACGCCAAGCAGCTCCGATTGCCTGGTTTTCAGAAAAACTACCTCGAACAGGCCCAAAAAGCGGCAGAAGACAACGAATCTTTTGAGCAATATCTGCTACGGCTGATGATGGTAGAACACGAGCAGCGTGGCCACAGACGCAGGCAGCAACGGATGCGAAGAGCCCGTTTTCCGTATCAACGACTGCTGCAAGATCTGCTGGTCAAAGAACTGCCCATTGATGCACAGGACAAACTTAGCATACTTGAGCGACTTGATTTTATTGAACAGGGGCAGAATCTTATTTTGGCAGGCAACCCCGGGACAGGCAAAACCCATATCGCCATTGCGTTGGGGATCAAAGCCTGTCAGCAGGATTTAAACGTCTTATTCACCACCGTTCCAAGGCTAATTACGCAAATTAATGAATCGCGATCGAATAAAAATCTGCGACTACTCGAAAACCGATTTGAGAAGTACGATCTCGTTATTTGCGACGAATTTGGCTATATTTCTTTTGATAAAAATGCGGCCGAATTACTTTTCACGCATCTTTCCCTCAGGGCAGGCAGAAAATCCACCATCATCACCACTAACCTCGGTTTTGACCGATGGACAGAAATTTTTGGCGATGAAGTTTTAACCGCCGCCATGGTCGACAGGCTAACACACAAAGCCATTATTGTCAATATGAATGGACAATCTTTTAGGGTTAAAGAATCCCAAAAATTAGCTTTGAAATAATTTTTTTACGACCTTAGCTAACCCAACGGCAGGGGGTCAATTTTGGAATGCCGTAGGGGGTCAGTTTTGGAGTGCCGAAAACACATTTTCAGTCTTTTTGCTACTGAATAAATCCATCTCTTGATTTCTGTAACAAGCCGTTATTAATTTTTTTAGTCCTAATTGTTCGAAGTTGGAGAAAAAATATTTAAAAAAATTACTAACTCTTGGGTCATCACAATTGCAATAAACTACTTTGTCCTTGAATTGATTTTTATAATGTTTCAACTCACTTTCAATATCTGAAAGCTGTGTGTAAAATTCATCACTTTTTGATTTTTTAGCTTTTTGCAGTAATTTATTAGTTGCTTTTCTTGCCATAGTTATCTCATACTGTTTTGATAGGTAACTGATATTAATTATTTAGCTTTAGTTATCTGATTGAAAATATCGCTTCCTAACACTTTAAGAGAGGTTTTTGAAATATCAACCATAATATCAAACATTTTTTTCTTATCCCATTTTTCTCCATTTCCTTGAGTGTAAATAGAAGCTGCTTGAAGCATAATCGTCTTGTCTTTATGTTTGACAAATTTATTTTCACACAAATTAGTGTCAATTGGCATTCCATAATTTGCAGAGGTTAATCTATCTAACCGATTTAACATTCCTGAATTGTATTCAAGCCTTACAACCCTGCCATCTGGTCTTTTAATTGAAATAGTTTCTGTTAAGAAGTTTGAACCTTAAAGAAATAGGGCATAAGGAAAATGAGATTCAGCCAACATAAAGTTAGCAACCTCTGATATATTTTTATGTGACCTTTCTATTGCATTGCCAGCAGCCATCAAGTCTTGATTATTCTTCGTTCCTACTAATTTACCAATTTTGATATTTTCAATGTCTTTCCCTTGATGTTTAGCTTCCGATACTAAAACAATTCTCCAGTTCCCATCATCATCTTTTACCTCTATTATTCCACCATCAGGCTTAATACTTGAATTTGCTACAAAAAGGGTCTGTCCTAATTCTGGGTCAATTTTCTTTAACGCTTCATTTATTTCTTCTTTTCTTATACTTGTTCGATATTGAAAGGATAATTGTGGAAATTCTTTTTCAAGTTGTTCGATAACAAGTTCTGATATTGCCCCAACGGCTAAGTCGTGCAATTTAGCTTTGTCACCAAATATACCTACTACACCT
>JALSJK010000074.1 GCA_026989395.1 Methylomonas sp.
AAATGGGGAAGGCTCAACTGCACAATTAACTGCATTTGATGGTGATCTAGGTACCTTGTATATGCCTGGCTCATTTACTTACAAATTGTCTGGCAATGTTAACTCTCTGCCTGCTATTGATTTTTCTGCATCAACTGATGACGGAAAGGTTAATTTAACTGGTACTGTCGTGGGTTTCGGTGCAGGTAATGGCGTGTTGGAGTTTTTGGTTGATATTGCATCAACCGGAACAGTTGATTTTGGTAATAAATTGGGGATTATTGTTTCCAATATATCAAGTGCAACTGCCCAGGCAGATAGTTTTGCCGTTCCTGTTCCAGCAGCTGTATGGTTGTTTATGACGGGTCTTTTGGGACTGGTTTCACGTAAAGCGAAGCGTACAGTTTAAGTAAGAAGTTTTTTACTTAATTAGAAATGAGGCTTGAGGAAATTTAATTTCCTCAAGCTTTTTTTATGATCGAAATTAAAATGAAATGATTTCGTCTTCAGTGGCAATAAGTACCAGGTCGGCTTTATGAATAGCAAAAATTCCGACCGTAACAACACCGGCAATATTATTGATGGTTTTTTCAAGCTCCAATGGGTCGAGGATATCCATGTTATGAACATCAATGATTGGGTTGCCATTGTCGCTAGTGAATCCTTCGCGTAATTCGGGCTGTCCTCCCAGTTTAACCATTTCACGAGCCACATAACTTTGTGCCATTGGGATAACTTCAATAGGCAATGGAAATTTGCCAAGAATATCGACTTGTTTGGATTGATCGGCAATACAAATAAATTTGCGGCTTGCAGCGGCAACAATTTTTTCCCGAGTTAACGCACCGCCGCCGCCTTTGATGAGTTGTTTGTGCGGATTAATTTCATCGGCACCGTCAACATAGACTTCGAGTTCGCCAACTGAGTTTAGATCAAGCACCGGGATGCCGAGTTTTTTTAAGCGCTCTGTTGTCATTTCAGAGCTGGAAACAGCGCCTTCAAGATAGCTTTTGTTTTCTGCAAGACAATCAATAAAATGATTGACAGTCGAACCTGTTCCCACGCCAACAATTGCAACATCTTTTACATACTCAATTGCCGCCTCAGCAGTTTTTCTTTTTAATTCATCTTGTGTCATAGGTATTTCCTGAGTTGAGTTAGAAATTTATTATTGTGTGATAATACCGCAGATAACCATAATTCGCAGCAGTTTTATTAATGATTCATCGCTATATAGAAAAAATTTTACGGGCAAGGGTTTACGATGTTGCTATCGAAACTTCGCTGGATCTTGCGGCCATTTTATCTGCAAGATATAAAAATATAATTTATCTGAAAAGGGAGGATTTGCAGCCGGTATTCTCATTCAAATTGCGTGGTGCCTACAATAAGATCAGTCAATTAACAGATGAAGAAAGGCAAAGAGGTGTGATAGCCGCATCAGCAGGTAATCATGCTCAAGGGCTTGCTTTGGCGGCAAAAAAAATGGCAATTAAAGCGCATATCGTTATGCCAACGACTACTCCGGAAATCAAAATACAGGCAGTCAGGGAAAAGGGGGCAAAAACAATTCTGGTCGGTGATTCCTATGATGAAGCCTATGAGTATGCAGTAGAGCTGGCACAGCAGAAGCAGTTGATTTTTATTCATCCTTATGATGATCCTGATGTAATTGCTGGCCAGGGCACCATAGGAATGGAAATTCTAAGGCAGCATACTGGTAACATTTCGGCGATTTTTATTCCTGTTGGTGGTGGCGGGCTAATTGCCGGTGTTGCTGCATACATTAAATTCGTCCGGCCGGAAATAAAAATTATCGGGGTTGAGCCTGCCGATGCAGATTGTTTGAATCAGGCGTTAATTGCTGGAAGACGAGTTAAGCTCAAACAGGTAGGGTTGTTTGCTGATGGAGTCGCAGTAAAGCAAATAGGGAAAGAGCCTTTTCGTTTATTACGTTATTTGGTTGATAGCGTTATAACCGTTGATACTGATGAGATTTGTGCGGCAATAAAAGATGTTTTTGATGATACGAGATCCTTGCCAGAACCTGCAGGTGCGTTGGCCGTTGCAGGTTTAAAAAAATATATTGAGCAGAAGCAGGTTGTAAATGAAACTTTTGTGGCGATTGAAAGTGGTGCCAATATAAATTTTGACCGTTTGCGCTATGTCAGTGAAAGAGCAATGGTTGGTGAGCATAAGGAAGTTTTGTTTGCAGTTACAATTCCTGAGGTTCCGGGTACGTTTTTGAAGTTCTGTAACATTCTTGGAAAACGGAATATCACGGAATTTAACTATCGTTATTTCGATAGTAAAATTGCACATATATTTGTCGGAATTTCTACCAGTAATCATGAGGCTGATCGACGGGATTTGATTGAAATGCTTGATAGCGAGGGGTTTGATGCGGTTGACATGACTCATAACAATTTAGCCAAGGAGCATGTTCGGTATATGGTCGGTGGGCATGCCCCCGGTTTATTGAATGAGCATGTTTATAGTGTGGAATTTCCTGAAAGGCCAGGGGCGTTGTTGAAGTTTCTTACGGCTATTGGTGGGCGTTGGAATATCAGTTTGTTTCACTATCGAAATCATGGGGCCGCATTCGGGAAGGTTCTAATGGGCTTGCAAATGCAGATTGCAGAAAAAAAGACATTTCAGCATTGTTTGGATGACTTGGGATTCATTTATGAAGAAGTAACGTCAAATCCAGCTTATTCTTTGTTTGTAGGAGGCAAAGCAACGGAACATTAAATTTATACCTGAATTTCTGGTTTCATGCGGGTAACAGTTAGCATGGGATTTGAAAAATTTTCGCTTCACCCTTAGGTTGAGTGGGTATTTTTTAAATTCCATGACGAATCAATAGTTTGCCGCCTGTACCGTATGCCGTAGGGCGGGGCCTTACCTTGATGTTATTTATAGATATATGTTATAACTCACTGAAAATAGATTACGAAGGTTATTTCATTGATGGCACACCTCATTGCACGCACCGGAAACGAGTTGACGATAGAAGTTAAAGTGAATATAGACGGCACCCTTTTAGAAGCAGAAGATGCGATTCA
>JALSJK010000075.1 GCA_026989395.1 Methylomonas sp.
TGCAACACTTCAAGGTGTTTAATCTCGTCGTCTGATAGGTGGTAATCATTCATGTCGCTATTATATTCGCAATCAATGTAATGCGCCAGCTAGTTAATGTGCATTCTTAATCGCGAATAGTATATCTGGGTCAATTGCTCAAATTATTCCTGCGTGTTCCTGAGTAGTTTGTTGTGATTTGTTTCTGCAGCAGGCAAGAGGACGTTTTAGCTGTGTTGTAAGAAAAAATAATTCAGCTGGATTAAATAAGTATCACAAGGAACTGCAAGGCAATTTTTATTGGTTGCGTAAAAGTCATGGTACATTTGATAGATCAGGCTGAGGAATCCCCGTTTGAATAATTTTAACCGAGTCACCAACGCATAGTTGTCCGGTATTATTGTGCAGGGCGTTTTGACCGAAATAAACTTGATTGTTATATCTGCGATATTGATTGAGTGTTTTGATGGTTTCCTTGCTGGAGATGCCGGTTTTCGGATCAATATTGGGTATTGGACATCTGGAACAGGGTTTTGGAAGGCGGAAACGGATATCGCCAATCTGAATTTCGCGCCACAGGTCTTCAGCAAAACGATTGCTCCCGGAAATTACTAGGTTTGGACGAAAACGTAACATGGATATTTTATAAGGCATTTGTGAATTCAGATCAGCCAGCGAATTTTCTGAAATAATCAAAAATGGAAAGCCGTCAGAAAAATAAACCTGGTCTTGTGATTTTGCGTATTGTTGGTCAACCTGACGAATGTCATTTGGGTCCTGATAAACCAGTTTACAATTTATTTCTAGGAAATTACTAAACCATTCATCAAGTTCTGGAGCAACCAGTTTGGCTCGGCATTGATCCTGCCAGATTGTGACCTCGATGGTTTTAGTGTTTTCTGGCGTTTGAATATTGAAGCTAATATCTTCCATGTTTGGCGCAGAAAGCATAATTTTCTGGTTTATGATGGTTGGGCGGATCAATGCCATTTTCTGAAGTTTTCGTTGGCTCAGAAATTGGTGGTTCTGGTCAACGATCATCCATTGACGATCATGTTTCAGGCCTTTTTCAGTAACAGGCCATTGGCTGACACGGATCCCAGCGCAGGATTTGATAGGATAAATATAGATTTGTTGTAATTTTGCTTGTGTCATGATTGAAAAAAATGATTTTATCAATCAACAATGACAAACATCTAACGAAAAATCAAATCGTCCTGGGTCTTGAGTAAATAATTGCCTAATTCATTATGGAAGCGGTCAAACTTTACACCGTAGTGATAGGTTTGATTTTTTTCGAAACGGACAATTTTGGATTTTATTTCAAAAACCTTACCATCTTCAAATTCCAGAATCAGGGTTAGTTTTTTATTTTTTTTCAATTTTTTTTGAGTTGAAATGAGCGCACCTTTGGAGCTGATATCTAACAGATCGAGACCCAAGGGCTTACCAAAGCCAAAAAGTCGCACTTTTAATACCGAAGCTTTAATGTTTGATCTTATATATCGAACAGCAAATCGTTTGTTTTCTGGCAGATTTTCTATGAAATCGAGTTTGAATAGATCGTCAGAATTTTCACTCAATTCAGTAATGTCGGTCATGTATTTTGATTGAATGCAAGTGGCCAATAGCTTAATACTATCTGTAAATTAAGAAATTACAATGTCAATTAAAGAATTTTTTAGGACAAGTTAGGTAAAATGTATCTTATGCGAATCTTTCAGGAACTATTAGGGGGACTATGAAAAGCCTTTTTTTAAATCGACAGCGTTTCTTTTTATGCCGATGCATTGCGGTTTTTATGCTATGTAATTTAAATGGTTTTAATATCGCTCGTGCGGCAGAGAAGCTTACAGTGGAGATCGCTTATTTTACCCAGGAAAAGGAAGTCCCGGCTGCTTTATCTAATCTTGATCCATTCGTGGCTGATAAAGGGTTGCAAGGAGCAATTTTGGGTATTAAAGATAACAATACCACGGGAACTTTTACTGGCCAGAAATATATTTTAAAAGAAATCATAGTGCCGCAAGATGGTGATGTTCTGGCAGCTTATAAAAAGTTACTTGAACAAGGGAATTATTTGGTTGTAGTTAATTTGCCTGCAGAACAACTGCTTAAAATTTCCGGTTTGGGTCAGGAAAGCCCATTGTTGTTTGATGTAGCTACACGCGATGATTCGCTGCGACAGAAACAATGTCAAAAAAATGTATTTCATTTATTACCCAGCCGCGCCATGCGTGCAGATGCATTGGCGCAATATATGTTGAAAAAACGTTGGCGGCAATGGTTTTTGGTGGTTGGGCCTGAAAAACAAGATCAACTTTTTGCAACAGCAGTAAAACGCGCTGCGAAGCGTTTCGGCAGTAAAATTGTTGCTGAGAAAGTTTGGGATCATAGTCACGATGCAAGGCGCACAGCACAATCGGAGGTGCCGGTTTTTACCCAAGGGGTCGATTATGATGTCCTGGTTGTTGCTGATGAGCAGGGACTATTCGGAGAATATATCAGTTATCGAACCTGGAAACCCAGGCCTGTGATCGGTACTCAGGGGTTGGTACCTACATCCTGGCATCGTACCCATGAACAGTGGGGGGCGGTACAAATTCAGAATCGTTTTAAAGAACAGGCTGGCCGTTGGATGGAAGAAGAAGATTATGGCGCTTATTTGGCAATCAGGGCTATTGGTGAGGCTGTAACTCGTACTCAATCAGCCGATAAAAAAATTATCCAGGAATATTTGTTGAGTGACCGACTTGCTTTACAAGGCTATAAAGGCCGACCGCTTTCATTTCGGTCCTGGAATGGGCAGCTAAGGCAACCTGTTTTGTTGGCTGCTGCCCGATCAATGGTGGCTGTTGCGCCAATTGAAGGTTTTTTACACCCAGTGACTGAACTGGATACTTTAGGGTTTGATCAACCAGAAACACAATGTCAATAATATACTATTCGCGATTAAGAATGCACATTAACTAGCTGGCGCATTACATTGATTGCGAATATAATAGCGACATGAATGATTACCACCTATCAGACGACGAGATTAAACACCTTGAAGTGTTGCA
>JALSJK010000076.1 GCA_026989395.1 Methylomonas sp.
TTGGAAAATCCAAGTATTTTAGAGGCCTTCGTCTGTTTCAAGTCGATGCCCTTCATGATTTAGTGATTTTTACTGCCAATACAGTTGGTTATACGTGTTTAGTTTGGTAACGTTGGGACACTAGTGGATATAATTATTATTACAAATAACTGATAACAAAGGATTGGCAATGTCAATATTACAAATTCCAGTATCACTTAAAGGCGCTAATGGTATCCTTAAACCTTCGGCAACCCGCATAATTAATCGGGATTTAAGTAATGCTAATCTTCTTATTTCTCAATTGGATAAACTTCGTAATACAACGGATTTTACGCCGAGCTTTAGCGGCGAAGGTAATGATAAATACGCTGCACAAAAAATAATTGATGGTCTGTATGAAAGAATAGTTAATCCCTGGAAGATTTATCAGGCCGGTACAAGTTTATGTGGCCCCGCAGTGTTCTTTTATTGTCTGGCCAAAGATTGCCCTGCACTTTATGTAAAGTCTGCTATTGAGCTATACCTGTACGGAGAGACAAAAATTAATAATTTGCACATTAAGCCTTCAGTCGGCTGCAAAAAAGCGCTATTGTCTACTGAAATGGCCAGTGTTGACTGGATTACACTGGCAAGCCTGACAGATTCATCAAACTCAATTTATAATTATGATTCGAGTGAAGATCAGTTTTCCGGCATCACTCTGCCGGGCAGGCTGGAATCCTGGTTTAAACTGGCAGGCTATAAACATGTGAACAAACACACAAATCTATTTTTTGATAAAAATGTGGATGACTTGTTAAAAGCGCAGCAGGCATTTAAGGCAGGAAAAAATGTTTGTTTATTCATTTCGGCTAAAATGGAAAACGTTCCCGTTACAATCAGTCTTATTCCTAATCACTGGGTTGTTATGAGCCGCTCCTTGAGGGTAGGTGATCCTCGCTCAATCAGTTTTTCAATAAAAGCAGATGATATAAAAGATGAGGAATTTGATTTAGAGGTATTTACCTGGGGTAGAGAAGCCTTCAATATGAATCCAATGAAATTATCGCTATATGAGTTCAGTGATTATTATTTTGGTTACGTCGTTGCATCATAAGTGAGGTTTTTTATGAAAATAATATTAACAGCTATAAGATCAGGGTTAGTGATATTTTCACTATTTTTTTCTTCAGTAAACAGCCTGGCAGGTTCATTTGTTAAAACACAGGAATTAACCGGTATTTTCAAACATGGTATTCTCGAAATAAGTACTTCTGAAAAAGGTGATTACGTTTTTATCGAAGAGGGGAGTAAAAATTACTGGCTGATGAGCACTGTCCGGCCTTTTATGCCCTATAAAATATTTGACGATAAACTAAACTCTCTTCCTTACGAAAAAAAGCCTGTACATGCACAATGGCACAATCAGCATATTATGTTTTTCTACAGAGATAGAATTGAATTCTATAATGTACAAAATAAAAAAATTGAACATCGTTATATGTTGGATATTAGCGGATATGAAAATGAAATTATTTGGTCCGAAAAGCACCGGAGTTTTATCGCTGGCACTAAAGTTTTTCCTATAGACCGCACTACCGAAGGACACCTTGGGCAGGATCGACATGCAGCCCAGACAGGTTTGGTAATGATGAACAATGGTGATGATTACATTACCTCAGGCTATCATGACCAACGAATCATGCGCTGGACATTACCGAATGGTGAGCTGAAAAAAGCCTGGCAGATTGGCAGTTGGTATTCATCGCGCAAGGTGTCTGATATTGCATTGATTGACAATCGTCTGTTGGTGGCGTCAAACAATGGCTTGATTGAAGAGCGATCACTTGAAGAAGGTACTGTACTTTGGTCAGCTACACCCTGTAGCGGGTTTTTTAATAGTACACCTCCTGCCTTTCTGCTCAATGGAGGTGCCCGGTTTAAGAAAAGATCAATTAGCCATAACCGGCTTGTTTTTTATGATTGCTCCGATTCTGATTCTGGTCCTGAATATGGTTATATAGAAAAACAGGGAAATGAATGGGTGCTCAATAAAATCATCTTGCCATCTACAGGAAATACCGGCCTTGGGCGTGTGTACTATCTTGAAACCTTGGAGAAGGCCATTTTCGGGCTGGATGACGGGCAGGTGCTGCTTTACGATCTTAAAAGCAAACGCATAGATCAGGAGATTGTACCTAAAGTCGCCGGGGGAGAAGGCCTTGCTATGCTTGCTTATCTGAAAGCTGACAAATTGCTTGTTATCGTGAAAAACGGCGGGGTGGACATCTATCAATATCAATGAGCATAGTACCGAACAGGTAGAGCAGGGGGAGGGATGGTTTTCCACCTTTTTCGGCTTTACTAATAACTTTAGGATGTAATCATGCTCACAAAATGTCTGATAATAATGCTGATGTTGTTAGCTGTAAATCCCGCTTTTGCAGTCTGCTCTAAAAACAGCATTAACCTTGATTGGTTACATGAAAATTATAATGATATTGAAGTGTTAGTGCAAAAAAAGGAAAAAAACAGTTCTTTGATTCCTGTTCTGAATACATTAGGCGACATCTGGTATAAGAGATATGGTGGAACTACTGGAGAAGTTTCGCCTCTCCTGGCAAAAGCATTGATAACAAATCCGGATTTAATGCTGTCTGTTCTGGCTGATTATCCCGAGTCTTTTTCACGGTGGTTATCTCAGTTACAAGGAACATTATTCACTGATTTTACCGGGACTCAATTTAATGAGCTTAAAAAGTTACACTCCCGGTTGTATAAAGCAATGCAAGAATATACAAAAACCGGACATGAAAACCTGATTCCTTTTGCCCGTCGTCTTGCTGAGAAATTAAAGACTATCAAAATCAGAACCGTGGATTAATATAGTCTGTGGTAATGCCAGGTTCAGACGGTCAAATATTTTTTAATCAGTTCTTACTCTGGTTCCCATGCTCCTGCGTGGGAATCCCTATCGGAATAAAATGATAGTACTGTATGCATCCCCACGCAGGAGCATGGGGACGAGATCCGCTTGCTGGGGCCGACTGTTTGCAGAATATAT
>JALSJK010000077.1 GCA_026989395.1 Methylomonas sp.
TAAAGAAAAATTGCATGTTGCTTTTGTCAATAGATTGAATTTGTGGTATAAAGACAAGTTCTTTTTTATACTAATACTCACACTTGTCGTCACGTTTGGTAGGGTGCTAACTTAAAAAATAATTTAAGTGGTTTCCAAGCGGGGTAGGTGGAGGCGTAACCCAAGCGGAATGATTTTTAAAGAAAGTTTCGCGAATTTTAGGAGAAAAAACCGATGGCTGCAGTAACAATGCGGGAAATGCTTGAAGCGGGGGTTCATTTTGGACATCAAACCCGTTATTGGAACCCCAAAATGGCCCCATATATCTTCGGGGCCCGTAATAAAATACATATCATTAATCTGGAAAAAACATTACCTTTATTCAATGAGGCGATGAATTATCTTGGTCAAATGTCCATGAACAAAGGTACAGTACTGTTTGTCGGGACAAAAAAAGCAGCACGAAAGGCCGTTGCTGAAGAAGCCAAGCGTTGTGGTATGCCTTATGTAAACCACCGCTGGTTGGGTGGTATGTTGACCAACTTTAAAACTATCAAGAAGTCAATCAATCGTTTGAAAGAACTTGAGGCGGTTAAGGCTGATGGCAGTATGTACCAGAGATTCAGCAAGAAAGAAGCGTTAGGTATGGAAAGAGAGCTGGAAAAACTCGAGCGTAGCTTGGGCGGCATCAAAGATATGAAAGGGCCTCCTGATGCGCTTTTTGTTATGGATGTCGGCTATGAAAAAAATGCAGTCAAGGAAGCTAAAAAATTAGGTATTCCGGTGGTTGGTATTGTGGATACCAATAATTCTCCTAACGATATTGATTATATTATCCCTGGCAATGACGATTCTATTCGGGCCGTAAAACTATACTGCCAGGGGGTTTCTGCTGCAATTCTTGAAGCAAAAGCCGCAAGTTTGGATATGAGTGCAACAAAGGATGATTTTGTTGAAGAAGATGCGGCAGCTGATACTGAAGCGGATGCAAAAGTTACTTCTGAAGAATCCGCAGAATAAAGTTAACTTTCATTGAAAGTATTCAATGAAAGATAAAATAAAATCAGACGCCCCCTTTATGGGGGCGTTTTTACAGAATTTTTATTAAATTAAGGTAAAAAATAATGAGTATTACTGCTTCTATGGTAAAAGAGCTTAGGGAAAGAACTGGTTCTGGAATGATGGAATGTAAAAAGGCTTTGGTTGAGGCAAATGGCGATATGGAAGCTGCAATTGAGCAGATGCGCAAGTCAGGTTTGGCTAAAGCAGATAAAAAGTCTGATCGTACCGCTGCAGAAGGACGGGTAGGTGTTAAGGTTAATGCGGATGGAAAAATAGCAGCAATGGTTGATATCAATTGCGAAACAGATTTTGTTTCTAAAGGAGACGAATTTTCAGCATTTGTTGATTCTGTTACTGAAGCACTATTAACAAATGATACTCAGAATATGGAGCAGTTGCTGGAAATGAAACTTTCTGATGGTAGTACGGTTGAAGAAACTCGGCGGAGTTTAATTGCGAAGCTGGGTGAAAACATTACTGTCAGACGTTTTGAAAAATTCATTTCTGAAGGTGGCGTCGGTTGTTATTCTCATGGTGGTAGCATTGGGGTTATCGTAGACTTGAGTAAAGCGGATCCCGAATTGGCGAAGGATGTTGCTATGCATGTGGCGGCAAGTAAGCCACTCTATGTTTCTGAAGATCAGGTGCCTTCTGAGTTGATTCAAAAAGAAAAAGATATTTTTGTTGCCCAAGCTGAAGAAAGTGGTAAGCCAGCAGAGATCATAGAAAAAATGATTAGTGGACGAATCAAGAAATTTTTAGCGGAAATAACATTGCTAGGCCAGCCTTTTATTAAAGAAGATAAGATTTCAGTCGGTAAACTTGTTGAAGGTAAAGGTGCTTCTATAAACAGAGTTGCCAGATTTGAGGTCGGTGAAGGGATTGAGAAAAAAGAAGAGAATTTTGCCGAAGAAGTCATGGCTCAGGTAAGAGGTTGATTTTTTCTAACGACAGCTGAAATTGGATGTACAAATGACCGAACTGATGTACCGGAGAATCTTACTTAAATTGAGTGGTGAAGCACTCATGAGTGAAACGGGTGGCAATATTGATCCAGATATTGTCAAACGTTTGGCAACAGAAGTTAAGGATCTTTGCGATGCTGGAGTAGAAGTCGGTTTGGTCATAGGTGGCGGCAATATTTTAAGAGGTGCGGAGAAAGCCTCAGAAGGTCTTGATCGGGTAACCAGCGACCAAATGGGCATGTTAGCAACCGTGATTAATGCGTTAGCAATGCAAGATTCCTTAGAATATTTGGGACAGCAGGTTCGAGTTATGTCAGCCTTGAAAATTAATCAGGTTTGTGAGGACTATATTCGACGCCGAGCAGTTAGGCATTTAGAGAAAAAAAGGGTGGTTATTTTTGCAGCAGGAACAGGAAATCCATTTTTCACCACTGATTCTGCTGCAAGTTTAAGGGCTATTGAAATTAATGCCGAAGTAATGATAAAAGCCACCAAGGTCAAGGGGGTTTATTCAGCTGATCCTGTTAAAAATGAAAATGCAGTTTTCTATCCTCATTTAACGTATGACGAGGCTTTGGATCAGCGTTTAAATGTGATGGACACCACTGCATTGGTGTTATGTCGTGATAATGATTTGCCGATTAGAGTGATGAATATTTTTGAACCTGGATCGGTAATGAGACTTATAAAAGGTGAACAAATCGGCTCACTGATTGAAAGAGGAAATGTTTGATGATCAATGATATTGAGCAAGAAGCAGCAACGCGAATGACCAAAAGTGTTGAAGCTTTAAAAGGCGAATTTAAAAAAATAAGAACAGGGCGTGCTCATCCAAGTTTGCTGGATCAGATCGTTGTCTCTTATTATGGTTCTGATACACCATTGTCCCAAATTGCCAGTGTTGCGGTTGATGATTCTCGTACATTGAAGGTTACTCCCTATGAGAAAAGTATGGTTCAAGCAATCGAAAAGGCCATTATGAGTTCGGATTTAGGGTTAAATCCAGCAACGACAGGTACGGTAATTAGAATTCCTTTGCCTCCGTTAACTGAAGAACGACGACGTGATTTGGTAAAAATAGTTCGTCAGGAAGCTGAAAATGGCAGGATTTCAATACGAAATATCCGCAGGGATGCAAATTCAGAAATCAAAGAAGCACTGAAAGAGAAGTTACTTTCTGAAGATGAAGCCCATGCGGGTGAAGAAAAAATTCAAAAGCTGACCGATAAATTTATAAAAGAAATTGAAAAGCTTCTAGAAGAAAAAGAAGCTGACTTATTGTCAATTTAACAAAGGTTTCGGTTGATAATGCAAACAGAAGTTGAGCTTCTTAATACCAGCAAACCCCGGCACATTGCAATTATTATGGATGGAAATGGTCGATGGGCACAGAAAAGGCTTCTCCCTAGAGCAATGGGGCATCGGGCGGGAGTAAAAACCGTCAGAAAAATCGTTGAATTTTGTGCCAGTGAAGAGATTGAGGTGCTGACACTTTTTGCTTTTAGCAGTGAAAATTGGCGAAGACCCAAGGAAGAAGTTTCGCTGTTAATGAATCTTTTCTTTTCAACCTTGCAAACCGAAATTGATAGATTGGATAGAAATAATATTCGGATTCATTTTATTGGGGACAGAAGTGCCTTTTCTGAAAAACTGCAAAATAAAATAAATCAGGGTGAAAATCAAACTCGTAATAATGATGGCCTTAATTTAGTTATTGCGGTTAATTATGGCGGGCGCTGGGATATCAAAGAAGCCACGAAAAGCATTGCTGAATCAGTTATGCTGGGACAATTACAAATTTCTGATATTAATGAGGAAGCAATTAGAAAACGTTTGTCAATTGCTGACTTGCCTGAACCTGATTTATTTATCAGGACTGGCGGCGAAAAAAGAATCAGTAATTTTTTGCTATGGCATTTAGCATACACCGAACTCTATTTTACTCCGGAACTTTGGCCGGATTTTGACAAAGAAAGCATGAAAAAGGCCATTGAAGACTTTTCAACACGACAAAGAAGGTTCGGCCACACTGGCGAACAGATTAACAATAAGCTACAAAATTTAAAATAAAAACTAGAACAATGTTATTGCAACGAATTATTACTGCATCAATACTTGCGCCATTAATTTTATTGGCGATTTATTTTTTATCCACACCTCAATTTGCCGCCTTTTGGGGGCTTATCATTCTAATAGCCGGTTGGGAATGGACTGAGTTAGTCGATCTCAATAAAATTTATCAAAAAATTGGGTTTTTATTAGTATTGGCAATTTCAATTTTTGGCGTTTACTCATGGACGGTAATTTTGGAGATTGCCGCGCAGATTTTCAATAAGCCAGAAATTAGAAACTTTTCAGGGGTCATTGAATGGACTGTCATACCGCCAATTTTAGTTTGGTTCATAATTATGGTCCTGATAAGGAACAAGCCGAAAGATTTATTGGCTCTAAAGATTAAAACGCGTTATAAAGTATTTCTTGGTTGGTTCGTTTTATTGGCAGCGTGGATGTTCCTGGATCGATTAAGAAGGTTATATGGCGTCGAGATGGTTATGTATTTTATTTTGTTGATCTGGGCTGCTGATATTGCAGCTTATTTTGGCGGGAAAAAATATGGAGCGATCAAGCTTTCGCCTGATATAAGCCCGGGGAAAACGGCTGAAGGAATGTATGCTGCTTTGGCATCTGCAATAGTTTGCGCTGTTGTGTTGGGGCTAATATATGGTTTTCCCGCAATCATTATTTCAGATTTTGCATTATTATCTGTTTTGACTGTTTTGGTCTCAATTTATGGTGATTTGTTTTTCAGCTATATCAAAAGATTAAAAGGTGTAAAAGACAGTAGCAATCTATTGCCAGGGCATGGCGGTCTGTTGGACCGAATTGATAGCATTATTGCCGGCGCTCCAGTGTTTTATGCGGGGGTATTTTTAATTGGGAGAATGACTTAGTGAAAGGCCTTTGTATTCTAGGAGCAACGGGTTCAATTGGAGTCAGTACTCTGGATGTTGTTTCCCGGCATCAGGACCGCTACAAAATTGTTGCGTTGACTGCGAATGGCAATATTGATGCGCTCTTCCAGCAATGTCTCGAATATAAGCCACAATACGCGGTTGTCGCTGACGAAGATAAAGGTAAAGTTTTTAAGGAAAAAATAGCTTCATCCAAGATATCAAATATTATTGTATTAACAGGGGCAAAAGCTTTAGAAGAAGTTGCAACACTTGATCAAGTTGATTCCGTAATGGCCGCAATCGTTGGCGCAGCTGGATTGTTGCCGACTCTTGCTGCGGCAGAAGCTGGTAAAACAGTGTTGTTGGCGAACAAAGAAGCTTTAGTCATGTCTGGCGATATTTTATTGCATGCTGTAAAAAAGTCAGGTGCAAAATTATTACCGATAGATAGTGAGCATAATGCGATTTTTCAATGTATGCCGGCAGGATACGAAACAGCAAGTCAGGCAAAAGAAGTCCGACGGATTTTGTTGACTGCCTCTGGCGGACCTTTTAGGGAAACACCGATAGAGCAGCTGGATAATGTGACTCCTGAACAAGCAGTGGCCCATCCCAATTGGGATATGGGTAGAAAAATATCTGTTGATTCGGCAACCATGATGAACAAGGGCTTGGAACTCATTGAAGCTTGTTTATTATTTTCTGTTCCTTCAAAAAAAGTTCAGGTTGTTATTCACCCTCAAAGCGTGATTCATTCCATGGTGGATTATGTGGATGGAACTATTTTAGCCCAAATGGGGAATCCTGATATGAGGATACCGATTGCACATGCTATGGCGTGGCCTGAACGATTTGACTCAGGCGCTGAACCACTTGATATTTTTGCCGTTAAACATTTGGCTTTTGAAGCCCCGGATCTGCAAAGATTTCCGTGTCTAAGTTTAGCTAACCAGGCGATTGATGCGGGTGGAATGATGCCAACGGTATTAAATGCCGCAAATGAAATTGCGGTTGAAGCCTTTTTGCAAGAACAAATTCGTTATACAGATATTCCTGTCGTGATTGAGCAATGTATGGGAAAATTTTCTCCAGAAAAAGCTGATACGCTGGAAATCGTTTTGCAAACGAACGAAACTGCAAGAAATTATTCTCGAGAAATTGTTCAGCAATTAAGGCATTAACAAAAAATGCAAACTTTATTTTATTTTATACTGGCTATTGGCATCCTGGTTGCTTTTCATGAGTTTGGTCACTTCTGGGTTGCTCGAAAAGTCGGTGTGAAAGTGCTACGGTTTTCGGTGGGTTTTGGGCCAATTGTTTGGTCTCATCAGAAAGCCCCTGATACTACAGAGTATGCGCTTTCAGCGATACCTTTAGGCGGCTATGTCAAAATGGTGGATGAGCGGGAAGGGCCAGTCGAAAAAAAAGATTTACCTTACGCCTTTAATCGACAGCCGCTCTGGGCGCGTTTCGCAATTGTCTTAGCCGGGCCGCTTTTCAACCTAATTCTGGCTGTTTTCTTATATTGGTGTGTTTTTATAATGGGTGAAACCGGTATCAGGCCAGTTTTAGGCTCTATCGAACCGAATACCTTGGCAGCACAGGCTGGATTTAAAGAAGGCGAAGAAATTCTGGCTGTTAATGAGTCAACAACACCTACCTGGACCGAAGCGATAACGGCAATTGTTACATCGGCAATTGATTCAGATCAGGAAATTTCTATTCAAGTTGAAACTCCAGATGGAGAGCGGCAAATTCGCGCCTTGAAAATTCCTGAATCGGCTAGCCAGGACCCTAAAATTCTCTATAAAAAACTTGGTCTTACCCCTTGGTCACCTAAAATCAAGCCTGTGATAGACAAAGTTTTGCCTGATGGTGCGGCCGCCCGTGCAGGATTAAAACCTGGAGATTTTTTAATCAGCGCTGATAACATTCCGCTAATCGAGTGGATGCAGTGGGTTGAATATGTGCGTGATCATCCGGGTAAAGCGATTAATCTTGAAATTGAGCGTGATGGCGTTCGATTACATTTGACGATTACTCCGGAAATCGTGGAAACGAAAGAAGGACAAGTCGGAAAAATTGGCGCTGGCGTAAAAATCCCAGAAAACCTGCGAGAGTCGATGGTGGTTGAATACTCACTGGCTCCTCTCCCTGCGCTGGCTGCAGCAGTGAAGAAAACCTACGAATTTTCATCTGCAACGCTGAAGATGCTGGGTAAGATGTTGGTTGGCAAGGCATCTGTTGAAAATCTTAGTGGTCCTATCAGTATCGCCCAGTATGCCGGACAATCCGCAGAAATGGGTTTAACGCCTTTCCTTAAATTTTTGGCACTGGTTAGTGTCAGTCTTGGCGTGATTAACTTACTACCTGTGCCAGTGTTAGACGGTGGGCATTTGATGTTTTATCTTATTGAGGCAATTAAGGGAAGTCCGGTTTCAGAGCGCGCCCAAGCTTTTTTTCAACAGATTGGCATGGCTCTGTTGTTACTGTTAATGGGGCTGGCGATTATGCTGGATATTGAACGTTTGTTTCAATAGTCTTTGAATTTCTTCAACCATTGAACCAATTTCAGCTTTGCAAGTCTTTAAATGACTTATTAACTTTTTTTTGCACTTCTACACCATTATGAATTTTAAAAATAAAATCCTGTTAATTTTCTTAAGTACGGGCTTTTTTATTGGTTCTGTATTTGCCAGTGAAGATGATATTAAACAAATGCTGAGTAATTCCATGTCTGGTTTGAAGGTTGATTCAGTTCAATCAAGTCCAGTTACGGGGCTTTATGAAGTGATTGCTGGTTCAAATATTTTTTATGTCTCGGCTGACGGGAAATATTTACTGCAGGGTAAACTGATTGATGTAAAGGCAAGAAAGGATTTAACGGAGGAAAAGCTTGCCGGTATCAGAGCGAAAGCAATAGCAAAGATTGGCAAGGACAAAATGATTATTTTCAAGCCGGAAAAAACTAAACATACTGTTTCTGTTTTTACTGATATTGATTGTGGTTATTGCCGAAAGCTACATTCCGAAATAGATCAATATCTTGATCAAGGTATTGCCATTCAGTATCTATTTTTTCCAAGGGCAGGAAAGGGGTCAAGCTCTTATACCAAGGCTGTTTCCGTCTGGTGTGCAAAGGATCAGAAGGCAGCTTTGACCGATGCAAAAAAAGGTAATGATCCTGATCCAAAAACTTGTGACAATCCCGTTGATAAACATATGAGTTTGGCAAAAGAATTGGGTGCTCGCGGTACCCCCATGATCGTTACAGAAAAAGGCACCGTTTATCCTGGGTATATGCCGGCAAAACAGTTAGTCCAAGCTTTGCAGTTGGATAAATAAATAATTAGTTTATATTGCTTAGGAACGTGCATGCAATAACTTGCTCAATTGGCTTGTCTTTTTATTCGTATTCAAGACGTAGAAATAGGCACATAGCCAGCTATGTAACTATTTTTACAACGCAGAAGGCAGATAAAAAGACAAGCCAATTGAGCAACTTATGCCGTGCTCGATCCTTAAACCATTTTCTTCAGTTTATATAAAATATCCAGTGCTTCCCGCGGGCTAGTATTATCAGGCACCAGCTCTTGTAGAAAACATACGGCAGGATGGCAGTCTTTGGTTGAAAATAAATCCAATTGTTGACTTTCTTTACCTGTTTGACGATCAAGATAGGCGTTATTTTCCAAATGCCTGAGTTTATTTCGCGCCTGTTCGATAACATAATCAGGAACCCCTGCCAATGAAGCAACCTGCAAGCCATAACTTTGATTGGCCGGACCGTCTTTGACGCTGTGCAAAAAAATGATTTTATCGCCATGCTCCATGGCATCCAGATGGACATTATGTACTACATTTAATTCGTCGGCCAGGGCGGTTAATTCAAAATAATGGGTTGCAAATAAAGTATAGGCGAGGTTTTTTTTTGCCAGATACTCGGCACAGGCCCAAGCCAGAGATAGGCCATCAAAAGTGCTGGTACCTCGGCCAATTTCATCCATCAGAATCAAGCTGTCTTTAGTGGCATTATGTAGAATATTGGCTGTTTCTGACATTTCTACCATAAAAGTCGATCGACCACTGGCCAAATCATCTGATGCGCCGATGCGAGTATAGATTTTGTCGATCGGGCCACATTGTAATGATTGAGCAGAAGTAAAACATCCAATATGAGCAAGGATGATGATTAATGCCGTCTGTCGCATATAGGTAGATTTACCGCCCATATTCGGCCCGGTAATTATCAACATTTTTCGTTTTGTAGAAAAATATAAATCATTGGCGACAAATGGTGAGTCAATCACTTGTTCAACAACTAAATGGCGTCCTGCTTCGATTTTAATTCCTGGTCTTGATGATAATATTGGACGGTTAAGATTTAATTTTTCAGATCGTTCTGAAAATGTCACCAGCACATCCAGTTCTGCAAGTGCGGCAGCACATTGTTGTAAAGCTTTTAGTGATTGGTTAATTAATTCCAATAATTCTTCGTACAGCGATTTTTCAAAAGCAAGTGATTTTTCTCGGGCGCTGAGTACCTTGTCTTCAAAAGTTTTTAATTCCGAAGTGATATATCGTTCGACATTTTTCAGGGTTTGTTTGCGAGTGAAGTAATCAGGCACATGGTCAGATTGAGAGCGGGGTACTTCAATGTAATAACCATGCACGCGATTATAATTGACCTTCAAGGTAGTAATACCCGTCGATTGTTTTTCCCTGATTTCCATGTCTAATAAAAATTGATCCGCGTTTTGGCTTAAATTTCGTAGTTCATCCAGTTCTGTGTTGTAACCCTTTGCAATGACGCCACCATCGCGAATCAGAACGGGAGGATTATCAATAACTGCCTTTTCAAGAAGATCAAGTAATTCAGGGTGTTCGCCAATTGACTGGCAAAGTTGTTCAATGCCCGGGTTGCCAGTCGCTGATAAATTTTGTTGAAGATCTGGCAGAACTCTAAGTGTATTGCGTAGAACGACTAAATCACGAGGCCGGGCTGATTTCAGAGCAATTCTGGAACTGATTCTCTCGATATCGCCAACTTGTTTCAGATCGGTATGTATTTTTTCATAGAGATGGTTTTCCAGTAATGATTCGATGCAGTTATATCGGTTATTTAAAATTTGGTGATCCCGTAATGGTCGGTTGATCCACCGCCTCAGACAGCGACTTCCCATTGCTGTTGCACAAAAATCCAGAGCGCCGAAAAGCGTGTATTTGATTTCGCCAGAAGGATGATAGTCTAATTCCAGATTTCGGCGGCTAGCCGCATCCAGTTGTATACATAGCTCATGGTTTTCGACGGCAATGCCTTGAATATGGGGTAAGGCATTTTTTTGAGTATCTTTGACATATTGCAAAATACTTCCGGCACTTGAAATTGCCATAGGAAGATTGTCGCAGCCGAATCCCTGTAGATCATGAACATTAAATTGCTTTAATAATAATTGACGACAACTTTCAGTATCAAAATGCCAAGGGGGACGGATACACAAGCCATTCCGGTTTTTCAATAAAGCAATAAATTCGCTGTCTTCGCTAATTAACAATTCAGCCGGATCGAGTCTTTCTAGCTCTCCTAACAAATGTTCAAGGTCCGAAAATTGCTGCAGCATAAAACGGCCGCTGGTCAAATCCAGGCTGGCCAGGCCAAAGTCGTTTCCTTGTTGGGATATTGCGACCAGCAGGTTATCCTTTCTGTCTTCGAGTAATGCTTCGTCAGTGACAGTACCCGGTGTCACTATACGGACAACTTTTCTTTCAACAGGTCCTTTTGAAGTTGCCGGATCACCGATTTGTTCACAAATTGCAATCGATTCTCCGCGCCGGAGTAATTTCGCAATATATCCTTCAGCTGCATGATAGGGGATGCCTGCCATTGGAATAGGTGTGCCAGCTGATTCGCCGCGACTGGTTAAGGTTATATCGAGAAGCTCAGAGGCCTTTTTTGCATCAGAGAAAAATAATTCATAGAAATCACCCATTCGGTAAAATAATAGTGTATCCGGGTGTTCTGCCTTGATGCGTAAATATTGTTGCATCATGGGGGTGTGTGGTTTGTTTGGCTTTGACATTAGTGATGAAAAATTATTTATCAATGAATGAAGAAATTTATAGTTTGGCCGAACAACTAGGCCATTTGCTGGTTGCCAGCAAATTACAAATAACCACTGCCGAATCTTGCACTGGCGGGGCCTGCGCGATGGCTATTACGGAAGTCCCTGGCAGTTCTGTTTGGTTTGATCGTGGTTTTGTCACTTACAGCAATCTGGCAAAAATTCAAATGCTTGGGGTTCAAGAAGCTACGCTGGCTCGCTTTGGCGCCGTCAGCGAAGAAACTATTAAAGAAATGCTAACTGGTTCGATTCAAAACAGCGTTGCCGATTTTGCAATCGCCATAAGTGGTGTTGCCGGTCCTGGCGGTGGTAGTCCAGATAAACCAGTAGGAACTGTGCTTTTCGGTTGGTTGAAAAAACCAGGTGTCATTCAGACAAGCCAGCAGTTTTTTTCTGGAGATCGCCGCCAGGTAAGAACCCAAGCTGTTATTTACGCTTTAACCATCGCAAATCAGTTGCTTGGGAACGCACATGAAATAACTTGAACAACTCGCTTGTTTTTTATCCGTCTTCTGTATTGGAAAAAATAGTTACATAGCTGGCTATGCGCTTATTTCTACGCCTTGAATATGAATAAAAATACTGCGTCAGTTGCCCAGTTTATTCTGGGTACGTTCCTGTCATTACAATCAGTAAAACAATTAATTTATTTTCTGTTTCAGAAAGTCAATAATTTCGGGTAATGGTATATCCTGATTTTCTGTGTCGGTACGGCCGCGATATTCGATGACATTGTTGTCAAGGCCACGGTCGCCAAGGACAACCCGATGGGGTATGCCAATAAGTTCCATATCAGAAAACATAAAACCCGCGCGTACCTTCCGATCATCGAACAAAACATCCAGCCCGGCATCCAGCATTTGTTGATATAGTTTCTCTGCTGCTTCTTTTAGCCGGACAGATTTATGCATATTCATTGGGCATAAGGCGACTTGAAAAGGGGCAAGATTTTCTGGCCAGATGATGCCTTTGTCATCATGATTTTGTTCGATCGCTGCCGCAACTATCCGGGAAATTCCGATACCATAACAACCCATTATCATGGTTTGGTTTTTGCCATCTTCATTAATAACTGCGGCTTTCATTGCCTCGGAATATTTAGTTCCCAGCTGGAAAATGTGACCAACTTCTATACCGCGGGCGATGGTTAATTTACCTTTGCCATCCGGGCTAGGGTCACCTTCAACAACCATGCGTAAATCTTCAACCCGTTCGGGTAAAGGCAGGTCCCGTTGCCAGTTGACGCCCGAATAATGTTTGTCATTTTGGTTAGCGCCGCATACAAAATCAGCCAATACGGTTGCACTACGATCTATGATGGTTGGAATGTTGAGGCCAATTGGACCAATAGAGCCGGGTGCGCAACCAATAGCCTGTTTGATTTCCTCATCACTTGCAAATGTTAATGGCGCAGCAATTCCAGGCAATTTTTCTGCTTTAACTGGGTTGAGTTCATGATCGCCACGGAGCAATAATGCAATCAGGCCATTTTGTTCATCATCCGCTTTAACAATCAACGTTTTTAAGCATTGTTCGGGCTTAATATTGAAAAACTGACATATATCTTCAATGCTATGCTGATTTGGAGTGTCTACCAAGGTCAGCTCTTGATTGGCCTCAGGGCAGGAAGCCTCAGGCGGCATGGCTTCCGCCTTTTCAATATTGGCTGCGTATTCACTTTCAGTTGAGAATGCGATGGCATCTTCGCCAGAATCTGCCAGGACATGAAATTCATGTGAAACCGCGCCACCAATTGAGCCGGAATCTGCAATGACAGCGCGATAATGTAGACCAAGTCGGGAAAAAATATTGCTGTAAGCCTGATACATTAAATCATAGGTTTCTTGTAAAGATTGCTCATCTAAATGGAAGGAATAAGCATCTTTCATAATAAATTCACGACATCGCATAATACCAAAACGCGGCCGAATTTCATCCCGAAATTTGGTTTGTATCTGGTAATAGGTGATTGGAAGTTGTTTGTAGCTTTTTAATTCGTTTCGCGCCAGATCTGTGATAATTTCTTCATGCGTAGGGCCGAGACAAAAGTCACGGTCATGGCGGTCTTTTAGCCTTGCCAGTTCAGGGCCGTAAAGATCCCAGCGCCCTGTTTCCTGCCATAATTCGGCCGGCTGCAATGCTGGCATTAAAACTTCGAGCGCACCGCTATTTTCCATTTCCTGTCGGGTGATTTTCTCAACTTTACGTAAAACCCTTAACCCAAGCGGTAACCAGGTATAAAGACCCGCCGCCAGTTTGCGGATCAGGCCGGCACGGATCATTAATTTATGGCTGGCAATTTCAGCGTCAGCAGGCGTTTCTTTAATAGTATGTAATGGAAATCGGGATGTTCTCATGATTGTGAAAAGGATGAAAAAGGAGGATATTCTAATATAATGACCAAGTTTTTATTAATCTTTGTGCAACTGTTTCGGTGGTGGTTCATTAATAGTTATTAATTTGCTTTCGTTTGTGGCTAGTTGCTTGCGCTTGGAGAGCCCTTCCTGACGAGCACGCATCAAGTAACCAGCAAGCCCGCTTCCTGAGGCGATTAATACCATCACTCCCACAGTGACAAGCTGAGTAAATATCATTAAACCTCCCGCGCCCATTGCGACAGCAAAGGCTGCACCGACCTTAAAATTTGCTCTGGCGTGTACTTTCCGAGTCTCTTTTTCGATTTTTTTGTAGCTTGCTGTAGCAATATCAGCTTTTTCCCGTTCTGCATTGACCAATAATTGTTCACGATCACGAGCATGTTGTTCCTGTATTCTGATTATTTCTTCTTTGTACATACCCCGAGCAATAGCCGAAAACCAAAATGAAGCTAAAATAGACACTAGTAAGGATAAAAAAATAATTACAACGACAAGTTGGTGTTGTTCTGACTGGAGAATTGCTGCATAGACAAGACCGGCAGTTACCAGTTGGATTAAAATAATTCCTGGTAAGAATTTAAACATCGTTTTTCATTGTGTTGATCAATAGAGCCAAGATTTGCCAATTTATTGTATCCCAAAATTTTATTCGGGAGCTTAAGTTAAATAATATGTTTATTGAAATAATGTTATTTTTTAATGGTAAATATTTTACAAAAACCAATTTACTTTCTTAAATACGAAAGCTTTTTTTGTTCTGAAAAACGCATAAAAAGATTGCGTTTGTCGAATTTTAAAATTTAAGGGGCTGATTCTTTAAGAGATTAATTTATTTTTATTGTGTAACCTTAATGTTTTAGAGATAATGGAAAGCTTCGTAAAACTGTTGTAAATAACAAATATATTAGAGAAATGACAGAATTGTTAATGCCGGGACTAGAATTGCTGGTCGTGGGAATGGGGATTGTATTCATTTTTTTAACGCTGTTGATATTTATACTTAATATCATGTCTTCAATCATTCAGCGTTATTTTCCTGAGCCCCAAGTCATTGCAAAGAAAGCCACAGCAAATCAAATAGATCCGAATGTACTCGCTGCCATTTCTGCTGCTGTGCATCGCCATAGGACGGGACGTACAGAATGAACAATTTTCGTGAAATTTTAGCGATTCCTGTAAAATAGTCCTTTTTTCAAAACACAGAATTCAACATGAAGGCATTGGAGAAATTGAATGGTTGAAAAGCCAGGTAACAAAACGCCTAAAGTTAAACCCTTAGGTATTACGGAAGTTGTTTTGCGTGATGCACACCAGTCGATTTTGGCTACCCGTTTACGCATTGAAGATATGCTGCCTATTTGTGAACAACTGGATCAAGTGGGTTACTGGTCCATAGAATCATGGGGCGGGGCTACATTCGATGCTTGCATTCGCTATTTGGGGGAAGATCCCTGGGAACGTTTGCGTTTATTAAAAGCAGCAATGCCAAATACCCCGCAGCAAATGCTGTTTCGGGGGCAAAATATTCTAGGTTATCGCCATTATGCAGATGATGTCGTTGCTAAATTTGTAGAGCGTTGTGTTGTTAATGGCATCGATGTCTTTCGTATTTTTGATGCCATGAATGACATGCGTAATCTCAAAAGTGCGATTAAGGCGGTGCTCAACACGGATGCCCATGCACAGGGTACTATTTCTTTTACAACCAGTCCGGTTCACACACTCGATTACTTTGTTGGGCTAGGCAAGCAAATTGAGGATTTAGGCGCGCATTCTATTTGCATTAAGGATATGGCGGGTTTATTAACGCCTTATGATGCTTTTAATCTGGTCAGTAATCTCAAGAAAAGTGTTGATATTCCTATCCATTTACATTGCCACGCCACAACCGGGCTAAGTGTTGGAACCCTGATAAAAGCCGCGGAAGCCGGTGTAGATAATGTTGATACGGCCATTTCTTCATTGAGTATGACCTATGGACACAGTCCGACAGAAACGATTGTTTCCAGTTTTGCCGGTCAACCACGTGACACGGGTTTGAATTTACTGGCGATGGAAGACATTGCAACGTATTTTCGGGATATAAGAAGAAAATACGCTCAGTTTGAAGGCAGCCTCAAGGGCGTTGATAGCCGTATTTTGATCAGCCAGGTGCCTGGCGGTATGCTTACAAATATGGAAAGCCAACTGAAAGAGCAGGGTGGTAGTGATCGATTTGATGAGGTATTAAAGGAAATTCCACGGGTCCGAGAGGATTTGGGATTTATTCCATTGGTAACACCGACCTCTCAAATTGTTGGTACTCAAGCAGTTATCAATGTATTGAGCGGTGAGCGGTATAAAACCATTACGAAAGAAACAGCGGGTGTACTTAAAGGTGAGTATGGTGCAACGCCAGCACCGGTCAACAAAGAATTACAAAAAAGGGTATTGGACGGTGGCGAGCCAATTACCTGTCGCCCTGCTGATCTGATTGATCCTGAAATGGACAAATTGGTCTCGGAAGTCCAAGAAAAAGCAAAAGCCGAAGCTGTTAAACTTGCCGATAATATTGAAGAAGATGCTTTGATTTATGGCCTATTTGCGCAGACGGGTTGGAAATTCATTGTTAACCGAGGCAACCCTGATGCTTTTGAGCCAGTTCCAGATCCTGAAGCAAATGTTCCAGTCAAAGCGACTATGGCAGATGACAGAACAGAAACCTACGTTGTTAATGTCGATGGCAAAAACTTTACGGTTGCCGTCGGGCCCGCGGGTGCGGGACTTTCAATCCAGCCTATTAGCAATGAAGATTCACCAGCAAGCTCAAATACCACTGTACCGGTAACAAGTAGTGGTGTAACTGTTGACTCACCAATGGCTGGGCATATCATAAAAATAAATGTTGAAGTTGGCGACCAAATTGCGGAGGGTGATGTCGTTCTAATTATGGAAGCCATGAAAATGGAAACCGAGGTACGCAGCAAAACAGCCGGCACAGTCAGTTCAATTCCCATCAAAGAAGGAGATAATGTTGCGGTAGGTGATCCTTTAGTGGTTTTATAATCCTTTTTTTCTAGAAAATCTACTGCTGTTTCTCTTTTATAAATTAAATATTATTAATGGACAAGCTAGTATTACTTTGGCAAAGCACTGGAATCTATAACTTCACCATTGGTGAAGGCTTTATGATGCTGGTTGGTTTTTTACTGCTTTTTTTGGCAATCAAAAAAGGTTTTGAGCCTCTATTGTTGTTACCAATTGGTTTTGGTGCAATTCTAAGTAACATTCCTGTGGCTGGTATTGCGGATGATGGCGGAATTTTACACTACCTTTATTTTGGAATTAAATCCGGTATTTTTCCCTTACTCATCTTTATGGGAGTGGGAGCAATGACAGATTTTGGGCCTATGTTGGCAAATCCCAAAACATTGTTATTGGGGGCAGCGGCACAATTCGGTATTTTTGCATCTTTACTGGGTGCATTGGCACTAAATATGATTCCAGGGCTGAGTTTTACCTTGAAAGATGCAGCAGCAATTGCCATTATTGGCGGAGCCGATGGTCCGACGGCCATCTACGTAGCCTCCAAACTGGCGCCGGATTTATTAGGAGCCATTGCTGTCGCGGCATACTCCTATATGGCCTTGGTGCCTTTGATTCAGCCGCCTATCATGCGCTGGTTGACGACTGCAGAAGAACGCAAGATTGAAATGCAGCAGCTTCGCCAGGTCAGCCAAACAGAAAAAATTGTATTTCCTTTGTTGTTGTTGACATTATGTGCCTTATTGTTACCTTCGGCAGCACCATTAGTCGGGATGTTTGCTTTGGGCAACCTGATGAATGCCTGTGGCGTGGTCGAACGCCTAAGTAAGACAGCACAAAATGAATTAATCAATATTGTGACAATTTTTCTGGGGTTATCGGTGGGTTCAAAGCTAAGTGCCAGCGCTTTTCTACAAGTAGAAACTTTGGGGATTCTTGCTCTGGGCGCAGTAGCATTTTGTATTGGCACGGCTGCTGGAGTATTAATGGCCAAGGTGATGAATAAATTCAGTAAATCGCCAATAAACCCGTTGATAGGAGCTGCAGGTGTCTCTGCAGTACCAATGGCCGCTCGTGTCGCCAATAAAGTGGGGCTAGAAAATAACCCCCATAATTTTTTACTAATGCACGCGATGGGCCCCAATGTTGCTGGAGTAATTGGCTCTGCTGTTGCTGCTGGAATCCTTCTGAGTTTGGTCGGATAAATAAACTTTTTTATTTGCAAAATAAGTTATAGCGAGTATAATGGTCAGACTTTTCGGGTCGTTAGCTCAGCCGGTAGAGCACCGCACTTTTAATGCGATGGTCGAGCGTTCGAATCGCTCACGACCCACCATCAAGTTTCTGAAGAACCAGCTTTATAGCTGGTTTTTTTTATGTCCGAAAGTCAGTTGTTTTTGCAGAGCAACATAAGTTAGTGGCAATGAAACTGCCTAGTTAACATCAATTTGAAGCTTAACTTTCCGAGTTGCCTGTGCGGCGGCAGACCATGTCCCCCATGATTTTTTATTATTGAGTTGATTCACTAAATCAGGCGCATATTTTACAATCTTTGAACAAGACAAAAATTTGACTTGTTTTCAACTAACAGTACAAATACTGCCATGTTGGTTTTTTCGTTGATTTTTGGGGTGAATTTTTTATCCTAAAATAATTAATCTCGTTTAAACTTCTAGCCGATTGAAATAAATCTATATTTCACTACAATTCACTTACATTTAGTTGTTGCGTTAACAATCGAATTGTTCATCGGGATTGCTATAGGGTTTTTGCAGCATTTTTCAAAATATTTCGATTGAAAACCCAATACGCGAAATTAAATAAGCAACTGAGTAAATCAAAGTAGTCTAATGCTAGCCTGTCAAAAACCGAAATAATTGGGATCAATTAAGTAAGGTCAGAAATAAGTGAATAATATTTACACTGACTTCACTTGTTCCAAAAGAGAAATTAATGGAAGAACAAGAAGTAACAAGAGCAATCACTACAATAAGTGCTGTTATTCTTGGCTTTTGTTTAGGACAAATATCAGATTGGATAAAGTCAACAAAAGCTTTGCGTAAAAAAGAAAAGTCACTAAGGCAGCTAATTACTTTAGAAATTGAAAATAATGTATTAGAAATAAAACATTATTGGAATAAAGTTTTAGGGAGTTCCGACTCTTGGGAAACTGAAGATGGTGACTTTAGGTTTGTGCAATTAGCAGAAGAAGCCGCTAATAATCCTTTTCCATTTTTATCAACTGATGTTTGGAAAGCGAATTTGGGTGAAATCGCATCAGTATATAGTGTGACTGAACTTAATAAGCTTTGGTATTTTCAGAAAAACCTGGAGAGATTGTCTTCTTTATATATATTCTTTTCAGAAGCTAAGGATGAAAGAAATGAAACAAATAGATTTCATGATGTAAATAATGGGGCTGGTATTGGGGATATTATTAGCATGTATGATTTTTCTGATTCAATTCGTGAGTATGCCCCTGAATATAAAAGCCTTGTAGAAAAAATAATAACTTTTAAGTGTAATGTATAACGATTCACGCGCAGCGCGGAGCGAGCCACTATCTGAATAGTTGGGGACAGAGTAAGAATATTTGAATAATATTATGGCTCAGCTTCCTGAAATATTTTGTAGTGCCACTTTCGTATTTTTTAGCCATATTTTCATTGACTTTTAGAAAAATTACCATCATTATTTACTAGTGGAAGATTTTTTAGATTTATTTTGCTGAAATTCAATGATTGGC
>JALSJK010000078.1 GCA_026989395.1 Methylomonas sp.
AAAAGATTCAACCTATTTTAGAATCGGCACGCAAACGAACAAAACCGAGAACAGTAGATCTTTACGATGTATTTTGTGGGGTATTGTATATTGTGAAGACTGGTTGCCAATGGCGGCAGCTACCTTCGGAATACCCGAAATGGCGAACGGTTCATGAATATTTTTTGACACGCTTATTTTTTTTCAGGATATTGTAATCTGTGTGTCCGGTTTAGTGTGGCCATTTCACTAGATGGTGGCGCTGGACGCTTACAATCCATCGGCTCAACCACCAGCCAAATCTTCTCAGGATTTGCAATCAAACCTGACATTGTAATAGCTCCGCCACCCAGCGCGGGGAAATGCTCATCGGTAATTCCAGACGATGCCCCGAACTCAATCGGAGCATCATAAAACCGGGCAATGGAGGGGAGGCTTCAGCCTGAAAGGTTACTGGCACCAAGGCCCCCGGCTTGTCTTTGACGTTCAGCTGATCGTGTCGGCACCAGCGGCCAAATGTTTTGCTATTAATACCATGCTGGCGAGCATACGCCGCTTTCGTGAGTCCACTGTTCTGCCAGGCGTTAACGTGCGCTTGTTTTTCATGTTGTTGCATTTAATCGCTCCTCCAAATTTCAAAAATTCAGGAGAATAGCTTTTTTTATGGAACCGGAGTAGATGGTGGGGTTGGACGCTTACCCAAAAGTAAGCCAATGGGAAGGTTTACGCAGTATTGGTATGGTTCAGCGTGAATGCACGATAGCAGAGAAAACAAGCGTTGAAACTCGTTACTTTATCAACTCCATCAAACCAGAGGCCAAGGTATTTGCTCATGCGGTTCGAAGCCATTGGGGAGTGGAAAATATACTGTTTACGCTGAAAAATGCACTTTTGACATTCTGTAACATACTGAATGCAAATCAATTATTATGAATGTAGTGAGGTATTTTTGACCGTAAACAGTATAGTTTGCATTGGTGTCTGGATGTGACCTTCAGGGAAGATGAAAGTCGCATCCGAACGGTAAAATGCACCTGCTATCATGAGTACATTAAGGCATATCTGCTTAAATTTACTTCAGAAGGAATCTTCTACAATGAGTATGAATAAAAAAAGACTGAAAGCTGCATGGAATGATAGTTTCCGATTTAAGTTGTTATTTGGAAACTGATTTTAATGCGTTTGCCCTGGTTGCCCACCCTTATTACTACTCGTCCCATATCATTTATAGTCACTTGCTTCGGTATGCTCCTCAGGTTCCGGGGGCTGAACATTTACTATTCATTTCGGCAAAAGCAACTCATTGTAAAAGTGAGCATATTTTTTCGCCAAGACAATAGGGCTATATTTTTTTGAAAATTTTTTTCCCTTCTCTGACAACATTTCGAGATCTTTTTGCCTACTAATGAAACTCTCCAGTATTTCGGCCAATTCACTAGGATCAGAAGGGTCGAACAAAATTGCAAAATCCTCACCGTCCAGTAAACTAGTATGCGCAGGTATTTCCGAAATTACGCAGGGAAGACCAATTTTCATCGCCTCCAAAACAACATTCGGCATCCCTTCCTTCCATGAAGGAAGAACCAACAAATCTGAAGCGCCCATTATTGAATAAACATCACTCCTGAAACCTAACATCCTAATTGATTCAGTCAACCCTAACTCGTGAATCCTAGATGATACTTTATCTTCTTCTCCAGCTCCGCAAATCATCAACTGCCACGGATATCTCGTCTTAAGCATCGCAAGTGCTTCGAGTAATATTTGCCAATTTTTTACATCAATCAACCTTCCAACAAATAGTAGTCTAAATGGCTCATCTATGTGTCTTGCTACTTTTTTTTCCCTAATCGATTTGGGTATATCAACTGCATTTGGAATTATTGTATGTACCTTTTTATTAAATAAATGCTGATAACATTTGTTTGACGAATATATTGGTGCATTAGAAACAATTGCATCGGCAAAAAAATAATCGGCAAAAAATTCAATAACATCTTTCCATCCACTAAATATTTTAGTGCTTCTAAAAGAGGCAACTGTTGGCAATCCATATCTTTTTGCTGCAAGAAAACCCGGCAATATTAATGTTTGAGGCAACCAACAATGAACAATATCAGGTTTAAAACGATCTATAACATCACATATTTCCTCGAATAAAAACCATGGGTATTTTGCTTTGTTGGATAATTCGAAAAGCTCACATTCCTCCGAATTAATAGTATTATTTGAACCGTCAATAAAAAAAACTCCAAAATTCAGAGAAGCTTCTTTACCATGATTAACTAGAATATTTAGTTGTCGTTCCGCACCACCAGCACTTAAAGAATGAATACAATGTAATACTTTAATCGGCATCTTATTTACTTTATACTGAATTTTACACGCTTCCCTAATACAACCAAGCCCAAATTATAAATCAGTAAAATTATAATGATAAACCCCAGTGGTTTAGTGAAATTAATAAAATCATTTCTTACTGTCCGCATAAATGTCCAGAAAACAGATCCAACCAACAAATAAACATAAGGGTGAAGAATAATATTTTTTTGATCAAGGCGTGACAATAAAAAACCTAAAACACCAAAATAGCCAATAACACCAACTATTCCAAAGTTAAAATAAGGCTCTGCAATTGCCGAAAAACCTACGCCTTGCCCATGATCAAATTTCCACCGATTTAGCTTGTAGGTAATCCAATCGGCAGGAGTTAATTCCATCAATGCAGATTTATCAAACGATGCCTTGCTACTTTTATTTCTTCTTGACTTACTAGAATCGATTGAAAAACCAATATTAGGAATCATTTCTTTAAGAGCCTGCCAATAACTGTACCCATATCGGAAAGGATCTTTATTAGGGATAAATTTAATTACTTCAGAAAGAACTCCAAAAGAAGCTCCCATCTCAACAAATGAATCTACAACATTAACTTTCTCATATGATGACGCTAACTGCTCAGTACCTAGATCTTGATAGGCTCCCATTTGACGAAAAACCCCCACGACCGCAATTGCCACCAGAACAAAAGACAGAAAAGATAAAGCAACTACTGCTGGTATTTTCCGACCTGTCTTTACCCAGAGAATTATCCCTACTAAAGATGGGAATAGAGCAGCAGACCTATAACCTGAAAGCATCATCAACAAAAAAAAGAAAAGCGTTAATGGATAAACAAATAATCTCTGGATTTTCGTGCTTGCCGATACTGTTAATAAAATCAGGGCTCCAGGCAACACCATCATAAATACTCCAAATCCACGCGTATCTGTCCTTACATTAAATAATTCTTCCCGCGAATAAGCCAAAATATTGCCATAAGATGAAATTGCCCATACTAAAAAGATTAAAGCAGCCAAACTCAAACCAACTCCTTGCAAGAAGATAAAGTTATTAGTTTTTTTGAGATCAACGTTATTAATTTTCACACTTATGTTATTTCGTCTACTAGTAAAAACGCCAATTACAGCCCCAATTCCAAAAGAACAGAAGGATAAAAAAACATACCACCCTGCAATCTCCATTCTAATGCTAGTAGTTGACTTAACCCATGAATGCACTTCAGCCAATCCAAATGTTATCAAGTAAATCAACCCTAAATGGAATAAAGCCACTCCAATTAGATAAGCACTAGAAAACAAATATAATGAACGATAATAGGAATAAAATGCTGAAAAATATATTATTAACCATAAAAATGAAGCAATAAATATTTTTGTTGGCCAATACTGTCCACCAGAGACCCCCTCCAGAATCTCGATAACTGAAAACAGCAACCCTATAATACTAAATACAAACAGAACAACCAAACCTAGTTTGGATCGTAATTTTTGTACTTTATTTATATAAGACATACTGTATTTTTAAAATATTTCATTTGTTAATATACTTCTCTATTAAAACCCTTTTTTTTTCAATCAAAGAAATTCCTCTAATATTCATTTTCCTTCCCTTTATTGATTCATAATACTCAGACTTCGTTTTAATAATTTTAGCTGGAACCCCAGCAACTATTGTCTCATCTGGAATATCTTTTGTCACCACCGATTTTGCTCCAATTACCACATCATTCCCAACTTTTACATTAGGTAAAATTGTAGACCCATAGCCAATAAACACATTATCACCAATTTCAATAGATCCAAAAATATCAATATCTGGGTCTTTTTCCCGAAAGATCCAAACCCCTCCGTCATGCGTGAAAAATTTCACATCACCAGCGACAGTAACATGATTTCCAATCTTAACTAAATAAGGTTCACTCCCAAAAGTTCCTTCCATAGGTTTAATACTAATTAATCTTGCTTCTTCGCCAATTTGAACACCTAATGAACGAGCATATTCAACAGGGTTTTTCTTGATCATATAGTATGCAAATATTTTTTTGAGTATCATGACAATATTTATGTTCTTAACTACCAGTTACATATAAGGTATTTGAATTTTAATTTTTTATAACTCTAAACCTATTAAAAATAATTTTCTTTTCTAGCCTATTGACCCCAAGAAAAAATGTCAATACAAAAAGAATAATAAAAGTTAAAACACTGCTTAAAATAAGCTTACCCCACGAGTTAATAATAACATGATGAGATACTTTCCAACAAATTCCAATAAACAACAAAGTGACTATAAAGCGTCTATAGTGAAATACCTTTTTTTTTACTTTCAGGAAGTCCCTTATAACTAAAGGGTAAGTAATCGATAGGATACCCCTACCTAATATCAATGCCAAACATAAACCCATAATCTTATACTTTGGGACTAAATAAACCATTAAAAATAATAAAACCACAGAAGATAAAAAGCCTAATATAACTTTTTTTCTCACATCTAATGCCAAGTTCAATATATTAGCATCATGCCTAATGAATACAAGCTGCATAATACACAGCGCAATAAGCGCATTTATATCATCACCAGCATAGTGTGTTTCTCCCACCCATAAATTAAGGAAAGAATGATTAAAAATAATAACCAAACTACAAATAGTAAGCATCAACCACCAACTATAAAGAAAACTTTCTCTTCTAAGCTCTGCCGCCCTATCTAACTCCCCTTTCCCAATAATTCCTGCAAGCCCTGGTAAAATTGAAGAAACAGCAGTTAATATTGCAATTGTCATCATTTGAGAAACATACATAGTCAAAACGTATTGAGAAACAATTTTTGGTGGCAAAAAAAATCCAAGGACAATTACATCTCCCGTGAATACCCACAAACTTATAAATGCCCAGAGGGTATACCAAAAACAACGGATTAAAGTCATCTTTATTTCATTAATATTTGGTTTTCTTAGCCCTAACCATGAAATATTGAGTCTAGCAACTATCAAGTAACTTAAAATAAATAAAAAAGATGCGAATAACTGCGCTCCAGCGACCCCCTTAATTCCATAACCTACAATAACTGCAACTGCGGAACATACACCACCCACGATTAAAATAAGAGCTTGAATTCCCAAAAGCTTATAGGCAATATTCATTCCTCTTATTATCGCTTCCAGAATAGCTGCAATTGCCATAAATAAAGCATTGAGCCCTAAAATGGCTAATGTTATTTTTACATCCTGTTGTAATTCAGTTGCTATATGAAAAAAACCTGGTAATAACTTTATTAAAGCAAAATATGAAAATATTAATAATGGGGAAAATAAAAGTAGACTTATTATTGCACTACCGATAGCCCGTTGCTTCTTTGCAGTATCTTCATTATTTTGTTGACTTGCAATAACCCATTTTAATACTTCTGATGACCTACCATCCAATGCAGCAACTTGAAAAGAACTCTTCTGAATGAGCTGCCAAATACCAAACATAGCCCCTCCCAAATGAGTTACCAGAATTGGCGTTAAAAAAAAATTAATAGCGATACGCGCTATCTGGTCTACTGCTAATTGACAGGTATTTAATAAAGCTTTTTTGGTCAACATTAGCTATTTACACACAAAAGGAATCAATTTAAATCGTTTTGATTCAATTACAGTACTAATTTTATTTTTTTCCTTCCAAACATCAGCAAAAGCCCACGTACATTTTGAATGATTTTCAATTCCTATAGTGAGTAAATTTATTGATTTGCCTATATTGATTTCTTTTTTCATTGAATTTAAATTAGATAGTATCACTAAGATTCTTTTTTTATCCTTTGATAAATAATGACTATGAAAAACATTGTTATTAAAAATATTCTTTGGGTAATTCCAATATCCTACGAAATCAGCCGTTTCTGGATTAATCCAGTCTATCAACTTTAAAATACCTACTCTTGATTCTAGTTTCGCAAAAGCCCATGTTGGCATATCATGTAAAAGAGCTAAAGACATAAAATTTTGATAAGCATTCTCATATTCTTTTGAGGCATGCCATTCTTTCTTTTCCATTTTTTTAGGCCTAGAAGATCTTTTCAACCGATTATCTTCTGTAAAAATGACTTCCATCCAAACAGTTGGAACCCCAAAGGCCACTCCACTTAATCTTGACCTAACCTCATCCAATGATGTAGAGCCGATGTAGTCGTAATTATTCAGCCAATGGTTGAACTCTTCGCCTTGCACCATCCCAGTCACAAACGTATATGCCGGAATGATCATAGAATTTGAATTATGGCTAAATATTAATCCCTTTTTTCCTTTTAAATACAATAATGTAGCTAACCGTTTATGAAACTCTCTTAATGCCAAGATATCTGTCGAACCCCTCTTATATCCTTTTGAATCAAACCAAAGGCCATTTTTTGGATTTTCGGTCACCATAACACCACCTTGGTCAAAATACAGCCCTTCGAATCCTAACTGATCGATTAACTCTGAAAAACGAAAAAGAAGATAATCTGTATATCCTTCAGCTCTGTGAGTTAAAAAATAGTCGTCTCTTTTGCTAACAAAGGGATTATCGTATTTTATTTTCCATACTTTTTCTGGTTTAACTTCCCACAATAATCTATATTTTTGATAGTTTGGGTCAAATCGATTCAAGGTATGAGCAGAAAAATAAGGCAATATATCAATTTTATACTTTTTGAAGTTTTCTAATACCAATTTGTTTTTAAACAACCCAGGATAGACCTCCTTATCTTTTTTTGGCAAGAGACTTTCAACTCCTGAAGGATAGTCAACGAAAGGTAGATTTTGATGGGCAAAAGCGGTTATCCACCATAAATTTATTCCATGATTTATGCCTTCTTTCATACTTGCTGACCGAGCAACGCGATATTTCCTAATATTTCCATTACCTTTTTTGATTGGCGTTACCAAAAAATTGAATTTAAAAACTGCCTCAGCTACTAAAGGGGTTTTTCCGGCAATTAAATTCTGCTGAATATGAACATAGTTCTTCTGTTCTCGGATAATAGTTGAATGTTCATAGTCGCCGAGCCAACCAATGGCATTGTCTTGAAATAGCCAAAAGCTTCTTTCCCCATCGACAGTTGAAATTGCATTTAGAAAAGGGCCATTGTATTTCATTTCATGTAAAACGTGTTTTGTTCTATTACTAATTCCATCTGGTTTAAAAATCAGCATTTTTGTCCATGGATTCTCTAAAACATCAGTTTCAAAAGAAAAATTTTGAATTTCAATTGATTGTAACGGTTTTAATGTGACCTCAACCATTGCAACGCCATCATATTCCACTCGGGTTACTACCGATATTTTTAACTTATTATTAACAACCGTTTCACCATAAATCACCGCATGATGCTCAGTCTTTTTAGAAAAATTTAAACTACCAGGACTTAAGTCAATTTTTTTTCCTTCTATGACTAAAGATAGTTTTGTATTTGTAACTAGTAACTTCCCTTTGGAAAACATTTCCACAGGTAAAAAGGTATTTTTCCAAATATATTTCCTTCCTGCCCCCAATAAAATTGTTTGGTCTAAATACTTTAACGGGAAAAAACCTGGTAAAACTATTTCTTCTTTACCGATATCATTATTCCACCACTTGGGCTTCAGTTCGTTAGAGTTAACTGGGAAATTCACCGCAACTATGAATAGAACGGTAAAAATTCTAAAACGAAGTGTTTTTAAAAAAGATTGCCTTCCCATTTTTTTAATTTTGAGGAATGATAACTAAAAGAAAAAATAATAATACGCAAAGACAATTTTATAGCCCATGTTTAATTCAAAGCCTCTCTAGATCCCTTCTTTACTTGATAAGCTAAAATAATTTCTTCGGCTATTCGATGCCAGGAAAACATGGAGGTCACTATATTTTTCGCAGAATAAATAAAACTATTCTTCAACTCAGTATTTTTTACAAGAGTGACAATTGCCTGACTAAAAGCATCGGCATTAAGCGAAACCACATATCCAGCATTATATTCTGAGACTTCTGGGAAATGACATTCTTCTGAAACGATGACTGCACATCCATACGCCATTGCTTCAGTAATTGCCATGCTAAAACCTTCTTGCCTAGAAGGCAATACGAAACATTCCGCATTTTTCAATGCAGAATATTTGAGATCACCATAAATCGGACCAATAAAATGAACCTTACTATCAAGATTATTTTCTTTTATTTTTCGCTCCAAATTTTCTAGTTCTCCATCATCATTTCCGGCAACAACTAGATTCAAATTATCTATCTGACTAGTTACTTGGGCGAAACAATCAATCAAAATATCCAATCCTTTTTTATAATGCAACCTACTTAGAAAAAGAATAAAGGGCTTATTTTTTAATTGAGAAAAGGAATCAAAAAAAATATTTTTGTCGACATTATCTTTAATTTTCTCAGGAAAAATACCATTAGGAAAAACACGTAATTCACATTGTAGACCAAGAGGTTTAATTAATGTTTTTTCAGTTTCATTAAGACAGTGGATAAAAAGAGATTTATTCAATAAATATCTAGAAAAAAAAGTAAGCATTATTTTTTTCTTCCATTTTTTTTGTGAAAGGCTCCATGGGTCTAACATGCCTCTAGGAGAAAAAACATATGGCTTATTAAAAATCAAAGCAATCACTGCACTCAGAAGTACAATTGGATCCCATACTCCATGCATATGGACAATATCAGCTTTGCGGATTTCATTAAGAAGAGGTTTAACAGCACTAATCGCCAAAACCTTATCCTTGATTCCTTTATTTGGGATTAAAACTAGTTCTATTCCATTAAAGTAAGGAATATTATTTTTAGTTTTTTCAATCCCTTTTTTTTGATCTTTCGAATACATAAAAGCTAAAGATACTTGATGATGCTGTTTTGCTTGCGCTGCAGCTAAACTTGGCGCACTAACTGCTGGCCCCCCATGTACAGGGTCAATTGTTTTAATAACGTGGAGAATTTTCATTGAATAGCTCAGGATAAAATTAAATCAGGAATTACCAGCATATTACTGGCTTCGAAAAAAAATAACCCATCAAAAAAGAAATGTAATAATTCTCGATGCCGCCTTCCCATCCCCATAAGGATTATGGGCCATAGACATCCTTTCATAAACATCCTTATCCAACAAAACCTTTTCAACTCCACCTACAATTTTCGATTTATCCGTCCCGACTAATAACACCGTCCCCGCATCAACTGCTTCAGGTCTTTCTGTTACCTCTCTCATCACCAGCACGGGCTTTCCTAAAGAAGGCCCTTCTTCCTGAATTCCACCAGAGTCAGTCAATATCAGATCACTATGATCCATCATCCAGACAAAAGGCGCGTAATCCAATGGATCGATCAAAAAGACGTTGCTAATGTCATTCAGGATTTCAAAAACAGGGTTTTGTACATTTGGATTCAAATGAACTGGATAAATTAAATCCCAATCAGGATATTTTTCTGCCAATTCTTTAATGGCGTTGCATAAATCAATAAAACCCTGGCCAAAATTTTCTCTTCTGTGTCCGGTAATTAAGATCAGCTTTCGTTCTTTATCGATAATTCTCTGAAACAGTTGCTCACCAAATTTTTCTGTCCATTCAGCTTCGGGCTTTGAATTAACTTTATCTCTGACAATCAAAAGTGCATCGATAACTGTGTTACCAGTGACGACAATTTTATCTTCTGGCACACCTTCGTCTAATAAATTCTGCTTTGACTTAGGTGTTGGAGCAAAATGTAAATCCGCAAGCCGACCAACCAGAGTGCGGTTTGCTTCCTCGGGAAAGGGGGCTCTAAGATTACCTGTTCGCAACCCAGCTTCTACATGGCCTACTTTTATCCCCTCGTAAAATGCCGCCAGCCCTGCGGCAAAGCAGGTTGTTGTATCACCATGCACCAAAACCACATCAGGTTTTGCTTTCCGTAGAACATCACGCAAACCTAGTAAAACTTTTGCCGTTATATCGAACAAATCTTGATTTGGCGCCATCAAGTCAAGATCATACTCGGGTATTATATCAAAAAGATTAAGAACTTGATCCAGCATTTCCCTGTGCTGTGCAGTTACACAGACCAATGATTCAATTTCATCATGCTTCTGTAATTCGAGGACAACAGGAGCCATTTTGATGGCTTCAGGTCTGGTTCCGAACACGGTTAGTACTTTTAAAGTCATCTTATATGGTTTTCCAATAAATTTGTTTGTTTATTAACTTTTATTCACTCTTGTCTGTTGGTGCAATCTGCAGAGAATATTTAAGTTAGGTTAAAGTTTCCCTTTGATGTGAATTAAGAGACAATTGTTTTTCCTATATTCATAGGGTTGGGATTTTTTTATTTTTTATTTTCCCCTCAACCAACCTTCTCCCTCTGGAGAAGGCTTTAAAGTTTTAAGCTCTTAATTCATATTTCATCAAATCTTCTTACTTTCGAGTGGGTACGGCAACTATTTCCCACCTAGGAGAAAATTTGAACGTTTCTCTATCTTTACCTTCCTACACAATAATAGTTTAGCCCAGCTTCTTCCATTAGCTTTGATTCATAGACATTTCGTAAATCAACAAATACATTTCCATTCATCATCGATTTTATTTTCTTCAAATCCAGTCCACGATACTGATTCCATTCTGTCATTAATACTACTGCATCTGCTCCATTACAGGCATCTTCAATAGAAGAGCAATACGATATGTTTTCTGGCAATAAAGGTTTTGCCTCTTCCATTGCTTCGGGATCATGCGCATTAATTTTTGCACCTTTATCAAGTAAGGCAGGTAATATCGCAAGTGCGGGTGCATCGCGCATATCATCGGTTTCTGGCTTGAAGGCAAGTCCTAATACTGCAATGGTTTTACCCGATTCAGATCCACCAAGCGCATGGCGAATCTTACTCACCATTCTGGCTTTTTGGGCTGCATTGACTTCAACAACGGATTCAACAATCCTGCTAGAAACACCATGCTCCTGAGCAATTCTAATCAATGCCAAGGTATCTTTTGGAAAACAGGAGCCGCCATAACCAGGTCCTGCATGAAGAAATTTCTTGCCAATTCTGCCATCCAGCCCCATACCTTTTGCAACTGCATGTACATCTGCTCCTACTTGCTCACATAGCATGGAAATTTCGTTGATAAAGCTTATTTTTGTCGCTAAAAATGCATTTGCTGCATATTTGATTAATTCCGCACTCTCCAAATCGGTGACCAAAATAGGCGCTTCGATTAAATTGAGTGGCCGATACAATTCTTTAAGAAGCTTTTCTGCTCGTTCACTTTCCAGACCAAGAACCACTCGATCTGGTCGCATAAAATCACCGATCGCCGATCCTTCCCTCAAAAATTCAGGATTAGACACAACATCAAAATCAGCTTGTGGATTGGTTTCTATAATGACTCGGTAGACCTGTCTTGCCGTTCCAACGGGGACGGTTGATTTATCAACAATAACTGTATAGTCCTTTAAGTGGACAGCAATTTCCTCAGCAGCTTGATAGATATATTTTAGATCAGCATGACCATCACCCCGTCTCGTTGGTGTACCAACTGCAATAAAAATAATGTCTGCATTTTTGACTGCATCTTCCAAATCCAGGCTGAAACTAAGCCGCCCGGCTTGTACATTTTTTTCAACTAAATCGTCAAGTCCTGGTTCATAGATGGGAATGCCACCTGCATTAAGCTTGTCAATTTTTGCTGGATCCTTGTCAACACAAGTCACGTCGGCTCCAAATTCAGCAAAACAAGCTCCTGAAACCAAGCCAACATATCCTGCGCCAATCATCACTACGTTCATTAATCCATCCTTAAAAAAATGTTTTCAATAAAAAATTATTTGCAAAAACCATAACTCGTTAATTTAATACCTGAATCCGTGACTTCACTACGGCGCAGGTGGCAAGCTCTTGATTTATTTTCTCCCCACCCAATCCTCTCATCAAAAGAGGGCTTAACTTAATGGTTGCCTTGTTACCTACATTGAAATAACGAATTCAGCTCAAGGCAATTCATACTAAATAATAGTCTGTATACAAAGTATAACGTGAATTTATTAGCGGGAACTGAATCAATCGGCTTGTTGACTGTACCATTCATACGTCTTAGTAATCCCACGCTCCAAGTCTGTCCCAGCTTTCCAGCCTAATTCATTTAAAAACCCAACATCAAGTAATTTCCTAGGTGTCCCATCTGGTTTGCTGGTATCAAATTCCAGCTTGCCAACAAAACCAACCTTTTCTTTGACCAGCTCTGCTAATTCTTTAATGCTTACATCACGTCCAACACCGACATTAACTATCTGGTCGCCAGAATAATTCTCCATCAAAAAAACCGTGGCCTCTGCCATATCATCAACATACATAAATTCACGTTTAGGCTTACCTGTCCCCCAAATGATTACAGTATTATCGCCTCGAATTTTTGCTTCATGAAATTTCCGGATCAGGGCAGGTAAAACATGGGAATTTTGCAAATCAAAATTATCTCCCGGCCCATACAAATTGGTAGGCATAAGGCTAATCGCATCAAAATCATATTGTTTCCGATAGGCCTGACACATTTTAATACCAGCAATTTTAGCAAGTGCATACCATTCATTGGTCGGTTCCAATGGTCCCGTCAGCAAATATTCTTCTTTAAGAGGTTGTGGAGCCATTTTAGGATAAATACATGACGACCCAAGAAAAACCAGTTTTTTCACTCCGGCCTGATAAGCTCCATTAATAACATTATTTTGGATAACCAAATTATCGTAAATAAATTCAGCAGGATAAGTGTTGTTAGCATGTATGCCTCCCACTTTTGCAGCTGCATCAATAACAATATCAGGTTGCTCTTGCGCATAAAACTGATTTACCGCTTGCGTATCTTTTAAGTCAAGCTCCCCTCTAGAACGTAAGACAAGATTCTTGTAACCCTTACTTTGCAAATTTTTAACAATTGCCGAGCCAACCAAGCCATTATGGCCAGCCACAAAAATCCTGGCATCAAGTGAAATATTTTTCATGATAATCCTTTCTCCTTTTGTTCCATTTTATTCGTGATAATTAAAGGTTTTATAACCTTCTCTACGGCATAGCTCATCTTTTTTTGCTGCCTGCAAGTCTTCTCTAACCATTTCAGCAACGAGTTCATCAAATCTGATTTTAGGCTCCCAACCCAATTTATTTTTGGCTTTTGAAGGATCTCCCAATAAAGTTTCAACTTCTGTAGGCCTAAAATAACGCGGATCAACAGCTACAATGCACTTACCAGTTTCTTGACTAAAGCCCTTCTCTTTCACTCCTTGTCCTTGCCAATCAATTTTGATATCAAGTTCATTAGCCGCTGCATTGACAAAATCTCTTACTGAATATTGTATGCCAGTTGCTATAACAAAATCATCTGGCTGTTCTTGTTGCAACATCAGCCATTGCATTTCCACATAATCTTTGGCATGCCCCCAATCTCTTTTGGCATCAAGATTCCCCAAATACAAGCAATCTTGCAAACCTAGTTTAATTCGTGAAATTGCACGGGTGATTTTTCTGGTAACAAAAGTCTCTCCTCTCAATGGGGATTCATGATTAAACAGAATTCCATTACAGCCATAAATACCATAAGCCTCTCTGTAATTAACAGTAATCCAATAGGCATACATTTTGGCAACCGCGTAAGGAGAGCGCGGATAAAAAGGCGTAGTTTCTTTTTGCGGGATTTCCTGGACCTCTCCAAAAAGTTCAGACGTTGATGCCTGATAAAAGCGGGTTTTTTTTTCTAATCCCAGCATTCTAATCGCTTCTAGTATTCTTAGAGTACCAAGAGCATCTACGTTAGCAGTATATTCTGGCGATTCAAAAGAAACGGCCACATGACTCTGGGCGCCTAGGTTGTAGATTTCATCCGGCTGTACTTTTTGAATGATACTGATCAGATTGCTGGAATCAACCAAATCCCCATAGTGCAGAACAAAATTTCGGTTTTCTATATGCGGGTCTTGGTACAGATGATCAATTCGATCCGTGTTAAAAGAAGAGGCGCGGCGTTTAATGCCATGAACAATATAATCTTTTTTTAGCAGGAATTCCGCCAGATAAGCACCATCCTGCCCTGTAACTCCTGTAATTAATGCTACTTTTTTCATTGGTCAATTAAGATCTCGATGATTAACTAGAATGTTAATTCTATCTTGTTTATCTTAAAAAAACCTTCAAATTACAATTTTTTTACACTCCTCTTGAGGTAGATTTCATTTCCCAATCATGAAACCAACAAATTTGGTTAATGGGACTGAGTAATTTCCGCACAATTATCTCGACCTTGAACCCGTTTGGTTTTAACTAAATATGCTTTGTCCTCAATGGTAATTTCCCCAATCTTGTCATTTTCTTGCATGGTCAAAAAAACATCATTGGATCTTTCTTTTCCCTCAATATGACCAATCCAGATCAAGATACCCTCTACGTTGATTATAATTCTGTCCCTGATTCCCTTAAGTCTCTGCCCGCTGGCCAATTCAATATCTAAAATATCAGACCATAGCGTTTCATTATCGACAGTAGCAAAACCATTCAGAGAATGGCATGTTCTTGGCAAAGTTTCTGCAATAGAAAATTGAGCTGAAGCTGGATTGATTTCTTTAGTTTCATTATTCATTTTGGTGATCCTAAATTACTATGAAATAAAGTTTAATCAAGTATCAGAGAAAAACTGTGAATTTGATGGCGTTTCTCCATAGATCAACAAAAAACTCAAAAACTACTAACTCCGTAAGCATAGGCAAGTAAATATTTTTATGATATTTGCACCAAAATAGTGCAAACATGCTTTATAATGGGTCTAATCCTAATATTCTTATCTGGAACCTTACCTTTTCCACGCCTAGCTCCATATGGCGTAATAGTTGCTTGAAGATTGAATGCCATTCAAGTTTTTTAAACAAACATTGTGCTAGAAAAAATCCTAGATCATCTTAACGAATCAATCCTGCTGTTTAATCAACAATTGGAGCTGGAATATATTAACAGCGCAGGAGAGGAATTATTTGCCGACAGTTCCCGACACCTCATCGGGCTTTCAGCACAAAATTTATTTAAAAGCTCTGAGCCCGATTTTATTCAAGATATTAAACTTTGCCTGACTACCGGAGAACCCCTTGTTGATCGCAATTTAAACTTTCATCATTTAAAAAAAAGCCTGACCCTCAATTTAAGTACAACCCCACTCTTTGATGGCCAACAAATATCTTCGGTATTGGTTGAACTTAGCCAAGTCGACCGACATCTACAAATTTCCAAAGAGGAATATCTGCTTGCTCAACAAGAAGCTGCCCGTATGCTGGTTAGAGGACTCGCTCATGAAATAAAAAACCCACTGGGAGGCCTTAGAGGCGCGGCACAATTATTGGATGGCGAACTCAGCAATCCAGAACTAAAAGAATATACCCAGATTATTATTGCAGAATCTGACAGATTACAGGCCCTGATGAATAAAATGTTAGGGCCAAACATGCATCCAAATAAAATCCCTATTAATATTCACGAGGTACTTGAACGGGTGAGACAGCTTGTTATTGCCGAAACCTCAGACAGTATTTCAATTACACGTGATTTCGATCCCAGTATTCCCCTTATCAAAGCCGACAAAAACCAACTCATTCAGGCAATACTGAATATAGTCCGCAATGCGATTCAAGCTCTAGAAAATAAAGGTGAAATAATTTTAACAACACGAATCAGAAGGCAAATGACCATACGCCGCAAGCTCTACAAACTCGCCATTCATATAGATATTACTGACAACGGACCCGGCATTGCTCCAGACATGATCGGCCAGGTTTTCTACCCGATGATTACCGGGCGACCCGAAGGTACCGGTTTGGGGCTTTCCATTACCCAATCGCTTATCAATATGCATAACGGCATTATTGAATGCCAAAGTGAAGCTGGAAAAACTGTTTTTTCTATTTTTCTACCCCTGGAGAATTGCAATGGAGAATAAATATACCGCCTGGATTGTTGATGATGACAAATCCATTCGCTGGGTACTCGAAAAAGCTTTAAACAAGGCTGAAATAGCAACGCACAGCTTTACCAATGCCAACAGCCTTCTTGCTGAATTAGATAAATCATTGCCCGACACATTGATTACTGATATACGGATGCCGGGTATGGATGGCATAGAATTATTGCAAAAAGTCCAGCATCAGCACCCCGACTTACCAGTGATCGTCATGACCGCCCACTCTGACCTTGAAAGCGCTGTTTCAGCCTTTCATAGCGGAGCCTTTGAATATCTACCCAAGCCATTTGATATCGAGGAAGTTATCAGTCTCGTTCAACGAGCCTGTCTGAACAGTACACGTCGTAATAATGCACAAATCGAAGACGAAAATATTGCCGAAACCACGCCCGAAATTATCGGTGAAGCGCCCGCCATGCAGGAAGTTTTTCGGGCCATCGGACGTTTGGCACGTTCTCACATTACGGTATTAATAAATGGTGAATCAGGAACAGGAAAAGAGCTGGTTGCCAAAGCCTTGCACCGCCACAGTCCGAGAGCAAAAAAACCGTTTATTGCATTGAATATGGCCGCAATTCCAAATGAACTCATGGAGTCTGAACTTTTTGGACATGAAAAAGGCGCTTTTACCGGTGCAAACTCAAGAAGATCAGGACGTTTTGAACAAGCCGATGGCGGCACTTTATTCCTTGATGAAATTGGCGATATGCCGGCAGAAATGCAAACTCGTCTGTTACGGGTTTTAGCCAATGGCGAATTTTATCCAGTGGGTTCTCACACATCATTAAAAGTAAATGTCAGAATTATTGCCGCCACTCATCAAAACCTTGAGAACCTTGTTGAAAAAGGTTTATTCCGGGAAGATCTGTTTCACCGCCTGAATGTTATAAGAATTCATATCCCTCCATTGCGCAATCGAAACCAGGACATTCCCTTACTGATGCAACATTTCCTTGCAAAAGCAGCAGCCGAGCTTAATACCAGTATTAAAATTTTGCAACCTGATGTCGAAACCTATTTATGCTCACTCGACTGGCCTGGCAATGTCAGACAACTGGAAAATCTTTGTCAATGGTTAACTGTTATGGCCTCTGGCCGAGAAATTCACATGGAAGAGTTGCCGCCGGAATTACTCAATCAAACAACTACGGAAAAGGCAGAGCCCATGGAAAAAGACTGGCAACAACTCTTCAGACAATGGGTCAAGAAGCAATTACAGAGCAATCAACCAGAAATTGCCAAACAAGCCATTTCAATTATCGAGGCAGAACTAATAAAAACAGCGCTAAACCATACCCATAACCGGCGGAACGAAGCCGCCATCTTGTTAGGGTATGGCAGAAATACATTGACCAGAAAAATTAAAGAACTTTCTCTGTAAGACTTTTAATTTGATGAATCCTTTAGACTTTATTATGCTATGCTTCTTTTTACCCAATAAAAGTTTTTGTAATAGTTTTCATGCTTGTAAAAAAAAGTCTAATTTTTTGTTTTTTATTTTTTGTTCTTTCTCCAGGTTATTCTCAAAATCTCATGGAGACCTATCAATTAGCTCTTGAAAATGACCCTGTGTTAAAGCAGGCACTCGCCAATCGAAGAGCAACTGACGAAATAAAATATCAGAATATTGCACAAATGCTTCCACAAATATCTGGAAGAGCAGAAAGCAACTTTAACCGCTTGAATAACAAAAAAATCAATTTCCAAGGACAGGGATTGCAAGAATATTATGAACATAGCTATTCCTTAAATCTGACTCAACCCATCTTTCACTGGGAACACTGGGTACAATTAAGTCAAGCCGACAATCAGATTGCCCAAGCCGAAGCACAATATCTAGCAGAGCAGCAAAATCTTATTACCCGTACATCAGAAGCTTATTTTAATATTCTTGCTGCACAAGATGCCCTTGAATTTACCATTGCAGAAAAAAACGCTATTGCCAGACAACTGGAACAAGCCGAGCAGCGCTTTAAAGTCGGTCTGATCGCCATTACTGATGTCCATGAAGCCCGTGCAGGCTACGATAAAGCACGATCCGATGAAATTACCGCCATCAATGAAGTCGATAATGCAAAAGAAGCACTGAGAGAAATTATAGCCGAGCAAGATTTTCTGTTATCTTCCCTGGCAATGGAAATACCTTTACCCAGTCCGAAACCAACCGATATTGAAGAATGGAGCAAAAATGCCCAACAACAAAACCTGGAAATTATTTCTGCATTCAATGAAGCCGAAGTAGCCAGAAAAAAAATCGCTCTGGAACGAAGTGGCCACTTACCGCAGTTGGATCTCATCGCCTCCCATCGAGAATCAGACAATAACAGCTCCTTTGGGCTGCGTGGCGATTCACAACAAGTAGGGCTACAGCTTAATGTCCCAATATTTGAAGGAGGTGGGGTATATTTTCGCACCCGTCAGGCAGAGCAACAATACATTCAAGCCAAAGAAAAACTCATTGCCAAAAAAAGGGAAATTGAACGACAAGTAAAAGACGCCTACCGCGGCGTTATTTCCAGTATCAGTCGAGTTGAAGCACTGAAAGCTTCTGTCATTTCAGCAGAAAGCGCACTGGAAGCAACAGAAGCAGGATTCGACGTTGGTACGCGAACCATGATTGATGTGCTGACCGCTACCCGTAACCTGACCCGGGCCAAAAGCGACCACTCCAAAGCACGATACGAATATATCATTAACAGCATCAAGCTAAAACAATCTGCGAGCATTCTTAAAGTTGAAGATATACAAGCAATTAATACCTATTTACAGTAAAAAAGCATTTACATTCAAGAATTTTTAGCAAAGGGTGTTTTATTGTAGAATCTTGAAATAAACAGCTAATTACCAGGTACTGTTTCAACAATTTCCAAATCAAAACCAGACAAGCCAAAATATTTCTTCTGGGTTCCCATTACCTTCATTTTTTTCACCCCCAGATCGGCAAGAATTTGTGAACCGGTACCCGTGGTTCGCCAGTCCATTGGTTTTTCTGCGCTATTTCCCACAGAAACGCCATTATCCTCCATTTGATATTGATGTATTAGCTCAACTAGCGCCTTATTATCCTCTTTCTGACGAATCACCACCAAGACCCCTGCCCCTTGTTCAGCAATCTTTTTCATTGCCATCCGCAATGAAATGCTGCTTTCATTTCGGGTTGAAGCAAATAAATCAGATAACAGGTTTTTTGCATGTACTCTGACTAAAACTGGATTATTTCCGGAAACCTCTCCCATAACCAGTGCCAAATGCAGATTATTGTCATTTCGGTCTTGATATGCGTACAAACGAAAATCACCGTATTCAGTTGGAAAATGGCATTCACTAATCCGTTCCAAAGTGTTTTCATTCTGAATACGATGATGAATTAAATCCGCAATGGTCCCTATTTTCAGGTTATGTTGCTTGGCAAAGGCTTCCAGATCAGGTTTTCTGGCCATACTGCCATCTTCATTGAGAATTTCGACAATCACTGCCGCAGGCTCCAGACCAGCAAGTTTAGCCAAATCACAACCTGCTTCGGTGTGACCTGCTCGAGTCAAAACGCCACCCGATTGCGCCATCAAAGGAAAAATATGACCAGGTTGAACCAAATCATCTGGCTGGGCATCTTTTGCCACGGCAGCCTGGATGGTTTTAGCCCGATCCGAAGCTGAAATTCCGGTTGTAACACCTTCGGCTGCCTCAATGGAAACCGTAAAATTAGTCGAATGTGCAGTTTTATTTTCATTAACCATTAACGGCAAACGCAATTGCTGGCAGCGTTGCCGGGTTAAAGTCAAACAAATTAAACCACGGCCAAAACGGGCCATAAAATTAACATCTTCCGGCCGCACATGCGATGCAGCCATCACCAAATCACCTTCATTTTCCCGGTCTTCATCGTCCATAATGATAACCATTTTTCCCTGGCGAATATCTTCAATAATTTCTTCAATACTGTTCATGATTGAATAAACCCGGCTTTTTGCAACAATTCCTGGGTGACTGGGTCACTTGGCTCCGCAGCTGTTTCGCCTTGCATCAAACGCTCCATGTATCGAGCCAATAAATCCACTTCCAGATTAACTTTTGCTCCAATTTCTGTTTTTCCCAAAGTTGTTTCCTTTAAAGTATGAGGGACAATATTCACGCTAAAAACCGAACCATCAACTTCATTGACAGTTAAACTAATGCCATCAATACAAATAGAACCTTTTTCGGCAATGTATTTAGCCAATTCATCTGGCGCTTTAAATCGAAACCGAAATGACCTGGCATCGGGTTTTTTATCAATCACCTCACCTAATCCATCCACATGACCACTGACAATATGCCCTCCCATGCGGGTGTTGGGTGTTAACGCTAATTCAAGATTAACTGGGGTGCCAACCACTGCTGTGGCCAGTGTTGTTCTAGACAAAGTTTCATTGGAAACATCCGCAACAAAGTACTGATCCCCCAACTCAACTGCCGTTAAACAAACGCCATTAACAGCAATGCTGTCACCCAACTTCACATCCTCCATCGGCAATTTACCAACGTCTATCGTCAACATGCAATCGCCTGATTTTGGACTCATTGCTTTGATTTTGCCTACTGACAAAATAATTCCTGTAAACATAAATACCTGTTATTTACTTGGCAACCAAGTGGAACCAGATATCCGGTCCAATATGTCGCGTATTAATAATTTTTAACTGTTTTTTTTCGGCCATGGTTTGCATACCGGGCAAATTAAACAAACCGCGACCTTTTGAGCCTAAAATGCAAGGCGCCATATAGACCAACCATTCATCCACCAGGTTCAATTGCAATAAGGCACCATTCAATACGGCACCCGCTTCAACCAAAATCTGATTTATTTGCTGTTTCGCTAAAAAAGTCATCACTTGTTTAAGATCAAGCCGGCCATTTTCTTCAGGCAAACAAAAAACCTCAGCCCCTGCCTGCGTCAATAATTGATGTTTTGATTGATCTTGTGAACACGTGAAAATTATGGTCCGTCCCGGCAATTCCAGCATTTTTGCAGTAACTGGCATCTGAAGATTAGAATCCAGAACCACTCGTACCGGTTGCAAAACGTCAACATCCTCCAGCCTGACATTCAAAGAGGGGTCATCGGCTAAAACTGTATTAATACCCGTTAGAATAGCAGAACTTTCCGCTCTAAGCTGTTGAACATCGTTCCTGGACTCTGGAGAAGTAATCCATTTACTTTCACCAGATGCCATTGCCGTACGTCCATCAAAGCTCATAGCCATTTTACTGACGACCCAGGGTTTACCAGCCTCCATTCTATTGATAAAGCCTTTATTTAACGCCCTTGCATCCTGCTCAAGCAAACCCGATTCAACCGTGATTCCTGCATCACGCAATTTTTGCAAACCTTGGCCCGCAACCAACGGATTTGGGTCTTGCATGGCAACCACGACTCTTTTTATATCCGCTTGAATAAGCGCTTCGCAACAAGGGGGGGTTTTACCATGGTAACTGCACGGCTCCAAGGTCACATAGGCAGTTGCCCCGGAAACATCATCATCCGCATTTTGCAAAGCATTAACCTCAGCATGACCCTGCCCTGCTTTTTTATGCCAGCCTTCAGCAATCACTTTGTTACCTTTGACGATCACACAACCAACTCTGGGGTTGGGATCAGTCGTATAACGTCCTTTCGCAGCCAATTTTATGGCTAGCGCCATAAATTCAGCATCCTGTAAATCCGCCATTACTGTTTTTGCAAACTTTTGATCATTTCAGTAAAATCGCTAACATCCTGAAAACTTCGATAAACGGAAGCAAACCGGACAAATGCGACATGATCAAGTGTTTTCAGTTCGGTCATCACCATCTCGCCCAGAACATTGGCAGCCAACTCGCGTTCGCCACATGAAGCTAATTGCTTTTTTATTTGGGATATAGAAGCTTCAATGCGTTCACTGTCAACAGAGCGTTTTTCCAGCGCCCGAATCATACCAGCACGTAATTTATCTTCCTGAAACTGTTCGCGGGTACCGTCACGCTTGACAATCCGAGGCAATGTTAAAGCAGCCACTTCGAAAGTTGTAAATCGCTCCTTGCAAGAAACACACTCCCGTCTGCGTTTGACCTGATCACCTTCATTGGTCAACCGGGAATCGATGACTTTGGTATCGTTTGCAGTACAAAATGGGCAGCGCATATGTTTTTGACATTTGTTGGATAACCAAACAACAATTATACGCTGCGAAGATAAGAAAGAGAAAGCTGCCAACCTAATTTGGAAGCTATTCATGGCCTGCCAGGTTTTAAAAAGCTATTACTACTATTCGGGTTTTACTTCGAAAAATCTTATAACCTTGGAGCGAATACACTACACCAGACGCACAGATTAAAATATTCCTAAAAAAAACAACAATTCAGATTAACCATTTCTGAAGCTTATCACTACACGTCTGTTTTGTGATCTACCCTTTGGAGTCCGGTTGCTTTTGATAGGTCTGGATTCACCAAATGCTCTTACCAGAATCTGGCTTTTCGTAACCCCCTGACTTTCAAGATATTTTTTAATGACATTGCCTCGTTTTCTGGAAATAATTTTATTAGTTGATTTTGAACCCAGGCTATCCGTATGACTATTAATGACTAAACGGCCTTGACGAAAATATTCACGAACATATCGAGCCAACAAACTGAGTCGTTTTTTCTCGGTTCGGGTCAATTTGGTATTTCCTTTCCGGTAATGCAACCATTTTAATGCATCAGGTCCAAATACATGAATACGAATAATATTTTTATCCTGACTTTTATTGAATTTGGCAGAAATTTTTACTCGATCTTCGGTTACTCCCTGCGCCATTAAGGCTTGTTTTAAAGAAGCTGACCTTTTAGTAAACCATTTCCTGTCAAGACCTTTCATCATTACTGTTTCACTGCCAATCACGACCTGACTGTTTTCAATTTCTTTCATGTAGGCCGCGATTTTGCTTACCTTGTCGAGAGCAAATTGATTCAGTGCTTTACTGCCTGGATCAAAAAAAACAATCGTGTCCTGTAGCTCACGCAATCCGAAAGGCAGCATATTTTTTCTGCAATCACGAAAAGTTTCATAGGGTTCTAGAAATTTTATTGCTGAAATGGCAACTCGGGTTTCAACAATATCCAGATCAGAAATTGCCCTTGTGTAAGTAAAAACCGGACTTTGACCTTGCAAGAGTGCATCAATCATGGTTTCAGCCGTATTGCCGAATACCACGAGTTTGTCATAGGCTTTTGCTTCCGAAGTGTTATCCAGGTATACCAAATAGTCATGGGGTGATGCTACGCCCTGCTGCCAAAGGGAAGGTTGTGCTGATAAACTGGCTTTTATAACCGGTGGTTTGAAACGTTGTTCCTGAATTGAAAATTGCAAGGCCTCACCTGAGCGATGGGTAAATACAGCGTTGCCATAACGTGGGATTCGTTGAATTAATTCGCAGTTTGTTTTGCTGGTTTGTACATCCCAATTTGCTTTGAGCAAAGGCACTTCAAAATAATCCCCATAACTATTAGCAATTGATATGATCAAGAGAATGCAAACTGATCCCAAAAATTTCATTTCCAAACAATACCTGTTGTTAAAAGATTTTCTGGGAATGGTATCGGCAGATCAGGCGAAATATTTAGACTTTAATAATTTTTGTTTTTGCAGCGCTGAATGGTTTTTTGTTATTTTGCTCGAAAAATTAGCCAGAAAGCGATGCCACTGGCAAGAAAAATAGCCATTGCCAGCTCCGGGTTTGTTCTTAAAAGCACTTTAGCTGTTGCTGACAAAACTAAAATAGCGAAAATAATTGCAATTGTTCTCATTGGCTTTTATGGGGTTTCAACAAAAAATTGTATGCAAGGAAATTAGCGGTACAATTTCTGAATTACAAAAAAGGAGAACGCAATGAAAAAACTCATTTTATCGCTAGTAACCAGTTTTTTTATTATTGGCTGTGGAGAAAATACTACCGGGCAGAAACGCCATGATCCCAATCATCACGAAAATATCCGTTTGACAAGCAAACCAACAATCCATTAAATCAATTGAATAGCCCCCATGAATCGATAAATTTTTGATAAAAATTCCCATCAGAACTAACAGCGCCGCGTATCGCGACAACAGCGCTGGCAAATTCAGATGCGCGTTGCATAATTACCTCAAAAGGCCATTTATTGAGTAACCCCAGCAAAAAAATACTGCTGAATGCATCACCAGCACCAACTGTATCCACAACACTCACATCAGATTCCGGATGGGTGTGAAACTGAAAACCACTTTTAGTTATTAATTGCGCCCCATTGCTGCCGCGCGTTATTAAAACCAATTCAAGGTTGTTATTTTCAGAAAAAATAGTTTCTCCCTTTTCAGGATCTAAATTTGAAAAACTGTCCAGTTCCTGCTCATTGACTTTCAGCCATTTTGCATCGTTTGTTAATGCAGAAATTAATTCAGGCTTTATCCAGGGTGGACGTAAATTAACATCAACAAAACATTCGGCAGAGTTTTGCTGTTGTAATTTCGTTAAAGTGTCTTGTGACTGCTGACTACGCTGTGCCAAGCTGCCGTGATAAAGCAAAAAACCTTCAGAAACTTCGGGCAATTGTTTTACATCGATAAAATCCCAGGCACTATTTTCAACAATATCATATTCGGGCTCGCCTTGATTGAAACTAACTTCTACTCGGCCAGTTGGGTGAAATTGATCCCTTTGTATGCCTGCTGCCTGCATGCCCCACTCCTTCATAGCAAGCAAAATTTGACCGCCTTCGGTATCATTGCCGACCCTGGAAATTAATAGTGGATGTGCATTGAATGCTTGTAAATGCCAAGCTACATTAAACGGCGCTCCACCCAATGTTTTTTTTCCATCAGGAAAACAATCAAAAAGAACCTCGCCAAAAATGACAATTTTTTTATTCACAGGTTCGAAACCTGTCGAAATAAAAATTACCGACTAAATCCGTCATTCAGGTATTGAAACAGACTCTTGGTTCTTTCGAGTAATGCTTGAAGCCGTTTTCGAATTTCATCATTCCATCCAGCCGGGTTTTTAACAGGTAAATACATACGGGCTTTGGTTAAATTCTTTTCAAACAAACCTGCTGGATTCTCTAAACGCCCTTCAATGCGTCTGCGTTCCTGTAACGAATTTTGTACGACTTTTGCATGGCCTTTGCTAATTAATAAATAAATCGGGATTAATATTAAAATGACAATTATTAATGCAATAGGACCAATAATCGGGTCAAGTAAAGCACTCATTAAGCCTAAATGGACCTCTAAAAATACCATTACAGATGCGGCTAATCCACCAATCAATGCCAAAGTAAAATGAGAACGCTCTTTCCATAAATTGATGGCCTCTTTTACCTCTGGAACAATCTCATCTTCGTTCGCCCGAATACTTTTTTCGAGACAATCAACAATTTGATAAGCGCGATGGATAGTTACATTTTCAATTCGCATTTCAATTTCATCAAGCTCCGGATAACTTCCACCGCTAGAAGCGCTTGCTTTATGACCTGCAATTTGGCTTAAAACATTGCCTCCCGGCGCAGTTGACGCTGTTGCTTTTGATTCTTCGAGCACTTTAAACTGGGTTAGCTTCATGCCTTTTTCAACCAGTTTATTTTTTAATTGTTCCGTATTTCTCTGTACAAAAGGCAAGGTATCCGGATCATCCCGCTGATAGACAATAAAAATTACTTTTTCTGGTTCTTTCTGCTGCCTCATTTCATTCAGCGCGAAATCGAGCTTATTATGATCGGTGTCGTTAGCATCAAGAAACACCAGAACCAGATCAGAAACATCCATGACATGGCTGTATAAAAACTGTGTAACTTTATTTTTTGCTTCAAACAAACCAGGCATATCAATCAAAATTTTGCCTTTCAAACGCTCGCTGGTGCAGGTTTTTAATTCCAGATAAGTATTGACTCTGTGACCCTCTTTAGCAACAGCTTCAAGTTTCTTGCTAACTTGATAAAAAGGAAAACGAGGATCTCCATCTAGGGCAGTACCTGGCAAAGTGACATTATCCTGACTGGCGCTATATTGATAAACAGTAATTTTGTCAGAAACTGAAAGTGAAGGCTGGAGCAGATTGGTTTTCAGATAACGGTTTACAAACTTTGCTTTTCCAAAACCATCGCTACCCATGACAGTGATCACTGGCCACCAGGAAACCTTGCTGGCAGTCGTATCTTCCGGGTCAAGCAGACCCAACTCATATTCGATTTGATCCAGCTCTTTAAAAATCTTGACTGCCTCAATTAAAGCCGGATTTTGTCCTGAAAGAAAACTCTCCAGATTGGTTAAATAATTGCTAGTTGTTTTTTCTGCCATGGAACTTAACCTTTATATTTTAATTATTTGATTTAATGATATATTTTAATTGGCACAAATTGCAACTATAGTTGCCCCCTATTTCATCGCGTATTTTATCTATGCCGTTTCATGCTGAATTGAAGCCCGAACACAACGCAAGATATCATATTCAAAAGCCCCATCCAATGCCTCATAGACTGGTTTTAAAGCATTTTTCTGATCTGCAGGCAAAGCCAAAATACATTCTTCAATAGTTTTGATTTCGGCATCACTCAAATCTACGACCTCGTTTAGCTTAACCTCACCCATTGCCAAATTCTGGGCTAAATGTGAAAAAACAGTGGATTTTTTTAGACCTCGTTGTTCGGCAATTTTTTCCACTGAGTATCCCAGGCGAAATAAATCCAGGGTTTCAGAAACAGTTTCTGAAACTGGCTCTCGAGCTGATTCTACCGGAACATCCCTAAACTCATTAATAACATCAAGAAAAGCATCACCATATAATTCCAGTTTTTTTTCTCCAACGCCTGAAAGTTGAAAAAATTCCTGATGATTATTCGGCTTTTTTTCCATCATGGCCATCAAAGTCGCATCATGAAAAATAACAAATGGAGGAACATCCTGAGCATCGGCAATTTCCTTACGTTTAGCCCGCAATGCTTCCCACAATTTATTATTCTGATATTTAACCTGGTTTGTTGCATGCTGCCGATCTTTAGAAACCTTAACCTGAATATCTTTACGCAGCATGAGCTGCTGCTCACCACGCAAAACAGGGCGACACGCCTCAGTGAGCTTTAATCCACCATAGCCTTCAAGATCCACCGACACCAACCGCCGGGCAACTAATTGCCTGAATACCGAGCGCCATTGAAATTCATCCAGATCCTTTCCTATCCCGAAAGTGCTGAGCTGCTCGTGACCAAGATTTTTGACTCGTTCAGTTGATTTTCCCAGCAAAACATCCAGCAGATAATTTACGCCAAACCTTTGTCCAGTACGATAAATACAGGATAAGGCTTGTTTTGCGGCCAGTGTACCGTCCCATGTTGCCACCTGTTCCAGACAGGTATCGCAATTACCACAAGGGTTTTCCAAGTGATCGCCAAAATAAGCCAGCAATCTTTGCCGCCGACAAGTCACTTGTTCACATAAGGCTAACATGGCATCCAGTTTGTGTAATTCTACACGTTTATGAGCCTCATCAGCCTCAGACCCTTCCAACATTTGTCTGAGTGTTACAACATCCTGTAAACCGTAGGTCATCCAGGCATTTGCAGGAAGCCCGTCACGCCCGGCACGACCGGTTTCCTGATAATAAGCTTCAATACTTTTGGGCAAATCCAGATGAGCTACGAATCGAACATTGGGTTTATCGATACCCATTCCAAATGCGATTGTGGCAACAATAACCACGCCCTCTTCCATTAAAAACCGATGCTGGTTTTGCTGCCGTTCATTGGCAGGCATCCCGGCATGATAGGGTAATGCCGAAATTCCCTTTTGATTTAACCAGTGCGCCGTTGCATCAACTTTTTTTCGGGATAAACAATAGACGATCCCTGCATCACCGGCATGTTCATTACGTATAAAATGAAACAGCTGATCACGAGCATTTTGCTTCTGGACAATCTGGTAACGTATATTAGGCCGGTCAAAACTACTGACAAAATGATTGGCTGTTTCCAGCTCCAAACGTTTAACAATTTCCTCGCGCGTCCTTTCATCTGCAGTCGCCGTTAATGCGATTCTGGGAATTTTTGGAAATCGTTGATGTAACAGCGAAAGTTGTAAATAATCGACACGAAAATCGTGGCCCCATTGGGAAACACAATGAGCTTCATCGATGGCAAACAAAGCAATTTTTATTTGTTCGAACAGCGCCAGTGTGCGACTGGAGGTTAAACGCTCTGGCGCAATATACAGTAGATCCAGCTCATCATTTCGTAACTGCCGCTCAATGATTTGAACTTGCTCAAAAGACAAGGTTGAATTCAAGTATGCCGCTTTTACTCCCAGCAAATCCAATGTGCTAACCTGATCCTGCATTAAGGCAATTAGCGGAGAAATCACGACACCGACACCTTCACGAATAATCGCCGGAAGTTGATAACAAAGCGATTTGCCGCCCCCCGTTGGCATTAATACCAGGGCATCTTCACCTTGAATCAGTTTTTCAATAATGGCTTGTTGCTGGCCCCGAAAACACTCATAGCCAAAGACACTGTGTAAAATTTCAGCTGCTTGATTATCAATCGTCAAGACTTCAGTCACGATATTAATTTTTTATAATTGAACAATAGACCTTATAATACGTCCATTATATACCCATCATGACACAAAACTCACAAGGACTTTTAATTTGGACGCTCGCAATCTGCATCGCTTAAATCAATTACTCGATAACGGACACCAATCCTTCCTGACTCAAGGCCTCAAAGGCATCGAAAAAGAAAGCTTACGCATTACCCCAGAAGGGGTTATTTCCCAAATGCCACACCCACAGGCACTTGGCTCAGCATTGACACACCCCTACATCACTACCGATTATTCTGAAGCGCTACTGGAATTTATCACCCCACCTTTTGTTGATATCAAGGAAACCTTGAGTTTTTTGCAAAATATTCACCAATTTATCTACAACCATCTCGATGATGAAATACTTCTGGCATCCAGTATGCCTTGTGGAATTGATGGTGATGAAAGCATCCCCATCGCTGAATATGGATCTTCCAATATTGGCCAGATGAAACATGTTTATCGCCGTGGACTGGCGTATCGCTATGGCCGCACTATGCAAGCAATTGCTGGTATTCATTTTAATTATTCGGTATCTGAAAAATTGTGGCCAGCATTACTAGAGATAGAAAAACACCCCATTGCTTTGCATGATTTCATTTCCGAATCTTATTTTGGCGCCATTCGTAATTTCCTTCATCAAGGCTGGCTTATTTTGTATTTATTTGGCGCATCGCCAGCTATTTGCAAAGCCTTTTTCAAAAGCCGACCTCATTTAATGGGACAATTTGAGGAGTTCGACCCATGCACTCTCTATCATCCTTATGCAACAACGTTACGCATGAGTGATATTGGTTATAAAAGTAAAAGCCAGGCCAGCCTGGCGATTGATTATAATTCTCTGGATGGCTATGTTAAGAGTTTAGGCGAAGCCATAACAACACCCTACCCTGAATATCAGAAAATAGGAGTGGTTGTCGATGGTCAATATCGACAGCTCAATGGCAACATACTCCAAATTGAAAATGAATTTTACAGCCTGATTCGCCCCAAACAGATTGCAAAGTCGTGCGAAAAACCTACTCACGCTTTGAAAGAAAGAGGAGTAAGATATCTGGAAGTTCGTTCATTAGACCTGAATCTTTTTGAGCCACTCGGAATTGACGAGAACTGCGCAAATTTCCTTGAGGCCTTTCTTTTAACTTGCTTGTTTCAAGATAGCCCTCCAAATGCTGTTTCTGATTATAATGAGAATAATCAAAACCAATTAGCCGTTGCCAATGAAGGGAGAAAACCCGGGTTAAAATTACAAAAACGAGGGCACCAAATTAATTTGCAGGACTGGGCGAATGAAATTCTCGAATGTATGGAACCCGTTTGCGCTGCCTTGGATCATAACAATAATCTTAAACCCTACAGCAAGTCATTAGCGGAACAGCGGCAAAAAATTGATAATCCTGACCTGACTCCATCGGCCCGTATTTTAGCCGGCATGAAGAAAGAACATATACCCTTCGCTCCTATCGCGTTAAAAATTTCCAAACAACACAAGCAATTTTTTCAAAATCTAGCGTTTGACCCTCAAATGATTGAGAAATTTAAAAAACATACTAATGAGTCATTTGCCATGCAACGAAATATTGAAGCGTTTGATTACAATTCCTTTCCAGATTTTTTAAAATGCTATTTTTCTCAATCCCAGTTTGCTGACTGCTAACCATCTCTTCATGAACACCAAGATAACAAGCCTACAGAAACAATTACACAATCAAAACCCGAGGAAAATTATCAAAGCAGCACTGGAGCAATTTGATAATATTGCTATCGCATTCAGTGGCGCGGAGGATGTTGTATTAATCGACCTTGCCAGCAGAATTCGTAAAGATATTCAGGTTTTTTCATTAGATACCGGAAGATTGCACCCGGAAACCTATCGCTTTATTGAAAAGGTCAGAAACCACTATCAAATTGAAATTGAACTACTAACACCTGACAGAAATGTCCTGGATGACTTTGTCAAAGCCAAGGGTTTATTCAGCTTTTATCAGGATGGACACCAAGAATGCTGCGGGATTCGTAAAGTCGAGCCTTTAGCACGAAAACTGGTCACGGTTGATGCCTGGATTACCGGCCAACGTAAAGATCAAAGTTTGGATACCCGACAAAATCTTTCTGAAGTAGAAATTGACACGAGTTTTTCTAAAGAAGATCATACTTTAATCAAATTTAACCCATTATTAAACTGGAATTCAGCACAGGTTTGGGATCATATTGAAGCTTATCAGGTACCATATAATGAACTGCATCAACATGGTTATATCAGTATTGGCTGTGCACCCTGCACCCGCCCAGTATTGCCAAACCAACATGAGAGAGCAGGTCGGTGGTGGTGGGAATCAGATAATAAAAAGGAATGTGGATTGCATGCGGGAAATCTCGACAAAACAAAATAACTCAGCGATTATTGAATTCCAAAAGCACGATTAAATTGACCTTGCTCATGAAACTTTTTCAAGTCAATTCCATAAGCATCAGAATGCAATACCTTGTGTATTCGATATTTTTCCCCTGAGGCATCTTTTTGTTCTGCTGCCAAATCAATAATCTGATGCGGCTGTGGTTGTTTTTCAGCGTCCAGTAATAACAAAACCTTTGGTCTGGTTTTATTGTGGATATTTTTTTCAATTACCACCGCCACCTCGCCATTACTCATTTCCACTAGATTTCCTACCGGATAAATCCCTATACAATCAATAAACTGGATAACAAACCTGGCATCAAAATGGGTCTCCCGAGAACGGGTTAAAATATTTATCGCTTCTAGATGCAAACGACCTTTTTGATAGACCCTGTCACTGGTAATGGCATCATAAGCATCCACAATAGCAACAACTCGCGTATATTCAGAAATCCCCTGGCCATTTATACCTCTTGGATAGCCACTTCCATCCAGTTTTTCATGGTGTCCATAAGCAACATCAACAGCCCCCGGAAAAACTCCTCGGGCGGACATAATGACATCCCGGCCCCAAGTCGTATGCGCTTCCATCAGCCGCATTTCATCTTCAGTCAGTTTGCCTGGTTTATTCAAAACTTCCAAAGGAACCTTCATTTTGCCCATATCATGTAACAACGCGCAAATTCCAAGATTATTGAGATCCTGGATCGACTTTTTTTGATGACGCCCAAGCATGATAGCCAAGAGGCAAACGTTTAAACTATGCTGCTGAGTATATTCATCTTTACTTTTAAGTTGTGTCAACAGCGCCATTGCATCAGAATTTTCAATAATTCTATCGACGCAATCAGCTACCGCTGCTTTAGCTGCTTCGGTATTCAAAGTATTCCCAAAACGAACATCGTGCATCAAATCTTTAACCAGGTTGCTGGTTTGCTGATAGGTGTGCTGAGAATCTGCAAAAGCCCGAGAAAAATTGAGTTTTTTTTCGGTCCCCGAAGTTCCGGTTAAAGCATCGCCATGAATTTGTTTTTGATAGGCAGGGTCAATAAAAACATAATCGCAAACATCTTGAACAGCCTTAATATCTGCAGTCGTTTTAATATCAAAACCCTGCATTAAAAAAGGCGATTGCTCCCACGGAATTTCCAGCTGGCTAACAAACATACCTATTTGCAATTCATAGACATGCAGTTTTATTAATCCCTTTCCTGTCATTTACAATAATGCCTGATTTTCTGAACCAGTCTGTTGATAATCACGATAATCTATCCGGAGTTTCAGTCCAGCAAACCGGCCCCCAAATTTAACCAATTCCAGTGTTTTTTTATCAAACCATAACTTTAAATCTGAAAAAGCCCGGTCTTCATAACCCTCATCAATATGAGCCGTTTGCAATAAAAAACGATAAAAGTACACTTCTAAACCATCCTCTTCCGTTTTTTTCAAAGGAGGCCCAAGATATTTAATGATTATAGTTTGCTTAGGTAATTTTGCAGAAATCTTTAACATTTTGTCTGAACTAACCTTTAGCTGACGCTTTGATTCAATAATATCACCGCCTCCTAAAGAACGTAATGAAGCTTCCAGAAATTCAGGCGGGGCCATTTTTAAAAATTTAGGCGAAAGAGACAAATCAGTTAATTTTTGTTGATGATTAAATTTTAATGAAAAAAAATAATTGATTTCTGGCTTTATCAATTCGCCTTGATCATCAATCTTGCGAAACAACAACTGCCATTTTTCACCTGATTTTTCTTGCAAAATGGAACTGGGCTGCAATTTTGCCAAATAAACAAAATCCTCAGAATAAAGTAATGGCTGTTTAAAATGCCAGGTTAAATCATCAGCGACAATCAAAGAAAAATACTCATCAAAGTCATTGAGTTGAAGTTTTATTTGTAAGAGCCTCCAATAGACACAGCCTGACAAAAAAGCTGTCAGTAGCAAGATAACAAACAAATGTATCGCAAAGCGGCACATTTTAATGAATCGCCGAGGAAGGCTGACCTGAATCTGAACCCAAAACTATTTTTTCCAGATCAGCACGGGAAAAATGATATTGTTTACCGCAAAACTCGCAATTGGCCACTATTTCACCCTGTTCCTGCAGAATTTTTTGTAATGCTTCTTGTTGCATAGCGAAAAGTGTTGATTCAATTTTTTCAGTTGAACAATTACATTTAAATTGACATGGCTGGGCTTCAAAAAGCTTAACTTGCTCCTCATGAAACAACCTGTGAAGCATTTCATGAGCAGGTAAACTCAATATTTCTTCTTCGGTAATAGTATTTGCGAGCATGCTAATTCGCTCCCAATCATCCTGCACATTTTTTTGATCTGGCAGTTCCTGTAAAAAAAGTCCTGCCGCATGCGTTGAATTAGCAAATAACCAGATTCGTGTTGGTAATTGCTCGGATTGTGTAAAATAAGTTTCCAAGGCATCAGAAAGTTGACGACCTTGTAAAGGCACAATTCCTTGATATGGTTCCGGAGCATCTGACCTGATAGTCAATATTAATTGCCCTTCTCCAAACATGTCTTTCAACAAATTTGAATGGGGGGGATTTTCTGAATATCGCGCCCAACCCCTGAATTCCTGATTTTGGGTACATTGAGCAACCACCGCTTGTAGCGGCCCTTCCCCCTGAGCCTGTAAAATCAATGAACCCTCAAATTTAATCGTCGCTGATAACAAAGTTGCCGCAGCCACCATTTGTCCAAGTTGCTCCTGGACCCATAAAGGATAAAGATGGTTCGACTTGGCTGTTTGCCAACTTTCCTGCAACCTAACCCATTCACCACGAATACCATAATCTTGAAATACAAATCGCTGTAGGATATCTTGTTGTTTCATTTTTAAAATTAATGAGTTAGTCAATTTTCATTATACTACCTGAACCCGTGATTTCAATGCGGATAATTAGGGTATAAGATATTGGTTTCACAGGGGTTTAAAAAAATCTCAGCTTCGTTCATCGGTTAAGCGGGTATTTTTTAACTGCTGCGTAATCAATATCTTACGACCTGTGCCGTAGAGAAGTCACAGTTTTAGGTACCACTCAATTGCAATTTTATTAATCATTCTGTTAATCCTATATATGAAAACAAGCACCATTATTTCCGCAACTGATGCACTGCCAGGACGTGCCGAAACAATGCCTGTGACTAAAGACCACTTTGTTACCGGCAATCCGATCAAAGAACCATTTCCCGAGCATTTGGAAAAAGCAATGTTTGGCATGGGCTGTTTTTGGGGTGTGGAACGAAAGTTCTGGCAAATTCCGGGCATCTATAGTACTGCCGTTGGTTATTCAGGCGGTTTTACGCCAAACCCGACCTATGAAGAAATTTGCACAGGCTTGACCGGTCATACAGAAGTGGTTTTAGTGGTTTTTGACCCTGAAACGGTTTCGTATCAGGATTTACTTAAGTTCTTCTGGGAAAATCATAACCCCACTCAGGGCATGCAACAAGGAAATGATACTGGAACTCAATATCGTTCAGCAATTTATACATATAGTACCGCCCAACAAGAACTTGCAATGAAATCCAGAACTCATTATCAGATACGGCTCAACGAAAACGGATTCTCGACAATTACAACTGAAATCAAACCGGCTTCAGAATTCTATTATGCGGAAGATTACCATCAAGCCTATCTGGCTAAAAACCCTTCTGGATATTGCGGAGTTGGTGGACTTGGCGTTGGCTATTAATAATTCTGATTAATCAATCTTAATGGGTAATATGAATAGCCTGGTTCTTGTTTGCCAGCTATATCCTGAAAAAAATGCAAAAAAAAGGCGATTCATCAAAATCGCCTTAAAATCGTTTTAGAAGGATATTTGCTAATAAAAAACACATTTAATAATGTCCTCTTTATATGAAATACGGGATTATCATACCAAAGTATATATCTTACCGGAATGTGGCAAATTGTCGCAGGCAATGTTAATGTCATTAATATCAATTATTTTTTTAAGGCATTGATTATAAATATTTTATTTGAAAAACAAGTATAACCAAGCAATCTTAATGAGTTGATTCTAGGCACTACAAAAATTTATCAACAACCTTTCTAAATAATTTTGACTTAAATTATTATCAGTCATGTTTTTATTTCAACTAGAAGATTATCAAATCAGTATGTCTGATTAATTCAATTTTTGATTTACTCGCAGAAGAAAAGCCCACCCCCTTCTATCAAAAATTAATAACGCCTGTCCATAACCGTATTAGAAAATTCTTACCCTTTACGAAATATCCTTTCTGAGTCATACTTTGTTGCCAGACAAATTCTAATTTTCGAGGGTTGTATATGAGTGATGCCAAACATTGTCGTTTGTTAATTCTAGGTTCCGGCCCTGCCGGTTATACGGCTGCCATTTATGCGGCCAGAGCTAATCTTGATCCGGTTCTGGTCACTGGACTGGAACAAGGTGGCCAACTTACCACGACGACAGATGTTGATAACTGGCCGGGAGATCACCAAGGTGTTCAAGGCCCAGAATTGATGGAACGCATGCGTAAACATGCCGAACGTTTTGATACTGAAATAATTTTTGATCATATCAATAGCGCTGATTTATCCTCGCGCCCTTTTAAATTAACGGGTGATTCCGGGAGTTATACTTGTGATGCTTTGATAATTGCCACAGGAGCATCTGCCCGGTATTTGGGGCTGGAATCGGAACAGGCTTATAAAGGGAAAGGGGTTTCTGCTTGCGCAACTTGTGATGGTTTCTTTTATCGTAATAAACCTGTTGCTGTTATTGGTGGTGGCAATACTGCGGTCGAAGAAGCGCTTTATTTATCCAACATTGCTTCCCATGTCACCGTTGTTCATCGCAGGGATAAATTCCGGTCGGAAAAAATTCTTTCCAACAGGTTGATTGAAAAAACAAAAAATGGCAATGTTACTATCGAATGGGATCATGTGCTTGACGAAGTGCTTGGTGATGACATGGGGGTCACCGGAATTCGTATTAAAAGCACAAAAGATGGCAGTACCAAGGAAATCGAAGTTCACGGTGTTTTTATCGCAATTGGTCATACCCCAAACACTGAATTATTTGCCAACCAATTGGAAATGAATAATGGCTATATCGTTGTTAAAAGCGGCCTTTCAGGCAATGCCACTGCCACCAGTATTCCAGGTGTCTTTGCTGCTGGCGATGTCATGGACCAAGTCTATAAACAAGCGGTAACCTCGGCTGGCGCTGGCTGTATGGCCGCGTTGGATGCTGAAAAATATCTGGATGACCTTGAGGAACAATCCTGATTTTTTTGCGACAGAAGATAGTGAAGTTTTCCTGTCTTCTGTCATTTTAACCACCCAACTATGCAAGAATCTGAAAGAATTCTAAGAGTACTTGACCCCGACCTGCCTGATCAACCCTTTCCACCTGCTACTTCGGCATTACATGACCCTGACGGATTATTGGCAATTGATGGCTGCCTCTCCCCAACCCGTATTCTTAATGCCTACCGGCACGGTATTTTTCCCTGGTATTCAGAAGGTGAACCGATCCTGTGGTGGTCCCCAGACCCAAGACTGATTCTGTTTCCAGATGACCTGATTATTTCTCGTAGCTTAGCAAAAACCTTGCGCCGAAAAAAATTTACAGTCACTTTGAACCAGGCTTTCCCTGAAGTAATTAAAGCTTGTGGTAATCTTAGAAAAAATCAGGAAGGTACCTGGATTACGGATGAAATGCGTCTAGCTTATATTAAATTGCATCAACTGGGTGTTGCCCATTCCATAGAAACCTGGATTGATAAGGAATTAGTAGGAGGTCTTTACGGCTTAACGATAGGCCAGGTTTTTTTTGGAGAATCCATGTTCCACAAAAAAACTGATGCATCAAAAGTTGCATTTGTTCATCTTGTAGAATTATTAAAAAAACTGAATTTCAAATTGATTGATTGTCAGGTGCGTACTGACCATTTAATCAGTCTCGGCGCCAAAGAAATTTCCAGGGAACATTTCCTGGCTTTGCTTGACCAATACTGTGAAAGTTCGCCTGACAAAACGCTTGAAAATACAGATTCTCAACTATCCAACTTTTCAGATAAGTAGACAAGCCCTTTTTTTCTTGAGAAGGTACAATAAATCATTTTAGCTCGTTGAATGGATACGCAACTGCTCCCGAAAAAACTAACTTTATTATCGATCCTGATTTTTTTTGGTTTATGGCAAGGGCTAGCCATGCTCATTCAGAGCAATACTTTTCCACTTCCCATTGTCGTTATTGACGTTCTTTGGCAAGAAATTAAAAACGGTCAGCTACCTTATCATCTTGGCGTAACACTTTTCAGGCTGATAATCAGTTTCACCATCTCCATGATTATCGGCTGCGCTATTGGCATATTGCTCGGTCAATATAAACAATTAAATGCCTTTTTCGATAATTGGCTGGTTATCTTTTTGAATATCCCGGCACTGGTTACTATTATATTGTGCTACGTTTGGTTTGGTCTTATTGAAACAGCGGCTATTCTGGCCGTCGTCATCAACAAAGTTCCCAATGTTGTTGTCACTATTCGCGAAGGCACCCGTACCCTTGATAAAGATCTGATGGAAATGGCTGAATGTTATCGATTCGGCAAATGGAAAACCTTTTTACATGTTATCTGGCCGCAGTTACATCCTTTTGTGATGGCGGCAGCACGATCCGGTCTGGCGCTGATCTGGAAAATTATTCTGGTCGTGGAACTTCTGGGCAGAAGCAACGGCATGGGTTATCAACTGCATTTGTTTTTTCAGATGTTTGATGTTGCCAGCATCCTGGCTTACACCATTGCTTTTGTCAGTGTGATTCAAATAATTGAATTATTTATTTTGAAACCACTGGATCAAAAAGCCATGAGGTGGCGAAGATGACAGATGTTACCATCCAAATTAATCACAAATCCTTTCTTTCCCCTGATTCCGGAGCAGAAAAAACTGTCATAAAAAATCTGAACATTTCGCTGAAATCAGGTGAATTTGTCTGCCTGGTGGGGCCTTCTGGTTGCGGCAAAACCACCTTACTCAATATTTTGTCAGGGCTGGACAAAAAATTCCAGGGTTCAATCAATCTTGGCCGAAGTCAAACTCATACTGATATTGGTTATGTTTTTCAAAACCCAAGATTACTACCCTGGCGAACAGTCAAAGAAAACCTGAAGCTTGCTACGAATGCTACTGATGATGTCCTGGAACCGTTGCTTGAGCTGATGAAACTAACGGATGTTCAGCACAGCTACCCAGAGCAACTGTCATTGGGCATGAGCCGCAGGGTTGCCATAATTCGGGCCTTTGCAATTGATCCTGAGTTATTATTAATGGATGAACCTTTTGTTTCGCTCGATCCGCCAACCGCCCGTCAAGTCAGACAATTGTTGATTAAATTGTGGACCAATCGCCCGCACACTATTTTATTCGTTACCCATAATTTGCGGGAAGCCATCGCTCTGGCAGACAGGTTGATTTTTTTATCAGCTTCCCCAATGTCTGTTGTGGCTGAAATACCCGTACCAATTGCACGAAAAGAGCGACTGAATGAAACAGAAATCGAATTATTCAGGACAAAAATATTTTCAGACTATCCTGATATTGCCAGTTTGGTCTAACTTATTGATCTTTGTACATGGCAAAAATTGATGAAAAGGAGTGAAATTATGTAACTATTCAGCGTATTTATAGATTCAATATCAGTGACTTATTCCAGAAGACGCCGTAAATACGTCCCTGTAGGCTTGGTATGTGTCATCCATGACACATACACTTCTTCCATAAGTCACTGATGTTGAGTAGTTACGAAATTATTAATTAAGACTGAAAATCAATCCATTAAAATCCCACTTGGTTTTTTTATCCAGGCTCCTGTTAAAATCATTCCAATTTCCTATTTAAATCTATTGCCAGCTATTGAAAATGTCCATAATACCAGCGGTAGCAATTCATCAACTTGAAAAAAGCTATCTGGAATCTGATCAAAAGCATCATATTTTCAGCCAGTTGAATCTTAGCATTGCCCCTGGAGAATTCATTGTACTGTTGGGTCGCAGTGGTTCCGGGAAATCAACGCTATTAAATTTGGTCAGCGGTATGGATCAACCTGATTCTGGAGAAATTATTGTTAATGGTATCAATCTCACTCGGTTGCCGGAACATGAGCGCACGATTTTCCGGCGTCATCACATCGGCTTTGTATTTCAGTCGTACAATCTCATTCCAACATTAACGGTAGAAGAAAATTTATTGTTACCATTGGAGCTAATCAAGCGGATTAATTCAACAGATAGGAAAAAAGTGATTGAGTTACTGTCAAAACTGAATCTGTCCGATCGACTTGATAGTTATCCGGATCGACTTTCTGGCGGTGAACAGCAACGAGTCGCCATCGCTCGATCATTAATACATAACCCTGATTTAATCCTTGCCGATGAGCCTACCGGCAACCTCGATCTTGACACTGGAAAAAAAGTTCTGGAACTACTAATTGGCTTAGTGGAAAAAGCCGGAAAGACCTTAATTATGGCGACACATAGCCGCGAAGTTATTGGCTCCGCTGATCATGTTTTTTCCATCCGCAACCAGCAGTTGCTTCCCAGCAACGACAATTTATGACTTCAATTCTGGTTCGCGCCAACAGAAATTTTCTATTCCAGCACCCCTGGCAATTAGCACTCGCATTAATAGGAATTTCCCTGGGTGTTGCAGTAGTCATCGCTATTGATCTTGCTCTTGAAAGTTCACTCCAGTCTTTTCAACAAATCAACCAGGTTGTTTCTGGAAAAACATCGCATCGAATTATTGCCAGAGACGGAAATCTGAATGAAAAACTCTATACACAACTTCGAGTAGAGCTTGGAATTCCAAACCTCGCGCCAGTAATACGTGGCAACATTCAGTTGGCAAATCATCCGGGTGAGCCATTTAAAATATATGGCATCGATCCATTGATAGAAGATACATTTCAGTCAACATGGCGACTACAAACGAGTAATCAAAAATCTGCTATTTCTTTGATTCGTCTGGTTTCAGAAGCTAATACAGCCCTGATTGCCAAAGTGACTGCTGAACAATTGGCTTTGAAAATCAATGATCATCTCGCAATTGCAACTCCGAAAGGAACATTGAATTTGAAGATTATCGGTTTTTTAAATCAAAACAGTACGATATCCAGTCAGATTTTAAAAAACCTGATGATTACTGATATTTCAACGGCACAAGAAATTCTCAATCAGCCTGGAAAACTTAGCTTTATTGAATTTATGAGCGAAGGCAACAACGATAAACGCTTTCTTGAGTCCATTCGCAATCATCTTACTGCTGATACTTTATTAATCACATCAGAAAATCAAATCCAATCCATGCGTCAAATGACCAAGGCATTTAATATTAATTTAAAGGCGCTGGGTATGCTTTCTTTATTAATAGGCATGTTTCTGATTTACAACACCATGACTTTTCTTGTCATTCAACGGCGTCGCCTGATTGGAGGTCTGCGATGTATCGGAGTCACCCGCCGTCAAATCTTCACCCTGATCATCTCTGAAGCCCTGTTCTTGGCATGTATTGGAAGCTTGCTTGGCATTTTCCTTGGCGTCCTGATCGGGAATGCTTTACTGCAATTAACTTCGACAACCATCGAAACAATTTACTATCAGGTGGGTCAAGTAGCCCTTATCATTTCACCGGAACAACTTGGCAAAGGCATGATATTAGGTATCGGAGCCACAATTTTTGCGGTATTGCCACCTGCTTGGGAAGCAACGAAAGTATCGCCAACCTCTTCATTAATCCGCTCACAGCTTGAAAGAAAAATTTACAAATTTACCCACATCGCTGGCATTTTGGGTTTGATTTCCGTGCTCGGCGGAGTCATCCTGGCCTTTAGTTCAGAAAAAAGTATCTTTCTTGGTCTCGCCAGTATTTTTATTTTGCTTTTCGGATTTGCTTTGATGATCCCCGGTCTTACGGTTTTGATGATGAAGCTGCTTGAAAAAATTAGCAACCATTTTCTTGGCATTTTAGGTTCATTGCCACCAAGAATGGTGGGTTCCGAAATCAGCCGAACTGGCGTGGCCATTGCCGCATTAATGATTGCAGTTTCAGCCACTATTGGTATGGATTTAATGGTAAACAGTTTTCGACAAACTGTTTCAGACTGGATAACAACCAGCTTACGCGCTGATTTCTATGTTTCTGCTCTCAGCAATCAATCATCCACTCAAAAACAACTGATTGACCAAAGTGTTAAAGATAAAATTAACGCCTTGCCAGGGGTGCAAATGTTGAGTAGTGTTTTACACACCCGTATCATTTCAGAATCAGGGCTTATAAAGGCTTCTGTTTTTGAATTAAACAACAAATCTCAAGACGGCTTCATCTTTAAGCAAAAAATTGACGGTAACTTGTGGCAACAATTCGAACAACGACAAACAATTTTTATCACGGAATCTTTCGCCTATTTCCATGAATTGAAGGTTGGTGAAACTTTATTTCTGCATACAAAAAAAGGGCATCAGCCTTTTAAAATAATTGGGATTTATTCTGATTACAGTGGTGATCAAGGCCACATTGCCATGACTCGAAAATGGTATCAACAGTATTGGAAAAATTCGGGCTTTACCGGCATTGGTATCTATGCAGATACCAATGCCAACCAGCAGCAGCTTAAACAAAACATCCAGAAACTATTAACCCCTGAGCTGACTCTAAAATCCAATCAGTCAATTTATAAAGCTTCCATGGAAATTTTTGAACAGACTTTTGTTATCACCAACGCTTTGCGCTGGATAGCCGCTGGAATTGCTTTCACGGGTGTTTTTAGCGCATTAATGGCATTACAGTTTGAACGAATCAAGCAATTTGGAATTTTACGCGCCATTGGCGTTACCCAGCGCCAATTAACTTTACTGATTATGACAGAAACAGGATTGATTGGCCTGATAGCCGGTGTGTGTGCAATTCCCGTGGGCTATTTTATGGCTTATATATTGATTTTTATTGTTTATTTACGTTCTTTTGGCTGGACTATGGCTTTTCATTTTAATGTTTCAGTACTATTTCAGGGTCTGGCGCTGGCGTTCACAGCCGCATTACTCGCAGGCATTTTACCGGCGATAAAAATGGCTCAAACCAAACCAGCTGAAGCACTGCGATCAGAATGAACCTAAAGCCAGTGGCATTAGCCGGTTTATTACTGCTGATATCATTGTCTCTGTTCTTTGTTGGCCCTTTGCTTGTAACTGATTCGCCGGATCATTCGTTACCTGGCACCACTTCCCTGGCAGTACTTTCGGCTGTTGACGATCAATTTGAGAAAGTACTGAAACCGAGGAAATTTACTTTTCCACGGGATCATGGAGCGCATGAAAATTATCGAACAGAATGGTGGTATTTTACCGGTAATTTACAAAACCAATCAGGAAGAAAATTTGGCTACCAATTGACATTTTTCAGATATGCACTGAACAGAAAAAATATCACTTCCATTTCAGCATGGCGCAGTAACCAAATGTATATGGCGCACCTGGCATTAACAGATGTCGAAAACAAACGATTTTATAGCGATGAAAAATTCAGCCGCTCTGCAAATGGTCTGGCGGGATCAAAAACCAATAAATTTAAAGTCTGGTTACATCACTGGTCTGCGGAACAACAGGGTGCTGAGAACTCACCCATCCATTTAACAGCCGAAACAAGCCAATTCTCGATCGATTTATTATTGCAAATCACAAAACCATTAGTTTTACAGGGTCAAGAAGGCTTTAGCCAAAAAAGTAGTGAGCCCGGCAATGCTTCCTATTATTACTCCTACACACGGCTCAAAACCATTGGCACTATTCGTGTCGCCAATTATTTTTTTACAGTTTCAGGAATCAGCTGGATGGACCGGGAATGGAGCACCAGCTCCTTGTCTGCCGAACAAATTGGTTGGGACTGGTTTGCTTTGCAGTTCTCAGATAATACTGAATTAATGTATTATCAACTCAGAAGAAAAGATGGTCGTACTGATAAAAATAACTCGGGGGCAGTGTTTCTTGCCGATCACTCCAAAATCCCCCTTGGCCCTGCCGATATAACCGTAAAAATTCTCGATCAATGGAAAAGTCCTCATTCTGGCATTGCCTATCCATCGCACTGGCAACTTTCGATCCCTTCCCAACAAATGGAAATAGAAATAAAGCCATTGATAAACAACCAGGAATTAAATCTTAGTTACCGTTACTGGGAAGGCGCTGTTGCTATTCGTGGCAGCAAAAAAGGCATACCAATTACAGGTCAGGGATATGTTGAGTTAGCCGGCTACCGAAATTGAAGCATATTTGAATCCGTGATTTCAGGATATAGTTTATTCACCGCAGCGTTGCTCAATACTTATAACCCATTTCATTCCTCCCAGCTCCTGACTTTTTTCACCCTTTAGCGTTCCCCCCATCAAATTAACTAATTCATTAACAACGGCCAGCCCTATTCCATGGCCATCGATATTTTGATCAGCTCTAACACCCCGTTTTAGTATGTTATCAAGATTTTCCAAAGCAATGCCAGGGCCGTCATCTTCGATGGAAAGGCAACTGTAGTTATAATGACAATTGTTTGGAATAGTAATTTTGATTTTGCTTTTACACCATTTACAAGCATTATCGAGTAAATTGCCAGCAATTTCATAAAAATCACCTTCATCGCAACACATTGAAAAATGCTCGGGTATCACAAGCTCAAAACGAATATTCTTATTTCCGTAGACTTTTTCCAAAGAATGAATGATTTTTTCAAGAACCGGTAAAACTACAATTCTTCCAGAAATTTGTTTCTGTCCTTTAGCTGCAGCACTTTGTAATTGATATTCAACAATATCATTCATACGGTCTACTTGATTCTGGATGGTTTCTCTGCTGCTAACAATCTTATCGCCAGCCTCGAGGCACCCCCGCAAAATGGCTAACGGTGTTTTCAAACTATGCGCTAAATCAGCCAGAGTATTCCGGTAGCGGGTTAAATGAGCTCTTTCACTATTAATCAAGCCATTCAGGTTGTGGGCCAATAACTGCAGCTCTGACGAATAAGAACCTTTTAAAAACTCTATTTCCCCTTGTTCTATGGCATGCAAATCATTGCCTATTTCACGTAGGGGTCTCAAGCCCCAACGGATTACAGCAAAAAGTATGATCAAGAAAAATACGGCAAAAATCAAAAGCCAGTAGTACAAAGTTTGTCTGAAAGTTTCAATTTGTTGATCCAGAAAACGAGCTTCTTCTGCAATAGTAACAATAAATTCGTATTCCTTACCAGAGTCACCCTCCCAAATAATATCGTACTGTAAAGCGAACCGGCTTGGTTCGTCCAATTGTCTCACGAAAAGACTTTCACCTGGTTTTGGATCGGTATTTAAAGAATTTTTTAGCCCAAGCGCGGAGGCTGAACGCCAAATCATCACGCCGTTTTTTTTGTGAACGAACGCATATAACCCAGAACCTGGAGTTGCTAAACGTGGTTCGTGAAGAAATTCATCAGAGATTTTTAACCGGCCATTGGGCAATAACTCAGCTACAGAAAGTAATGCGTAAATCTGGACTTGTAACCGCTCTTGCAACGCTTGTTCTGCACTTTTTCTAAAACCTTGTTCTAAAACCAAAGCCATTACTGCAAAAGCAATTGCCAAGATAATGCCTGCAGAAAATAATAACCGAAATTGGAGTGATCTGAATCTCACTCGCCGATGCGATATCCACGACCACGGAGGGTTTCAATAGGATCAGTTTTTCCTTCAGGGTCGAGCTTTTTTCTCAACCTGCCAATAAACACCTCAAGGACATTACTATCCCGGTCATAATCTTCATTATAGATATGTTCTGTTAACGTGGCTTTAGAAATCACCTCTCCCTGATGGAACATCAAATATTCCAAAACCTTGTATTCAAAAGCAGTCAATTCGAGCTTTTGTTTATCCACAAAAACTTCTTGGGATACGCTATTAAGCTCAATATTTTTGCAGGTTAAAACCGGATGGGCATTGCCGACCGAACGGCGAATCAAAGCATTGACCCGTGCCAACAACTCTTCAAAATAGAAAGGTTTTACCAAATAGTCATCCGCACCTGCGTCAAGACCTTCGACCTTATCTTGCCAACGAGTACGCGCCGTTAAAATCAAAATTGGAAAGGCCTTGTTTTTCTGCCGAAGTTGTTTGATTAACTCTACACCAGAAAAATCTGGCAGACCAATATCAATAACAGCGATATCCAATGGATATTCATTCCCTATATGAAGTCCGTCAGTCCCGTTATGAGCAACATCTACAGCAAAACCTTTTTGAGTAAAAAAGTCCTGAATTTGTTGACACAAAACCTGTTCGTCCTCAACAACAAGAATACGCATACTCTTACCCTGTTTATTGTTTTTTATCTAGCGGCTTGCCGGTTTCAGCATCAACCTTTTCATTTTGTACCCTGCCCTCATCAGACAGTGTTTTGATGACATGAACCTCTCGCCCTTTAATTACCTCGGTTTTGGCACCTAAAACACGGCTTTTTTTGTCATCAGCCACTTTCCTCGCAGCTTCATCAACGCTTACTTTTGCTAAAACAAGCAAATCTGATTCAGTAAAACTGTAGGCGGTATGGATTGTTAAAAAGCTGAGCAAGAAAAAAATAGTCAAAGTTTTATTCATATTTGAGAAATCAAGTAGCATAATGAAGCGCGTTCTTTTTATTAAAAAACAAGAAACTAATTATTATTATTTGATATTGATGAAAATACCAAGAGACGGATAAACCGAGACTGAACATATTATAAACAATTTAACACGATTAGCAGTATTTATTAAGAAACCAATAACCAAATTTTGACCTATAAACCGAATCAGACCCAACATATTTTTATTGCGTATTCAAGCAACTAGTGCCTTTTTTTTGCCTGAAACCATGATAACTTAATTATCAAATACTAAATGACAGTAAATAAAATAATTTTCCTATATAATTTAGGATCTTAAAAAAAATACTAACAAAAATTTGGAGAAAACATGATTCAACGAATACTACTGACAATTGTCATGGGATTGACTCTTTCCAATAGCCTGATGGCTAAATCAAACCAGCCAGCTGTTGCAATCAAAGAGCCTGTTATTGGCGACACTGTTAATCGAAATCTGTTAAGGCGGCTGGATACCGACATTATTCGCTCAGAAATGGAGGCTTCCTTCAGAGCTACCCGAAAATTTCGCGTGCTAAGCCGAGACAAAGCAACATTAAAAGCAGTTCTGGATGAACAGGATTTTGCCAATTCAGACCTGGCTAAAGGCGATGCTGCAAATTCCGGCAACCTTAATAATGCCCATTATTTAATCTTGCCAACGGTACAAGATTTCAGGTTTTACCGCAAACATACTCCTCTGCCTAATTTTGACAGCAAATATAAGCGTAAGGATTGGGGCGTTCTTGCTGTCAATGCGCAAATGATTGATACCAGCACCGGTCAAATTGTGACCACCTTTTTCCTGAAAGATACCTTTGCCACAAAAAATAAAATTGTTAATAGCAACACCGGCGCACCCAGCAGTGTCTATTTTTCGAAAATGGCCAAGGGTATCGCAGCACAATTGGCAAACCAGTTTGTTGCCCAGGTTTATCCGATGAAAGTCATTAAACGCACCCGAACCAATGAAGTGATTATCAATCGAGGCAAAGACGGCGGACTTAAAGTCGGCGAAAAACTGAATGTGTATTTTGCCGGAGAAGCGCTGATTGACCCAGATACGGGTGAATCTTTAGGCTCCAGTGAAGAATTCATTGGCACTGTTAAAGTCACCCGCATTTTGCCCAAAATCACTTATGCAAAAATCACCTCTGAGCAGGATTCGGAAGGTTACCCTATGCAAGCAGGCAATATCCTGAGAAAACCCTGAATCATTACTCTGAAAAATTCTAAATAGGCAATGATATGAAACAACAATCACCTTTTTCAATCGCAAAAATAATAATTCTAATTCTTTTCGGTTTTCTTATCAGTGCCTGTGGTGAAAAAACTGATGAAAATGAAGGACAAAAATCCTCAGAAAACGGTACTTTAGGTTTTGCTAAAAACCAGCAAGGACAAATTAAAATCGCAGTTTTAAGTACCAGTGATTTCTTTCCTGACCGGGCTGTTCAGCAACGAATGGGGCTTCCTGAAGATCTGGCAGCTCGAATCATCGAAAATTTACAAAAAAGCAATCGTTTTAATGTTCTGGAAAGAACAGCATTAAGAAAAATCATCAATGAGCAACAGTTCGGCAAAGGCGATAAAGAATCCTTTCTTGACCGTACTTTAAATGCCGCCACCGAAAATTTGCCCGATGTCAGCGGTTATGCAGTGAAATGGACAGGCATATTGTCAGACCATAATGATATTGTTAAGGAATATCAAAATCTGGGTACCACCATGGGAGCTGATTTCCTGGTGTTTGCAGTTCTGGAAAAAGCGGATGAAAAAATCAAAAACACTAATATCCCTCATAGTGAAACGGGAAAGCAAATAACCAAGCATGTATCTGATGCCCGGCTTCGATTAAGAGTCATTGATACAAAAACCGGAATGATCGCAGGCACAGCAAGTTTTAGAACCAAAGTTAGCGAGTCGGTATTTGCAGGCCGTGAATCCAATCGTGATGCATACTCAACTTTTGACCATGTTGGCGCTCTCGCCGCACACAAAATTCTGGATATCGTGTCACCGCCTAAAATTGTCAGCGCCAACCCTTATGTGATAAACCGTGGCAGCAACGATGGTTACACCGCTGACAATACCTTTAAAGTTTTCAGGGAAGACAAGGAAATACAAGACCCTAGTGGTATTACTATCGGTAGGCTTAAATCTCCTGTTGGCAATATCAAGCTGGACGCCGTTCAAGATACCATCTCGGTAGTCGATATTGTCGATGGCGACATACAAGTTGGTGATTTACTGGAAATTCCTGAGCAAACTTCAAGTGCGAGCAGCTTATCCCAACAAGCAGTAAAACCAGTTGAAAGAACATCCCAAAATGGCAAACTAACCATTGCCATAGGAAAGGTTCACTTCAATGCTAACAATAATTATATTTTTCTTTCCGTTGATGATTACCCTCGGGTCAAAAATGACCTGATGGTTAAACTAACCAACTCCAATCGTTTTGATGTTCTTGAAAGACATGAGATTGATCAGATTCTGGATGAAAAAAACTTTACCGCGTTAATGGGTGGCGATGAAATTGATCCATATTTAAAAGAAACGATTGGGGCAGATTATTTAGTTCTAACCGCGGTTGATAAATTTGCTATCCAGTCAGAAAATAATAAGCTTGCCTATGTTGATGAAGTTCAAACTCGTCATTATGGCATCGTCGAAGCCACTTTGCGTATCGTTGACAGCCATACTGGCAAACTTCTGGCCGCTGATAAAATTCGCATCAACAAAAAACTGGAAAAATATAATAAAAATATTGCCGCCAACACATACAGCAATCTGATTGATGAATTTACTGATTTAATGGTCAGCAAAATTGTACATCGCATTTATCCCATTAAAATCATGGCGACACTTCCTGATGGCAGTGTCTATATTAACCGTGGACTGGATGGAGGTTTGAAAGCTGGTGATATTTTCAATGTTATGCGCCCTGGCCAGGAATTGATTGATCCAGATACAGGCATTTCATTTGGCTCAGCAGAAACAAAAGTTGCCCAGTTAAAACTAGACACCGTAGAACCTGCACGAGCAAAAGCAGCCATCATTAGTGGCAACGAAGTTCAGCGAGGGGATATCTTGCGCGAGGCTGAAACCCAAAAACAAATACCCAAACAACCCGAAGTCAATAGACCGGTTTTCTAACAAACAATAAAAAATCCTTTCGAGGGAAATATGAATAAAAACTACAAAAAAAAATTTCGCCCAATGAGCCTGGTTCATGGCTTAACAAAGTTGAGAACCAGGTCTTTATTTCCCTTTAAAGGCTGCAAAAGGCAGCCCCCCCTGTGTACAGCCAGCACTGTTTTTATGGCTTTCTGCCTCCTAGCTCTTCAACCTCAACAAGTCTATGCCATTGATTTTCTGGATGCTTTAAACAGTAGTCTTAAGCAGATCAATAAAAGCATCCCTAAGCCACCTGGTTCGGTGCCTCATCACAAGCCAGTAAAACCTGTTCCTGGCCATTATCCAGCCAACACTCATCAAAAAAGAAAAATTCAATATCAAATTACCTATGAAGGTTATTCCAAAGATTTTGTCCCCATCAGAAATTTAATTGCCTCAGGTGATTTCAAACGCGCATACGAACTGGAGCAACAAAACATCAAGGATAATGGTATTGATTTTTTAAATTCTGTTGAAGCCGGCCTGTTATCAATTGATACCCACCACACCCTTGATGGCATTAAGGATTTTGCCAGCGCTGAAACTTATCTCAAACAAATGATGGGGCGATCTATTGCCGAAGAGTCTTTTACTCAATACGGCCTGGAGGCCATGAGCCTGATATCCGGAAAAGGGGACTTGGTTGAATATATCGGGGAACCCTATGAAAGAATCCTGATGCTTAATTATAAATCCATTGCCTATTTATTGAATGGCGAAAGGAAAGCCTATAATGTCACCCGCCGGGCAATCGACTGGCAAAATATCGAAAGAAAAGAATTTGAGAAAAATATTGGGGAAATAAAAAAGCAGGTTAAAGAAAACGAGAAAAAACCAGAGACAGAAAAAGCCGCATCTTATGCTCCAGAAGCTTTCGACCTGATCTTCAATCAATATAAACGTTACCAATCCAAAGCCAACAGCGTCCCCAGTGCGTATATTAATCCGTTCGGATTTTATATGGCTGGAATTATTCAGGAATTTGACAGCTATGAAGATGCATCGCTGCGAGGTAATGCCAGAATTTCTTATAAAAAGGCTCTGGAATTAAACCCTAGAAGCAAGGTTATCAAGCGGGCCATCAGAGCTACCAAAAGGAGACCTCCGCGACATAAACGCCTGGTGCACGTTATTGTTGCCGATGGGTTTGCTCCTGAGAAAAAGACGCTTTCCTTTACACTAAATATAGGCGGGGGGTTGGTTCCCATCAAATCACCTCTTTTTGAGCCGGTCAAATCTTCTGTAAAAACCATCAAAATAAAATCAGGTAGAAAAGTATTGGCAACACTCTCCCCCATTGCTGATATTGAAGCGATCATTTTAAGAAACCAGCTGGACAAACTGCCGATTGAACAAGCTCGAGTCATGACGTCTATCGCCCGGAATATTGGCGAAAATTTATTATGGAATCAGCTTGGTGGCTTTGGCGTCATTGGCAAACTTTTTCGTGAAAGTTTTGCCAACCCGGATATGCGCGCCTGGATGACTTTACCCAAAAAAATATCGGCAGCTCGTTTCTATGTTTCAAAAAGACTAAAAAAAATCACCATTATCAGCTACGATAGGCGGGGCCGGAGATTGGCAAAAAAACATGTATTTTTAAACAGAAAATCGCATAATTTTATTTATGCCAGAAGCATAGAAAAAGCAATTTACGCACAAGTTAATAAAAACCTATGGATCAAAAAACCATGATAAAAAAAATAATCACTCTCATCCTAGTTACCTTTTTGACCAGTGGCTGCACTGCAAAAAAAGGTGCCAATATCCAATACCTGGCACAAAAAACCATTGACGACACGCATCCCCGTGCCACATTAATTCTGGGTTCAAGTGAACTGGTCAATAGAGTTTTAATTACCAATGTCAGGGTCGCTCAAGTTGGCTTGCTTCCCAAAGCCGGTATAGATGTTCAAAACTTGACTGATAATCGCTACAACCTGGAATACAAGATTGTCTGGCGAGATAAACAGGGATTTCCGATTAATGTTGGCAATGTCTGGCACCGATTTGTTCTAAGCCCTAGAAAAATCAAAAGTTTCCAGAGTATGGGAAAGACAGAAGAGGCCTATTCCATCCAGTTTACTGTACGTTTCCCTGATGATTTATTTATTGAATCAGATAGACGTGAGCAAGAATCAAAACAAATGGTCCCTTGCCCTCCTCCACTACCGCCGATTTGTCCTAAATCCATGAGAGATCGCGTACAATTCAAATAAAGATTATTATTGATTATAGGATTACAAACATGATGAAAAAGATAATAGTAATAAGTACCTGTGCATTGTTAGCAACTGGCTGCGCCCAAAACCGACTCGGTGGCCAATCCAGAGTTTCCATTTTAGACGATTCCAGTCGGGCTCACCTGGAAGCTGAATTAACAATGGCTGACTACACCGCCTTCGCAGAAAAAGTCACCAACAAGATGTTGGCATCAAGATTGGTTCAAAGCTGGGGACGAAAACGCCCCCGTCTGGTTGTCGGAAGAATGCTGAATAATACCGATAATGAAAGTATACGGATTCAGGATATTTATGATCGGATTACTGAAACCATTTTGGGTTCTGGCTTGGTGCGGTTATTGGACAAATCTGCAACGTCTTTTGATTATGTCGTCAATACAGAATTATCCTCCACGCGCCAATATGGTACTGGCGGCGAAGAATTAGCTTATTTTAAGCTGGAATTCAAGATGTTCAAGATTGATGGGGAAATGGTGGGCCAATGGTCAGATGTATTACCATTAGGTAAAGCCAGAAGAAATTTCCTTTAATTCCTGGTTAACTTTACACGCTGATATATTTATGAAAATTGCTTGGCTGACCATAATTTTTTTTCTGGGGACGATTCCATGCTACGCTGCCCCAAAGACTGCATTGGTTATAGGCAATTCCAATTATCAATCATCACCATTAACCAACCCGGTTAACGATGCTACTGATATAGCTGAAAAGCTCAGATATCTGGGCTTTGAGGTTTTTGACAAATTCGATTTAAATCGAAAACAAATGCGAAATGCCATTCGCGAATTCGGTCAAACTTTAAAACAAAAAGGCGGAGCAGGTATTTTCTTCTATGCTGGTCATGGCATCCAAGTTAAAGGGGAAAATTATTTAATTCCTGTCGGCGCTGATATCCAATCCGAATTTGAAGTTCCTGATGAATCTGTTCAGGCAAATTTATTATTACGCGCTCTGGAAGATGCCGGCAATCCTCTAAATATCGTGGTATTAGACGCTTGCCGGGATAACCCTTTTGCACGCAGCTTTCGTTCCTCAGCAAAAGGACTGGCGAGAATGGAAGGTGGAGTGGGAACTCTTATTGCCTACTCAACTGGGCCGGGAAATGTGGCAATGGATGGTGAAGGACGCAACAGCCCCTATACTAAATATTTACTCAAATATATGACCCAAACCGGACTGTCCATTGAACAGGTTTTCAAACGCGTCAGAGTGGGCGTGGAAAAAGATTCAGGAGGACGACAAATTCCTTGGGAATCATCATCGTTACGAAACGATTTCTATTTTGTTCCAGAACCTGTTGAATTGACCAAGCATTCACCACAAAACCAGATTAATAAAGACATTGAAAAGTCAAAAAAACACACCATAAAGGTAACTGCTTCTGAAACAAGAGCCAAAAACAGCTCATTGGTGACAAATGCGCTGATGACCAATTATGTCGACACCAATTCACAGACAACTTCAGGTTATAAATTAACTATCTATACCAACCCTGGCTCTGCGCAAATACGCATACTCAATCTGGACAAAAATTATCATTCCGGTATCACACTTGAACCCGGGGATTACAATTTGGAGATCAGTAAAGAAGGATATTTAAGTAAAAAACAATGGGTAACAATTGACCAGGATAATGTGGAAATGCAAATAACCCTGGTGCCACTAGACTATGAATAAAACCTGTTAATAATTATCCGCTTTTGTTTTTGCTTCTTTTGCGCCAAACTGATTACCCTGCATCCGTCTTGCTTCTGCAATTAACAACCACGCCCGACGTTTTATCAAAGTGTTATTTCCTGCAAGAAGCGCTGACTTTTTAGCCAAAGCCTCTGCAAGCCTGGCTTTTCCTTGCCTTAAACGAACTGCTGCCAATTTATAAACCAACTTGGCATTTCTTGGTTCGATTCTTAAAGCCCTTTCAATCGTAGAAACTGCTTGTTCATATTCTCCGGCTTTGTAACTTTGGTCGGCCTTTGTCAGCAATGCGACAACAGCGGGTGTCAAAGGTTTATTGTGAGTAAAATAATCAGAATGCCTTTTTTGAGGGGAAGTTTGGTAAGGATAAGTTTTAACAGTTTGTTGTTTTCCAGAAAAAACCTCTTTATTTTCACTGGGGTAGTGCCTTTTAGTTTCTGTATTCTGCCTTGAACTGTAAATAGAGGATTTCCTCTGTGCTCTCGATGTATGATAAGTACAGGCCGCCAATAAAAAAACCAGTATTGTCAGTAAAATAAATTTATTTTTTTTCATTAAAAAAGTTCAATATCCTCATCTTCTTCGGTTTTTTGTTCTTCTGAAGCAGCAATCTTAAGGGCTTCTTCAACGCTTTTTCCACTTACAATGGCATCAAACAATGCTTTTTCGGATTCCATGGTATAGGTAGATCGAATCTGTTCCTGTAGTTTCGCCCACTCCCTTGGATTATACAGGCGTTCCGGACTTTCGACGATATCTGATAACGCTTTCAAGCTGAATGTAACATGCTGCAACCGCTGCTGTAATCGATCATAGAACTGAAAAGCAACAATTGAAGTTCTGATTTTATCTGAGGTAGCAGCACAATGCGCTAATGCTAAATCTTTTGCATCACTTGGCTCTAATAAATCCAGTTGTTCATTGATTCCCGCCAAATGTTCCACCATCGCAGTAAATGACTCAGTCAAAACAGTTACTGAATCGTCCCCTTCAACCATACTTCCTTCAACATGCGTGGCAGAAAGAGCTAGTAATTTGACTGTTTCTCTAACCTGGCTCCAGTCTAGATCAGGTTGGTGTGCGTAGGATTGTGTCATAAATAATTTCCCCAAAATAAGTCAGCAAAATGCATCTTCGAATCTGTTTAAGATCTGCTACACCACTGCTATTTATGCTTAGGCGGTAATCGAAACCTTCATTTACTCCTTGTAAACTTTCGGTTTCTGCGCTCCGTCCTCACACAACTAACAGCGGTTCCTAACGATCTTGAACAGATTCTTAAAAGCGTATCTTGAAGAAATTATAGTCAATGAATCTCAAGCTGCCATTGTCTCGATCCTGTTTCTACCATTCTCTTTCGCTCGATAGAGTGCCTTATCAGCCCTGGATAAAATATCATCTAAACTGGTGTCTTGTTTATTCAATGCGGAAACACCAATGCTAATAGTTATCTGAATTTCACCTTTTTCGGTCACTAAATAATGATTGGCGATAGTTTGACGAATTTTATCAGCCAACTTCTCAGCCCCTTCAATTCCAGTATTTGGTAACACAATCACAAATTCTTCACCCCCATAGCGGGCAAATAAATCACTGTCACGAAGCTGGCGTTTCGTGACATTGGCAAATTCTTTCAATACCTCATCACCTACTGCATGGCCATATTTATCATTGACTGACTTGAAGTAATCAATATCAATCATCATCACTGATAATGGCTCCTTGGTCCGAGCAGCAATGGAATAATATTTTTCGGCAATATCAAAAAAACTACGTCTGTTTCTTATATGGGTTAACGGATCGGTTGCTGCAAGTGTGTTGAGCTGTTTGTTGCTTAATTCTAATTCATGAGTTCTTTCACTAACTTCTTTTTCCAGAATACGCTGATAATTATTTTCAATTTGCAACCATTCTTCTTTTGCCAGATCAAGCTTTCTTAGCATTTGATTGCCTATTGCCTCAATTGCCTTCAACTCATTCTCTTCTTGAATATGCAGATCAATTCTTGATTTAGAAAGGTTCCCTAAATTAATTAACTCGATATCCTTAGCCAATTTGTTCAAAGGTTTTATGAATATTTTTTTTACTGCCCAAACCAATAATGCACACAACAAAAATATTTTGATTATGCCCAGCAAAAAAATCAATGCAAAACCAAATTTGAGACGATTTAAAATAACGCCGGAATCGGAATATAACCGAACTGTCGCCAATCGAATGGTATCGTCGGCAAACTGCCTGGTGATAACAAGTTCTCGAGAAAATAATTGGGTATCAGATAATCCTACATCCTTACCTTGAGCAAACAAACTGTTACCATTTGCATCTACAATTAACACGCTCACCACTACTGGTAATGCCAGAATCTTATTACCAATTTCAGATAACTGTTGATTATCCGGAGCATTTAATGTTTGTTTTAGATCATTTTTAAATGCATTAGCAATTACTTTAAGTTCATTGGAAATATCTTTTTTTGTATGTTGATACACTTGAACAACATACAACCCCGTTAATAGCAAAACACCAGCAAAGTAAATCAGTAAAACCGATCTAAGTAACTCAACTAAAATTGATCTTCTTGCCTGGTAATGCTTCATTTTTTTCGTAGTTTATTGATTTCTTAGGACAATCAAAGTAAAAGTAAACTATTTCACCTGGTTTTATAAAATTACACAACATTTAATTTTTTGCACATCAACACGCACAAAATTTTGTGTCGATAAATAGGCCTTTAATTTCAGTGCTAAAGAAAACGCAACTATTATAAATGATTTAAGATTTTGTTTTTTTACAATATAATTGACCTAGACATCAAAACAGGAGTTTTTCTTCATGATCTTTTTGACGCGATTATCGTTATTTTATTTGATTCTTATTATCGCAGGTTGTTCCAGTATTTATTACAGTGCCCTGGATTCTGTAGGCATCCAGATGCGGGATATTTTAGTTCATCGAGTCATTGAAGCTCGCGATACTCAACAGGAAGCGAAAGAACAATTCAAATCTGCGCTGGAACAATTTACGGCGCTTACCAATTTCAAGGGTGGAGATTTGCAAGACACCTATAAGAAATTAAATGAAGAGTACGAAGATAGTGTTGCCAAGGCCGAAGAACTACAAAAACGAATTGAAGATATAGAAGATGTCTCCGAATCTTTGTTTGAAGAATGGGAAGATGAAATTGGACAATATAGCAGTACCTCCCTAAAACGAAGCAGTCAGCAAAAATTAAGGGAGACTAAAAGGCGTTACAAACAACTTATTGCCGCGATGAAGCGAGCAGAAGCAAAAACCAAACCAATATTAGCTGTTTTCAAAGATCAGGTTTTGTATTTAAAACATAACCTTAATGCTCAGGCCATCAGCTCCCTAAAAGGCGAATTAACATCCATTGAATCTGATGTTTCTGCTCTGATTTTGTCAATGGAAAAATCAATCAATGAAGCTGACCAATTTATTAAAACCATGGAAAAATAAAAAAAATCACATTTAGCATCTAAAAATCATGTACCATGCAGATTTTCAATTTATACCAAAACACTGATTTTTTAATGAAAATAGAAAATAACAAAGTGGTCTCATTCCACTACACTTTGACCGATGACGAAAACAATGTTCTTGATAAATCTGGTACTGATGAACCATTAAGTTATCTCCATGGCGCTGGTAATATCATCCCGGGTCTGGAAAAAGCATTGGCAGGCAAGGAAGTAGGTAATAAATTAAAGACTCGAATCGAGCCAGAAGATGCTTACGGAGCCAAACAAGAAGGTATGGTTCAGGTCTTACCCAAAGAAGCTTTTCAAGGAGTGGATAAAATTGAGCCCGGATTGCAATTTCAAGCAGCAGGACAGAACGGTGAACCTGTAGTTGTAACAGTCACAAAAGTTGAGGGCGATCAGGTTACCATTGATGGCAACCATCCTATGGCCGGCATTGCCTTAACCTTCGATGTAGAAATTGATGACATCCGTGACGCCACAGAAGATGAAATTGCCCATGGTCATATTCATGGCGATGGCTGCAATCACTAATAACCCTTAAAATTACTCAGAGATATGATTGCTTTGCAAATAACGCTCTGATTGCATTTCAATCAGTCTGGACACGGTGCGTTTAAATTCAAACGCACCATCACCTTCCAAATAAAGTTCATCTGGGGCAACTTCTGCAGTGCATATTAACTTCACTTTATGCTCATAAAGCGCATCAATAAGCGTTGAAAAGCGCTTGGCTTCATTACGTTTTTTAGAACTCATTCTGGGTATATCTGACAAAATCAAGGTTGTAAATTCACTGGCAAGCTCTAAATAATCGGAAGAACCTAAAGGCTGCTCACAAAGCTCCTGAAATGAACTTAACACCAGATCGCCATGAACCGCAGAAAGGGAAATTTCGCGCCCCTTGATCTCTAATTTCCCAGGTATTTGCGGAGCATAAGCTGTTAATTCATCAAAACTGTTTTGGATAAATTTGTCTGCTTGATCGTCAATTGGAAAATAATACCGGGTTTGCAAAGCATGTAAATGCTGAAGGCGATAATCTTTTCGTGCGGGCAAATCCAGCGTCAAGCAATATTCTTGTAACAAATCAATGAAAGGTAAAAACAAATCCCTTTGCAAGCCATTTTGATACAAATCTTTGGGATGCCGATTAGAAGTAATAACCATGACAACATCTAATGCAAATAACTGACTAAACAACCGGCCTAAAATCATGGCATCAGCAATATCTGTGACATGAAATTCATCAAAGCATAGCAGCTTGGTTGATGCCCTGATTTCTTTTGCCATAGTCATAATCATGTCGCCGGTTCTGTTTTGTTTTCGCCATTGATGAACAAACTCATGAACTTCCAGCATAAAAGCATGAAAATGAACTCGACGTTTTTGTTGAAATGGACAAGCTTCGTAAAACAAATCCATCAACATCGATTTACCCCTGCCTACGTCACCATGGATATAAATACTTTTGCACGATTCAGGAAACTGTGACAATATTCTTTTTGCCCGACTTAGATTTTCAAATTGCAAGCTGTTAACTACATTGCTTAAAAGCACCTGCAAATGATTCAGCACGTCTAATTGAGCCGGATCTTTCTGGAGATGGTGTTGCTCAACCTGCTTTTGATATTTATCAAATAACAATCCAGAGACATCCTGGTTCGGTATTTGTTGCACACCGGACTGAAAAATGAAATTAAGCATCAGATTATATTGCTAATATAAAGTCTATTGTTGTAAATATAGTGGGACTTGGAAATATTGAACTAATTTCAATGTGATTTGGTGGATCATTCACAGTAATTATAACGCATCGTGACGAAGTTAATTATCAGAACTCTTATGAGAGAACTAACTTTTTTTACTTTGCCTTAAGCAGCCTCAAACCATTAGCCACAACTAAAAGAGAAGCGCCCATATCTGCAGCAATGGCTGCCCAGAGTGTTGCCAATCCTGCAAAAGCCAGAATGGCAAATGCTGCTTTCAGGGACAATGCAAAGAAAATATTTTGCCTGATAATACGCAAAGTTCGTTTGGAATGCTCAACTAACCAGGGAAGTTTGGAAAGATCATCACTCATTAAAGCGATGTCAGCCGTTTCAATGGCCGCATCTGAACCCATAACGCCCATTGCAATGCCAAGGCTTGCCCGACCGAGTGCCGGCGCATCATTAATTCCATCGCCCACCATTGCGACTTTTTCATATTTAGCAACCAACCGACTTATTTGTTCAACTTTATCAGCGGGGAGTAATTCTGCGTAAATCTCGTCAATACCTATTTGTTTAGCAATATTTTCAGCAGTCACCTGATTATCACCCGTCAACATGACCAAGTGCTGAACTCCTGTTTTTTTCAAGGCTTTTAAAACAGATTGTACTTCAGGCCGAGGCTGGTCTGCTACGGCTATCAGACCACAAACATGCTGGTCATTACCTACCGCAATAACGGTTTTTCCCGTTTGCTCCAAAGCCTGTGCCTTGTCACTGATTTCCGGGGTTTCCTGTGCTCGCTCAAGCAAATATCTTCTGGAACCCAACCAAAAAGTCGTTTCATTAAACACGCCCGTTACACCTTTTCCAGGCAGCACTGTCACATCATCAGCACTGGAAATTTCTATTTGCTGATTCTGAACATATTTAACTATCGCCGCAGCTAGTGGATGATTACTGCGTATCTCCAAAGCCGCCGCTCTACTCAATAACTCTTCCTGAGTATGATTATTAAAAGGTATAACATCTGTCACTACAGGCTTTCCCTGGGTCAAAGTTCCCGTTTTATCAAAGGCAATTGCCTTTAAAGATGCCGGAGCTTCAATATAAATTCCACCTTTAACCAATACGCCTTGTCGAGCTGCGTAAGCTAATGCGGCAACTATACTGACCGGGGTCGAAATAACCAAAGCACAGGGGCAAGCTATGACTAACAAAACCAGCGCCCGATACAACCATTCCTGCCAGGATCCTACCATTAACAACGGTGGAATAACAAACACTGCCAATGCTAATAACATAACCACGGGGGTATAAATTCGGGCAAACTTTTCCACCCATTGTTCTGCTTCAGCTCGTTTACTGTGAGCTTCTTCTACTAGACGAATAATATGAGCCAAAGTGGTATCTGAAGCAATTTTGGTCGATTTCACTTCCAACATCGCTTCACCATTAATGCTGCCGGCAAATACATGATCACCGATTTGTTTAGTGACTGGAACACTTTCACCGGTAATAGGCGCTTGATTGACTGAGCTGACTCCTGAAACGATTTCCCCATCCAATGGAATCTTATCCCCCGGCTTTACAATAAAAACCTCCCCAACAACCACCTCAGAAGCAGGAATTTGTTTTTCCTGACCATTTTTTTCTTTTACCAGTACTGTTGAAGGAGCTAAATCCAATAAGGCTTCCACAGCATTTCTGGCTCTGGCAATACTCCAACTTTCAATAGCCAATGACAGGGAAAATAAAAAACTTACCGCCGCTGCTTCAAACCATTCATTGATAATGATTGCGCCGATTATGGCAACAAACATCAGAAGATTCATATCCGCCCGCAAGCGTTTTAAAGCATAAAAAGCTTTAACTATAATATGCCGAACCCCAAAAACTATAGCCAATCCATACGCTGCTTTTTCGGGTAATGGCATGGCCACCTGACTGTGAGCATTCAATAATTTACCAAGATACTGGGTAAATTGCTGCCAGGTAAACGTCAAGGTTTCAGGGGATTTGAAAAGATTTTGTAAATCAGTAAATCCCCCGGCTAATGCGATATGCATGAGGATACCGGAGAAAATGAACAAACCACTAAGTGCAGCAAACAATGTTTGAGAGCGCTGTCGCTTTTTGATGTCTGGTTGGGTATATCCTTGCTTCCAAGGAGTTGCTTTCATTCCGGTTAAGCCAACGGCTTTAATGATGGCTTTTTCCGATACGGAATTAGCTTCAGGAACAACCGTCATTCGACCATTGATTACGTCAAACACCAATTTATCAGCACCACCCACTAGAGGACCAATTTCAGATTTTAAAATAGAAACTTCCTCAACACAGTCAAGCCCTTCAATTTTGAATGTTGTTCCTTTCTGAAACCCGGCAGTTGTTGATTGTAACGTTTCACTCGACTTGTCATGGCAACAACAAGATTCTTCCGCTTGATTCAGTTTGCTCATAAGCTTGTATATATCATTTCATTCAAGGGCTTAATTACTTTATATAATTAATGATCATCAAGGCAATTTTTTAAATTGTGCAAATAACACGTTCGAAAAGCAGTTATAAAAATTATTAAACGGCAATTTCTCCAGTTTCACCAGTACTGATCCGAACAGCATCCAGCACTGGCAGAACATAGATTTTGCCATCACCTTTCAGCCCTGTATGTGCATTACTACGTATCGCTTCAATGACCTCCTGGGATTTGTCATCATGACACGCTATTTCAAGTTTTAACCTAAATACCAGACCAAAATTATCTTCATCAAAAATAGCATCAGAATTTTCTTTTCGAGTACGTCCACAACCTCGTATATCTAACAAGCTGATACCCGTAAGTCCTTTAATTTTATGTAGGGCCAGCATAACATTTTCCAGTTTGTGAGGTTTTATATAAGCAATTACTTGTTTCATTTTATAGTCTCTGTGTTATTAACGGGTTATCAAACGTCTCTTTGTACATGATAAAAAATCGTAAGAAATAGGAAATGTAATTTTTTGTCGTACCACATAAAAAACCTTAAAAATTAAATGGTTTAAAATGTTTTATATGGAGATATTTTTTGTTATTTCTTACTGGAACTCCCCGCCCCCACCGTAAAAAAACGGCAGAGAGCATTTTAGGTGCTGTATTTCCAGCGAGTTATTCCAAAAAATTACTTTTTAATTTCCTCATCTGTCACAAACCACTTAAATAAAGCGGGTATAACCAGCAAGGTTAAAAATGTTGATGTTACTAAACCACCAACAACAACTGCTGCCAATGGCTTCTGAACTTCTGACCCTGTGCCGGTTGCCAGCAAAAGTGGAATCAATCCTAATGCTGTGGTCACAGCTGTCATTAATACCGGCCTCACTCTCAAACAAGCCCCTCTAATTGAAGCTTCATCAATGTCAACACCATCTTTAATCAGTTGATTTAAATAGGTCATCAACACCATGCCATTTTCCAGAGCAATACCAAACAGCGCAATAAAACCCACTGATGCAGGAACTGAAAGATTCTGGCCACTAATCCATAACGCAATCACACCACCGACCAATGCCAGAGGAATATTCAATAAAATCAAGGCCGCATTTTTCAGCGACCCAAAACTGCTATACAGTAGTAACGAAATAATAACCAAGGTAGCGGGAATCACGATAGCCAAACGCTTATTGGCTTCCTGTTGTAATCGAAATTGCCCACCCCAGGTGGTGTAATACCCAGGTGGCAATTGTATTTTGTTATCAATTGCTTGTTGGGCTTCTTCTACAAAAGAAACAATATCCCGTTCAATAACATTGGCTTGAATACTGATAAATCGTTGATTATTTTCACGGGTAATTTGCCTTGGCCCGACAATTTCTTCGATGGTCGCAATTTGCGCCAAAGGCACTTTGATACCTTCTGGTCCGCTAATTAATAAATTACGAATTGCCTCGGGAGTACTTCGATCCTGTTCCCGATAGCGAACTAAAATATCAAAACGCCTGATTCCTTCAAACACTTGTCCTGCCGTAACGCCCCCAACGGCGCTGCTGATCACATTTTGTACATCGACCAGATTGAGACCATATCGGGCAATCGCACGACGATCTGGTGTAATGACAAGTTGTGGCGTTCCAGATACCTGATCGACCTGAACATCTGCTGCACCTTCAACAGCTTTAACAACTACCGAAATTTCATCGGCCTTGGTTTTTAACTGTTGTAAATCATCGCCAAATAATTTTATCGCCAGCTCAGCCCGAACTCCTTCTAATAATTCATCGACTGTCATTTCGATAGGTTGAGTCAGATTTGCGGTTATACCCGGTAAACTGGCAACAGATTGGCGAATATCTTTCTCGATTAACGCTTGATTCCCAGGGTCTCTCCAGTCTTCTTTTTCTTTAAGAATGATATACATTTCTGCTGAATTAATCGGATCTGCATGAGCGCCGACTTCGCCCCGACCAATACGACTGGTAACTTCAATCACTTCAGGAATTTTCAGCAAACGTCGTTCAACAATTAAGGTATTGCGTTTACTTTCATTAATAGAAATAGAAGGTGCCATTGTCAAACGCACAACTATCGTACCTTCCTGTAATTTTGGCGTAAATTCCGAACCCAAAAAAGGGAAGATCACCATGCCAATCAGTAAAAGTCCAGCCGATAATGCAACTGCAATCTTGCGGTTGTTAACAAAATATTCAACTAAAGGACGATAGGGTTTAAGCAAAGCATTCAGTATTCGCTCATCCATGGTCGGTTTACCATCGGCTTGTTTTAAAGCACGCCTCATTAATGCATCAGATAATACCGGGGCAATAAACAGGGCATAAATCAATGAACCTAACATGGCTAATGCTACGGTATACGCTAATGGCCTAAAGGTTTTTCCCTCCACGCCCTCGAGTGTAAACAAAGGTAAAAACACAATAATGATAATGGCGATGGCAAATAAAATAGGTTGACCCACTTCCCTACAGGCTCTTCCAACAACATGCAGTCTCGATTCTTCAGGATCTGATTCCCGCAGCAAACGATCAACATTTTCTACCATAACGATGGTACCATCGACCATCATCCCAATTGCAATCGCCAAACCACCTAATGACATTAAGTTTGCAGATATGTCAAAAAATCCCATGGCAATAAAAGCAAACATCACCGAAAATGGAATTGATAATGCAACAACCAGACTGGGACGAAAACCGCCCATAAAAGCAAACAATACCAATGCCACCAAGATAACCCCCTGCACCAAAGCACTGGTAACAGTACTTACAGCGGATTCAACAATATCTTTTTGTTGGTAATAAGGCACAATACTGACACCTTTCGGCAAGGTTTTATTGATGTCGCTTATTTTATTTTCAACCCGTTCAATCACCGTTGAGGCATTGGTTCCATATAATTTAATTGCCATCCCGGCAACAACTTCTCCCTTACCATTATGAGTTTGTAGACCACGCCGAATTGCCCCACCAATTTTTACTTCAGCTAGTTCGCGTAGGTAGACAGCTCTGCCATCAACGCTTTTAATGATAATTTCATTTAAATCATCAATTCCAGTTGCGAGCCCCACTGACCGAATAACAAATTGTTCACTGTTTTTTTCCAGGTATTGGGCGCCGACGTTTAGGTTATTTGCCTCAATACGCTCTATCACTTCTTTTAATGTCACGTTATAACGAAGTAAAGCATCTGGTTGAACAATCACTTGAAATTGTTTTTCAAATCCGCCAATTCCCAATACTTCGGTGACTCCGCGCACTGTTTGTAAATTAAATTTTACAATCCAGTCCTGCATGGTACGTAATTGTTCTAAGGAATAGGATTGGGTATCATCCTTAAGATAGTAAAAAAGTACTAACCCCATTCCCGTAGAAATGGGTCCCATGGAAGGTTCACCAAAACTAGCCGGAATCTGATCTCTTGCCTCTTGTAATCGCTCACCAACCAATTGCCTGGCAAAATATATATTGACATCATCCTGAAAATAGATATTGACAACCGATAAACCAAAATTAGAAACTGAGCGTATCTTTTCAATGCCCGGTAAACCGGTCATTGCCGCTTCAACAGGGTAAGTAACATACATTTCAATTTCTTCGGGCGCTAGTCCTTCAGTAATGGTAAATACCTGAACCAGATTGGGTGAAACATCAGGAAAAGCATCAACGGGTAATGCCCGATAACTGCGATAGCCTGCCGCCAACACCAAAATAGCCAGCACTAACATTAACAAACGACTGCGCAGGGACAAATTAATTATCTGATTAATCATATTATTACTCCCTTGTTAGTGACTATGCCCATGACCAAAACTGCCTTTTTGTAATTGCGCTTTCAATGAAAATGCATTTTGGCTTACATAGGCCTGCCCCTTTGCCAATCCTTGCAATATCTCCACGTTCTGAAAGTCTCTGCGCCCCGTTTTTACAACTTGTGGCTCAAAATCTCCATCATCATGCCGAATAAAAACAACAGTCTTGCCGTCAATGGTTTGCAGCGCTGAAAGTGGAATTACAACTTCAGCCTGTACTTTTTCAATAGCTACCTGACCACTAACAAACAACCCTGGTCGCCAAAAACCCTTGGGGTTATCAAGAATTACTCTTGCTGTTGCGCTCCGCGTCATTTCATCCAAAACAGGACTAATCCAGCTTATTGTGCTAACTGCTGACAGCTCTTTGGTCGGCATACCAAATTGAGTTGTCACCATGACTTTCTGTCCTTGATGCACAAAAAGCAAATCTTTCTGATAAAGTGTAAAATTGACCCAGACCTGTGATAAGTCGGCAACAGTAAAACTTCGGGTGTTAGTTGTTAATACTTCTCCGTGTACTGCATGTTTTTCGATAATGACACCATCAGCCGGCGCACGAATTTCATATAATGTAAGATCTTTATCAACATCTTTCAGAACTGATTTAATTGATTGTTCAGATAACCCTAACGCTTTCAGACGTTGCTCTGCAGCTTTGCGTTTAATTGACGCTTCAACTTGAGCTTGCTTTGCCTCAAGGTACTCACTTTTTGCCGTAATTTTTCTTTTAAACAAGGTATATTCGCGTTTGAGATTTGCATTAGCCAATTGTAATAAACTTTGTGCAGCAACAAACTGGGCTTTTGCATCGGCCAGTTCACGACTGGATAAGGTAGCTAAAATCTCACCCGCTTTAACCTTATCACCAAGATGTTTATAGACCTGACGAACAACTCCTGAGACTCGAGGAACCACATGAAATAAACGCTCTGGCGCTACAGCCACTTCACCAAACAAATTCAAAGTTTTGCTAATAACTCCTGATTTGGCTTGTTGTATTTTTATTTCAAACTCTTGTAATTCTGATGAAGAAAATTTTAGTCCTGCCTCTTCTTCATGCCCTTCATGTTCCCCATGCTCGTGTCCCTCGTGTTCCTGCTCTTTTGGTTCCTCATGCTTCTCTTGACCTTGGTCTTTTTCTTTTTCTTCCTCATGCCCATGTTCTTCATGTTTTTCATGTTGTTTTTGATGATCATGCTGCTTCTGATTGGGTTCGTGCTTATGTTCCTCACCTACATGAGCATGTGCGTCATGGTCATGATCTTCTTCGGCTAAAGCTGACGGAGAAAACCCTTGAAAACAAACCAGAACAATTATCAACAAAACCAGGCTGATATTATTTAATTTTTTTATACAATATTTTAGGTACTGAATCATTTTATGTTCCAACTTAATTTGTGGTCGCAGGGTTTAAAGCCCCACCAATTAATCGTTCAATTTTCGCGACATTCAGATGGTATGAAGCTAAAACTTCTAATTGCTGAATACTGGTTTGAAACAACGTTCTCTGAGCATCCAACAAATCCAAAGAACCTATTTTTCCCAGTCGGTAAGCCGTTTTCGCAGCTTCTAAAGCCGCTTTGGCACTAGGTAAAACTTCTTTTTTAATCGCTTCAATTTCAATCTCACTCATTTGCAATTGTTGATAGTTTTCAACAAGCGCAGTACGGATCTCGACCCCTGCCGCTTGACGCCTTTGCAAGCCTTGAGTTAACAGAAGATTGGCTTCATCCACACCGTATTGCTTGTTATCAAAAATGAATAGTGGTACGGAAAATCCTGCAACAGCAGCAAAGTCATCCTGATCGGCAAAATGTCTTGCACCTGCCATAACAGTTACATCAGGAATTTTTTTTGCTTTTGCCAAAGAAATAGCTTTCCGATACCGTTCAATTTCAGCTTCCCAGCGCGCCAGATCCGGATTGTTTTTTAGCCTAGCTTGAATTTCTGAGAACTCTGGAAGCTTTTGAGTAATAAATAAATTACCCGACACATTGTTGAATAGAGGATTTACACTACCCCACAGTGCGGCTAAATTTTGTTTGCTGATCACCAAAGCTCGTTTAACACGCGCTAGTTCCAGACGTGCATTGGCTAATTCCACTCGAGATTTGCTTTGTTCTAAAGGTGAAACCTTACCTGCTTTTACCCTGGCAACGACAGTGTCGTAGATTTCTTCCGCCAACTTGGTGGTTTCTGTTGCTAACTCAAGACGTGCCTGGCTAGCCAAAACCTTGATATAGTTGGTCGCGACCAGATAAATCATATCCATTCGCTGAGTTTCGTAGTCCCAGATAGAAAGATCATATTCAGTCTCGGCCAAAGCCCGACGTTTGGAACGCTTCCCGCCCAATTCAAATAACTGACTAATCGAAAAGGTCGTTTCGGTTTGTTGAAATCGTCTTAGCGGACCAGACCCTAAAAAGTTTTCGACCTCAATATCGAGTTCAGGATTTTTAAATAGACCAGCACGCAAAGTATTTACATCTGCAACTCGTGTAGACAAAGCAAAATCCTGTAACATCGGATTATGTAAAAGAGATAAGGACAAAGCCTGCTCCAGGGTCAATAAGCCCTGTGGCTCAACCAACTTTACTTTGGATTCAAGTATGTTGGGCGGGGGTGGCACATCATACTGAGCAGTATCCGCACCAGCCGATTGCATGCTGAAGCAAAATACAAGCGCTACAAAATGCTTTATTTGTTTTTTTGGTTCCACTGAACCTCCTGATTGACAAATATTATCTGAATTGACCTCAAGCTTTAAAAGCTAAGGTTTTAATGTGGATAGCGTTGACAGAAGAAAAAGCGTTCAAAAAAATCAGACTGATGGCATGAAAAGCCAGTCAAGCAAAATACGAACTATAAGATTGGTTTTATTTTGCCATGCTTGGCAATCTTTACCTCTGGGCGCTAAGGCAACTCAGGCAATCGGAGGGCGTAGTGTAGGTATTGTGGTTCTGGAATACCAGAAATCAGGATGAAGAGTATTTATTTGATTCTGCGACTGAATAACCGGAGCAAAATAAGAAATTGCCGCCAGTGTATGACCGATATGGCCACCGTGATCATAACTGCAAACTCCGCAATGCGGTTGATGATCTGTTGCAGTCGCTAAATGATCATCAACAGAATCAGAAATGGTTTGATTAAAAGAAAACACTGGATGGGGCTGGTTATTCTCTTCCTCAGCCCAACCGTGAATATCTGTCACCATCCAGGTGGACATCCAGATTATTACAAATGCTAGAAAGAAAATACTAAACCGTTTCATACACTCTATGCTAGCAAAATACCTCGAAAGTTCAAAAAAGTTTCATGCCCCCAATAAATCAGCTTAGAACCACGGCCGAAAAAATGTCTTGTGCTTTTTCTTTGCAGATGATTGATTTTTTGCTTTCGGTAATTCTCGCAAATTTTTCTCTGTTTTTTGTTGGTGACTTTTATTTTCCCTTTTTTCATTGTTGCTTGATACTGCCGGTTTCCCTCTAGCATTAGCTTCTGCGTTAGCGTTGGAAATAATAAAACCACTAAGTTTTTGCAGATAATTAGTCGACCCTGAAAAAAAAATAATGGCCTGGAACTACAGGTCGTCATTTTCCACAGAGAATTATTTCATTGCCAATTGCAATTGTTCTGTTGATTTTGAATAGTG
>JALSJK010000079.1 GCA_026989395.1 Methylomonas sp.
GCGCGGGTCTTTTATGTTTGAAAAACATTCAATTATACTTTCACTCATGAGGCATTCCTTATATTTAAAATTAGAAATATCTCATAACTTACTTTTAATTAATATATTTTAATGCGTTTGCCCTGCCTAAAACACCCTTTCCATACATATCTACGGCAAAACCAACATATCCCAGTTCAGCCATTTTGGTTGCCTTGTCAGCAACAAAATTATCACGCCCACCCCAGGCATGATTAATCAATACCGCAGGCCGTCTTCCTTCATGCGCATCATCATAGGCAAAAAAAGCTTCCAAATGTACATCATCATCCAGATAACCGACTGTATTTGATATGATTGACATAAACCGACCTATTGACCTGCAAAATCATATATAACCACCCGATTAATCATCGGTTTTAGCTTTTGATGAATAATCTCCTTATGGCGAGGATGGTCAAGATAGGCTTGCAAGGCTTTTTTGTTTTTAAATGTTGCGGTGACAGCAACATCAAAAGTATCATCCACGACTTGCCGCTCACTTGCCATAACCTCGCCCACATGGCGATGCAAAATACCCGGAAGGTCATCGAGCCGCTTGCTGATTGAAATAAATTGCTGGCGCATCGCTTTGTTACCGGGTTTTTTCAACCAAACCAAAACTACATGCGTCACTGTTTGCTGCTTGACTTCCGCATAGCTACTGATAGGAAAAGATAAACTGATTAGAAATACTACAATCAGGCCAAAAATAGTCGTTTTTTTCATCATAGCTCTCCATTTTGTTTTAAAGTATTAACAAAGCCTTTCGCTGCTTCTTCCACCAAATCCAGAACCGTTTCAAAGCCATATCGGCCGCCATAGTAAGGATCAGGCACTTCTCTGGTTTCCAGATGCGGCGCATAGTCCATAAAATATTTGATTTTATGCTGATGCTGTTCAGGACAAGCCTCGGTCAATATTGAAAAATTATCCTGGTCCATAGCCAATATATAGTGATAATCTTCAAAATCACCAACAACAACCTTTCTGGCTTTAAGATGTTTTAACTTAACATCCCTGGCCTGCGCTGCTTTTTGCGCTCGCAAATCAGGCGCCTCACCTTCATGATAAGCGTGTGTGCCGGCCGAATCAATTTCAAACCGATCCTCCAAGCCTTGTTCTTCAATTAATTTAACGAAAACCCCTTCTGCCGTTGGGGAGCGACAAATATTACCCATACAAACAAATAAAACTTTTATTTTTTCCATTAATTAAGACGTACTCTGTGTGAAAAATCGAGAAATCAGTTTATCAAGCTTCAAAACTCAAAAAACTAGACTAATCTTCTTATTATTGAACAGATTTATCTTAAAAACAAACTGCATCAAAAATACTTCCCACTCGGAAGGAGAGACTTGAAATGATGAATTGGAACTCGGTGGGCACCAAGGTTATTCTAGTGATAACCACAGCACTAATTTTGCTGGCGGCTGCCTCGTTATTTTTTTACGCTTATATGGCGAAACAGCAGATCATTGAAAGCGAAAGTGAAATTGCGAAAAACCAGATATTGCTTTCCGAAGCGGTTCGGGAAAAAACCATTCAAACATGGAAACAAGGCGTTTTTTCGCCTGAATTACTTCGTGAAATTGCCAAAAACAATACTGGCCAGGAACGGATAGAAAAAATTGTTTCAACTGTTCCAATTGCAACCGCCTGGAATACTTTAAGAGCCAAAGCCAAAGAAGGCAATTATCGCTTTAAGGCGCCAAGAATCGGGGCTCGGAATCCCAAAAATGAAGCTGATGCCGTAGAAAGACAAGCGTTACAATTTTTTCAAAAAAATCCTGATAAGCTTAATTATTCTATTGTCGATGAAGAAAAAGACGAATTACGGTTTTTCCGATCAGTAAAACTGGAAAAACAATGTGAGGTTTGTCATGGCGATCCGGCTACGTCACAACAGCTCTGGCATCGCAATGACGGCCGGGACATTCTGGGCTTCCCAATGGAAAATAAACGCGCAGGCGATTTACACGGCGCTTTTGAGATCATCAGACCTCTTGAACCCGCCTATGCTCAACTAAACAAGCATCTCTGGGCCGCCGCCGGGTTAACTTTTATTGCCATTATAATCCTTTGCATTTCAGGTTATCTGGCAATTGCAAAAATCATTGTAAACCCATTGACTGATCTGGCATTAAAATTACAGGATATATCAAGTGGTGGCGGTGATTTAACTTCACGTTTAAAAGTAAAAGGCAAAACTGAATTAGCATGGGTTGCTGCCAGCTTTAATGGTTTTGTCAAAAAAATTGCCAAAACTATTGATGAAATTCGCTTGACCAGCGATAAACTGGGACAACATGCACAAAACCTGGCAGCCATTGCCCAACAAACTGAAAGTGGAGTAAGTCAGCAAAAATCCGAAACCACCCTGGTAGCTACAGCAATGGAGCAAATGACAGCAACCGCCCAGGAAGTGGCTAAAAATGCTGTCAATGCAACCGATGCGGTTTCTTGCGCCGACGAGGAAGCAACTTGCAGTAAAAATATAGTGACTGAGGTTGTTTCTTCAATTAACAGCTTGGCTGCTGAAGTAGAAAATGCTGCCAGCGTCATTCATCAACTGGATTCTGACAGTGAAAGTATCGGCGAGGTTCTCAGTGTCATTCAAGGAATCGCCGAACAAACCAATCTGCTGGCGCTGAATGCAGCAATTGAGGCGGCCAGAGCCGGTGAGCAAGGCCGCGGCTTTGCCGTTGTAGCCGATGAAGTGAGAACCCTGGCGAGCAGAACCCAAAAATCCACCCAGGAAATTCAAACTACCATCGAGAGATTGCAGGCAAGAGCACGGGAAGCGGTAAAAGTCATGGAAAATGGCAAACAACAAGCGGCGATAAGCGTCGAAAAAGCAGCGTCTTCAGGTGAAGCTCTGGTCAACATCAACAGCAAAATTGAAATCGTGCAGGACATGAATACCCAGATCGCCAGTGCTGCAGAAGAACAAACTGCCGTTGCTGAAGAAATCAATCGCAACATTCATTCAATCAGCAAGATTTCCGAACAAACCTCTAACGGCATGCAAAAAACCGCCTCATCCAGCCATGAATTACTAGAACTCGCTGACCAACTAAAACAAACGGTTAATCAATTTAAAACTTGATTGATGCTTTCTGGTTTACCCCACTTCTCTATCGGGACGCCACAGTTGCCCAACTTATTCTGTGCACGCTCCTGATAAAGGAATATTACGCCGTTATCTGTGCAAAATTAGCCAATGCATTGGAGGTGTCTTTTATACCTGACCCCGTGACCTCACTTCAGCACAGCCGGCAAGCTATTGATTAATAATGACCCCAGGTTATAGTTGGCAATGAAATGAGTGTACTACCGTGCCATTTTCCTTCACCGTTTCCAATCGCACGTCAAAACCCCAAAGCCTTGCTACGTGCTTGACAACTTCATTAGCACTTTTATCAAGCGGGATACGATTGTATTGCATGTGCTGTAAAGTCAGTGAACGATCACCATTCAAATCAACATTATAAACCTGGATATTAGGCTCTAGACTGCCTAAGTTATACTGTTCTGACAGAGCCTGTCGGATATATTGATAATTAATTTCGTTATGAATGGAGGTAATTTCAATCTCTTTTTCCCGGTCATCATCCAATACAGAAAACAATTTGAAATCACGAATTACTTTAGGCGACAGATATTGACTAATAAAACTTTCATCCTTAAAGTTCTGCATGGCAAAATGCATCGTCTCCAGCCAATTGCTACCGGCAATATCTGGAAACCATTGCCTGTCTTCATCAGTTGGATTTTCACAAATACGGCGAATATCGCTCATCATTGCAAAGCCCAGGGCATAAGGATTAATACCTGAATAGTAAGGGCTATCGAAATCAGGTTGATAGACTACATTGGTATGCGACTGCAAAAACTCGATGATAAAACCGTCAGTCACCAATCCTTCATCATACAGCTGATTCAGAATGGTATAGTGCCAAAATGTCGCCCAGCCTTCGTTCATTACCTGGGTTTGCCGCTGCGGATAAAAATATTGGGCGATTTTACGGACAATGCGTACAATTTCGCGCTGCCAGGGCTCCAGTAACGGGGCATTTTTTTCAATGAAATAAAGCAGGTTTTCTTCAGGCTCTATTGGGAACCGGGTTTCCTGAATAATATCCAGTTGCTCTTCCAATTTAGGCAAAGTCCGCCAAATCTCATTGACCTGGGATTGCAGGTACTCCTCCCGCTCCTGCTGCCTTTCCTTTTCTTCCTGCATGGATAATTTGACCGGACGTTTATATCGGTCAACGCCAAAATTTTTTAAGGCATGACAGGAATCCAGAAATGCTTCAACCTGATCTTCACCATACCTTTCTTCGCATTCGGCAATATAATTCTTGGCAAATAACAAATAATCAATAATTGCGTCAGCGCTGGTCCAGGTCTTGAATAAATAATTGTTTTTAAAGAAAGAATTGTGGCCATACGCCGCATGAGCGATCACTAACGCCTGCATGGCCATAGAATTTTCTTCCATTAAATAAGCGATACAGGGATCTGAATTAATGACAATCTCATAAGCCAACCCCATTTGCCCTCTTTTATAACGCTTTTCATTATTGACAAATTCTTTGCCAAATGACCAATGGGTATAACCAATAGGCATGCCAACTGATGCATAAGCATCCATCATTTGTTCTGCAGTGATTATTTCCAATTGCACTGGATAGGTCTCCAGCCCAAAATTTCCGGCAATGCGTTCAATTTCCTTATGATATGTTTCGATCAGTTCAAAAGTCCATTCGGATGTTTCTGAAAGCGGTTTTTGAGTCATGCTAACTGCTTTTTAAAAAGTTTTCTGAAAACGGGGTAAATATCTGCAATCCGTTCAATACGCTGCATGGCAAAATTATCCCAACCGGATTTGACCGACAAATATTCCTGCCAGAGATTTTGATGCCGGTCTTCAGTTATCTCAATATAGGCATAATACTGCACATAAGGCATGATTTGTTCATTCATGATTTTTCGGCAGGTAATGGAGTCATCATCCCAATTGTCACCATCAGAAGCCTGGGCAGCATAAATATTCCAATCCGAAGTCGGAAATCGATCCTTAATAATATTACTGACCAATTCCAAAGCACTGGAAACAACCGTGCCGCCAGTCTCCCTTGAATAGAAAAAGGTTTCTTCATCTACTTCACTGGCAACGGTGTGATGGGAAACAAATACCACCTGAATTTTTTCATAGGTCCTGGTAAGAAACAGATACAGCAGCATGAAAAAACGCTTGGCCATATCTTTTTCTTCAAAGCCCATGGAGCCAGAAACATCCATGATGCAAAACATCACTGCCTGAGTGGTTGGCTTGGGCTGATCAATACGATTATCGTAGCGAAGATCAAAAGTATCAATAAAAGGGATTCGTTCAATTTTCTTCTTCAGCGTTTCAATTTCCTGCTCCAATGCTATAACTGCCGGATAGGTTTTTTCATGCTGTTTGAGTAATTCCTGTAACTCCGCCTCGGCTTCCTTGATCCGGTTTTTATAAGGCGCTCGCAAAGCAATACGCCGCCCCATTGCGCCGCGCAAGGAACGAATAACATTTATATTGGTTGGAATACCATCGCTGGTATGGCCGGCGCGAATTTTTTTAGTCTCATTGATGGTGGCCAGCTTGGTTTTAACCAGGTTAGGCAATTCAAGGTCATCAAAAAAAAACTGTAAAAATTCTTCCCGGGTCAGCTCGAAAATAAAATCATCCAAGCCTTCACCGCTATCAGAAGCCTTGTTGCCACCACCCTGCCCTTCGCCGCCTTTGGGTCTGGGTAATTTATCACCTTGTTGAAATTCCTTGTTTCCAGGATGAATGCGTTCACGCCGACCGCCCTGACCATGGTGAAAAAAGGGTTCCGAGATGTCTTTAGCTGGTATAGAGACCTTTTCACCTTTTTCCAGATCGGTGACGCTTCGATCGGAAATAGCATCAGCAACGGCTTTTTTTATTTGCTGACGAAAACGGCGAATAAATTTTTGCCGGTTGACAGCACTTTTATTCTTTCCGTTAAGGCGTCTATCGACAATTCTTGACACACAACCCCCCTAGGATGATTTACGAACCCGCAAATACCATTCACAAAGCAACCGCACCTGTTTTTCGGTATAGCCCTTCTCAACCATCCGGTCGACAAACTGCTCGTGTTTTTTCTGATCGTCCGGTGACGCTTTGGCATTGAAGGAAATCACAGGTAGCAAATCTTCAGTGGTTGAAAACATTTTCTTTTCAATGACGGTACGTAATTTTTCGTAACTGGTCCAGGCCGGATTTTTGCCTTCATTGTTGGCACGAGCCCGCAACACAAAATTGACAATTTCATTACGAAAATCTTTGGGATTACTGATTCCTGCCGGTTTTTCAATTTTTTCCAGCTCCTCGTTCAAAGCAGCGCGATCAAACATCTCTCCAGTGTCAGGGTCACGGAAATCCGTATCCTGAATCCAGTAATCTGCATAGGTTACATAACGATCAAAGATATTCTGCCCATATTCTGAATAGGATTGTAAATAAGCAGTTTGAATCTCTTTACCAATAAATTCGATATATTTCTGGGTGAGATAACCTTTTAGATAAGACAGATATCTTTCTTCTATTTCAGGAGGAAATTGCTCTCTGGTGATTTGCTGCTCTAATACATACAAAAGGTGTACCGGATTGGCTGCCACTTCGGAATTATCAAAATTAAATACCTTGGACAATATTTTGAAAGCAAATCGAGTTGACAAACCGGTCATCCCTTCATCAACTCCGGCAAAATCCCGATATTCCTGATAGGATTTGGCATGTGGATCGGTATCCTTTAGGTTTTCACCATTATAAACCCGCATTTTTGAAAAAATATTGGAGTTTTCAGGCTCATGCAAACGCGACAAGACGGCAAACTGCGCCATCATTTCCAGAGTGCCGGGCGCGCAGGGCGAATTATTCAAGGAGCTGTGTTCCAGCAACTTGTCATAAATTTTGATTTCTTCAGAAACGCGCAAGCAATAAGGTACTTTTACGATATAAATTCGATCCAGAAACGCCTCGTTATTTTTGTTGTTTTTAAATGCCTGCCATTCTGATTCATTGGAATGCGCCAGAATAATACCGTCAAAAGGAATTGCCGGAAATCCTTCCGTGCCCTTATAATTGCCTTCCTGCGTCGCCGTCAACAAAGGATGCAGAACCTTTATCGGTGCTTTGAACATTTCCACAAATTCCAACATTCCCTGGTTTGCACGGCATAAACCACCTGAATAACTGTAAGCATCAGGATCATCCTGGGAATACTGTTCCAGTTTGCGAATATCGACTTTACCCACTAATGCCGAAATATCCTGATTATTCTCATCGCCAGGCTCGGTTTTGGTCACTGCAATCTGCCGTAAAATGGAAGGCCTGATTTTAATAACCTTGAATTTACGAATATCTCCATTGAATTCGTGCAAGCGTTTAGTTGCCCAAGGTGACATGATGGTATTCAGATAGCGCCTTGGAATTCCATAATCTGATTCCAATATTTCAGCATCTTCATCGGCATTAAAAAGCCCTAAAGGTGATTCAAAAACAGGCGAACCTTTTATGGCATAGAAAGGTGTTTTTTCCATCAATGCTTTTAATCGTTCCGCGAGAGAGGATTTACCACCGCCCACTGGACCCAACAAATAAAGGATTTGTTTTTTCTCTTCAAGTCCCTGAGCAGAATGCTTGAAATAAGAAACAATTTGCTCTATCACTTCCTCCATGCCATAAAATTCCCGGAATGCCGGATAAATTTTAATAACCTTGTTGGAAAAAAGTCGACTAAGTTTGGGGTCATTATGGGTATCAAAAAATTTGGGCTCACCAATGGAAGCCAGCATTCTTTCAGCAGGACTTGCGTAGGCCAATGGGTCTTTTTTGCAAAGATCCAGATATTCCTGAATGGTTAACTCTTCTTCTTTAGACTCCTCAAATCGAGATGTATAATGATCAAAAATACTCATGCTATTTGGCTCCACGTAATTTTTTTCTGTTTCAAATAAAACTATAGACCACCTATTCCTAAAATATCTCCTTATAATTGAATTTATTTATCTTAAGTATAGTTAATGACATATTCTATACACTTAAAAAAATCCATTAACTTTTTCTGCCCACCCTGAATCATCTTGCACAAATTGAATCTGTCCTCAGTTTGATTCTACAATATCATGTCAGCAAATACTTAACAGCAAATTACAGGCATTTACCTCGTGAAATAATTCCTTGATGCAAACAGTTTCTTGTGTCATTCTAAAAAGTTTAGTTGGTATTTTAATTACTGAAAATGCCAACCTCGATTTTTAACCAATCAAAAAAAATACGGAGAAAACCCACAATGGCAGGTCGTAACCATTTATATATTCCGGGCCCTACAAATACCCCTAATGAAATTTTGAGCGCTATGCATGTCAACATGGAAGATCATCGCTCACCCATTTTCCCGAAATTGTTCAAACCGGTTCTGGAAGATTTAAAAAAAATCTTCAAAACCGAGACTGGGCTAACCTTTGTGTTCCCTGCAACAGGCACTGCTGGCTGGGAAATTGCCTTAACCAACACCTTGAATCCCGGCGATAAGGTTTTGATTTACCGCTTTGGTCAATTCAGCCATTTATGGGCCGATATGGCAAAAAGACTCGGTTTGGATGTAGAAGTTCATGAAGTTGAATGGGGCAAAGGCATTCCTCTCGATCACCTTGAAGAACGTTTAAAACAAGATACAAATCATGAAATCAAAGCCTTTTTAGCCACCCATAACGAAACTTCGACAGGCGTTACCAGCGATATTGGCGGTGTCCGCAAAGCCATGGATGCTGCAAACCATCCCGCGCTATTATTTGTTGATGGCGTCAGCTCAATAGCCAGCCTTGACTTTCGCATGGATGATTGGGGTGTCGACGGCGCTATCAGTGGCTCGCAAAAAGGTTTTATGCTTCCCGCTGGCCTAGCAATAGTGGCTTTCAGCCAAAAGGCAATTAAAGCGACTGAAACAGCTAGTTTCCCGCGATGCTTTCTGGATTTACTGGATCAAATGAATGCCAATAAAGATGGTTACACACCCTACACCCCATCTACACCAATGATTCATGGTCTGCGTAAAGCGCTAGATATGCTGCTGGAAGAAGGCATGGAAAATGTTTATGCTCGCCATCACCGCTTAGCTGAAGGAACCCGCCGCGCCATTGCTGCCTGGGGCTTAAAGTTATGCGCACAACCGGGTTTCGAATCTGATACCGTTTCGGCTATTGTGGTTCCTGAAAACAAAGATGCCCGTGACGTCATCAGCACTGCATTTCATAAATACAACATTTCTTTAGGAGCTGGTTTGACAGAAGTCGCGGGTAAGGTTTTCCGCATTGGTCATATTGGCGATATGAACGATGTTTCCATGCTCGGCGCCATTGCTGGAGTGGAAATGGCAATGCTGGACAATAATTATGATATTACCCCAGGAAGCGGCGTTGCAGCGGCAATTGAATATTATCGTTCTACCGCATCAGAATAAGACATTATATGGTTAAGCCTAAAGTTCTGATTACCCGTAAATGGCCGGCAGAAGTAGAACGACAACTACAAGGTCTTTATGATGTAACATTGAATGAGCAAGACATTCCTCTTTCTATTCAGGAACTTAAAACTGCCTTACAGAATTATGACGCAGTTCTGCCAACCGTTACCGACCCGATGACGAGTGAAGTCTTAATGGTTGAGAACAAGCGCGTCAAAATTCTGGGTAATTTTGGCGTAGGCTTTAATCATATTGATGTGGATTCCGCAAAATCTCAAGGCATTGTTGTTACCAATACCCCAGGAGTTTTAACTGATTGCACTGCTGACATTGCCATGTTGTTATTGTTGATGTCAGCACGGCGCGGAGCTGAAGGCGACCGCCATATAAGAAATCACCAATGGACTGGCTGGCGACCCACACAAATGCTTGGTCATAAAGTGACAGGAAAAACCTTGGGATTAATTGGTTTTGGCCGCATAGCTCAGGCTGTAGCAGATCGGGCCCACTTTGGCTTTGGAATGAAAATAATTTTTTTCAATCGCAGCGCGATCGCCCAGGAGATTATTGCCAAATATCAGGCAGTTCAAACCAGTACCATAGAAGAAGTACTGTCTGAAGCCAACTTTGTTTCGTTACATTGTCCCGGAGGAAAAGCAACTCATCATTTAATCAATGAGCAACGCTTAAAGATGATGCGCCCATCAGCACACTTAATTAACACCGCGCGAGGCGATGTGGTTGACAGCAAGGCTCTCATCAAGGCGTTAAAATATGGCTGGATTGCTGGTGCTGGCCTCGATGTCTTTGAAAACGAGCCGAATCTGGACAAGGATTTTTTAAATATGGAAAATGTATCCTTATTACCCCACCTGGGAAGCGCCACTGAAGAAACCAGAATTGCAATGGGCAATCAGGTTTTGAAAAACCTGTCTGCTTTTTTTGCAGGTGAAGAACCAGAAGACAGAGTTGTTTAGGCCATACCTTTGACATTCATGAAAACTTTTTTTTATCAAAGCATTTTTTGAAAACCATAGCGGCAAAAACCCAATAACCTACTGAATTTTTGCTGGCTCTTCACAAAAAATAAGGTCTATTTCGCACTCATTGCTAATGTTCTTCAGCTAACCTATAGGTCCAATCATCCCGCAAATAGATGTTTGACTGCTTGTTTTTCTTGCTTGAGCTCATTCTCCGACAAAGTCATGCGTTCACGACTAAAATCATTAATTTCCAAACCCTGAACAATACTGATTTTTTCACCATCTGAAGTCACTGGATAAGAGTAAACCAGACCTTCCTCAATCCCATAACTGCCATCAGAATAAACCGCCATACTCACCCAATCATCCTCGGGCGTGCCTAACACCCAGGCTTGCATTTGTTTGATAGCAGCATTGGCCGCAGATGCAGCGCTTGATTGGCCTCTTGCTTTGATAATAGCCGCCCCACGCTGCTGAATAGTGGGGATAAATTGCTCAGCCATCCATTTTGAATCAAGCAACGAAATTGCATCCTGTCCTTTCACCTTCGCATGATGCAAATCAGGGTATTGGGTGGATGAATGATTACCCCAAATAATCATACGCTGCACATCAGAAGCCAGAACATCGCATTTTTCCGCCAATTGACTGATTGCCCGATTATGATCAAGCATAGTCATCGCAGTAAAATTTTCAGGCTTTAGGTTTTGCGCATTTTTTATCGCAATCAACGCATTGGTATTGGCTGGGTTACCCGTAACCAAAACTTTAACATTAGTTTTGGCGACATCACTCAGCGCTTTCCCTTGTACCGAAAAAATTTCAGCATTGACTTTCAACAAATCACTTCTTTCCATACCCGCACCACGCGGCCTGGAACCGACCAGAAATGCATATTCAACATTTTCAAAAGCAATATTTGGGTCATCAGTGGTGACAACCCCATGTAATAGAGGGAATGCACAGTCATTCAACTCCATGACCACGCCTTCCAATGCAGTCATTGCTGGTGGGATTTCCAACAAATGCAGGATGACAGGTTGATTTTTACCTAACAGATCTCCTGCCGCAAGCCGAAAAAGCAATGAATAACTAATCTGCCCTGCTGCGCCAGTCACTGCAATACGTACGGGTGTTTTCATAACGATTCTCATAAACAATTAATTTCTTTTGGAACAATAAACTGGACTTGCTACCAGCAGTTTCCGTTCATTAACCTTCCAACAAAGTATATCCTACTCATGCGGTATAATATACCTGTAGAAAACAAGAATTCCGCAATTTAGGGATCTAAAAAAATGAAAAAACTGTTATTTCAATTTGATACCGATGCATATCCCTCCGTATTTGATAATGTTGTCGCTTACGATGGCGGAGCAGACCATGTCACTGGATATGGAGCCGTTACGCCGAAAAACCTTACCCCCCTTGTTGAAGGCACAATTTTTACTCGTTCTCCCAAAGAAAAAAAGAATACCGCTATTTTTGTCGGCGGCAGCGACATGCTTGCTGGCCAGGAGCTATTTACAGCAGTACAGAAACATTTTTTTCCAGGCTTTCAGGTTTCCATCATGCTTGATAGTAACGGCAGTAATACTACTGCCGCCGCCGGTGTCGCCAAATTACTGAGTAGTTCTGCGCTGGCCGGGAAGAAAGCTGTAGTTCTTGCCGGCACCGGTCCTGTCGGCCAAAGAGTAGCCGCCATGTTAGCAATGGAAGGTGCTGAAGTCACCATTACCTCCAGAGAATTGAAACGCGCTGGACAGGCCTGCCAAGCCATGAAAAAACGTTTTGATGTCACAATAACGCCTTTGGTTGCCAAAACTCACGATCAAAGAGGAGAAACCATCAACGATGCACAGATTGTCTTTGCAACTGGCGCCGCTGGTATTGAATTAATCGGCCCTGAACATTGGCAAAAAAATGACACTATTGAAATAATGGCCGATGCTAATGCCACGCCTCCCGTGGGCATAGGCGGTACTGATATGATGGATAAAGGACAGCAACGACAAGGGAAAATTATTTGGGGAGCAATTGGTTTTGGCACGCTTAAACTCGCGCTGCACCGGCATTGTATTGGTCAATTGTTTGAAGATAATAAACAAATCCTTGATGCTGAAGAAATTTTTAATATTGCTAAAAAAATGACCTTGGAAAATTCAAATACAGGTAAATAACTTGAATTTTCTGCCCAAACTTTCCAGACGAAAGTATTGATTCCATGTCAGCAGAATTGAAACAACTGCGCTTACAAGCAGTATCCATATTCCTGGCAGGAATCAAAGCGGCTGATCCGTATCGAGCCGTTCAAAATTATCTTAGGATTGAAAACAACCGCATTGAAATCCTTTTTGGCCCAAAAGTCCATCGCAAAACCCGAACTGAAGATTGGAAAAAAGTTCACTTGCTAGCATTTGGTAAAGCCGCATGCTCAATGGCTAAAGCTGCAGTGGAAATTATTCCTGCCGAGAAATTTGTAAAACCTGGAATAATTGTTACCAACGAAGAAAACAACACAATCATTAAAAATTGTGACGTTTATACCGCTGGTCATCCGCTACCCAATCAGGATGGTCTACAAGCGGCAAAAATTTTAGCCAATCAAGCTCAAAAAGCTCAAATCAACGAATTAGCACTGGTTTTAATCAGTGGTGGCGGTTCAGCTTTGCTTCCTCTCCCTGCTCCCGGCATTTCTCTGGAAGAAAAAAAATCAACAACCTTGCTGCTTTTAAAATCAGGGGCAACAATCAACCAGATCAATTGTGTTCGAAAGCATTTATCACAACTCAAAGGAGGCGGCCTGGCTCGAATGACTGCCCCCGCAGACTTGCATGCGTTGATTTTATCCGATGTTATTGGTGATGATGTTAGTGCTATTGCCAGCGGCCCTACTGTCCCTGATGAAACCAGCTTTGCTAATGCAATAGAAGTCTGCCAATCCAAACATATTTGGAAGCAACTCCCCGAAAAAATCAGGAGAAGATTTATCATGGGAGCGGCAGGAAAAATTCAAGAAACCCCAAAAAAACATGACCCTATTTTTACTCGGGCCCATTATTCGTTAATTGCCAGCAACACCATCAGTGTCAATGCAATTAAAACTACAGCAGAAAAGCTAGGCTTTACAACATTAGTTTATAGTGATCATCTATGCGGAGAAGCCAAAGATGAAGCCAAAAAACTAGTTGTTTTTACAAAAAAAATTATCGAACATGGCATTGGAAAACCTGTTGCTATTTTAGCTGGTGGCGAAACCACTGTCACCGTCTGCGGCTCTGGCCGTGGCGGCAGAAATCAGGAGATGGCGCTGGCTTTTGCCCTGGCAGCAAAGCAAAATCATTTGCCCGACTGTTGGATATTCCTCAGTGGCGGCACAGACGGCAGGGACGGCCCAACTGATGCGGCGGGCGGCATCGTTGACCCCAAAACCCTGGAGCGAATATCAGAAGCAAAGCTTGACCCATATCGCTGTCTAAAGGAAAACGATTCATATACCGCATTAAAGGCAAGTCGTGATTTATTGGAAACTGGTGCAACGGGTACTAACGTGGCAGACCTTCAAGTCTTGCTTATCCTGCCCATATCTTGAATAATACATATACTTTAAATAAAAAAAACAACCCAATCTGGAGAAATAAATGTTTAAAAAATCCCAAACAATTGCGGGCTTCGATGATGAGCTATTCAAAGCAATTGCGGAGGAGCATCAACGCCAAGAAGATCATATTGAACTTATCGCTTCTGAGAACTATACCAGCCCCAGAGTGATGGAAGCGCAAGGCTCGCAACTAACCAATAAATATGCGGAAGGTTATCCCGGTAAACGCTATTACGGCGGCTGTGAGTTTGTCGATAAAGTTGAACAGCTGGCAATTGACAGAGCAAAAGAAGTTTTCGATGCCGACTACGCTAATGTTCAACCTCACTCTGGTTCCCAGGCGAACATGGCTGTCTACATGGCGCTAATCCAACCAGGCGATACCATTTTGGGTTTAAGTCTTGCAGATGGTGGCCATTTAACTCATGGTGCCAAACCCAATTTTTCAGGAAAAATCTATAATGCTGTTCAATACGGTTTACATCCCGATACTGGTCTGGTTGATTATGATCAGGTCGAAGCATTAGCACTGGAACATCGTCCCAAAATGATTGTTGCTGGTTTTTCAGCTTACTCAAGAGTCATGGATTGGGATCGTTTCAGAGCCATTGCTGATAAAGTTGGCGCTTATTTATTTGTTGATATGGCCCATGTAGCCGGGTTAGTAGCTGCCGGATTATATCCTAACCCGGTTCCTATAGCTGATGTGGTTACCACTACAACTCACAAAAGCTTACGCGGACCTCGTGGCGGCATTATTTTGTGTAAAAGCAATCCTGAACTTGAGAAGAAATTTAATTCGAACATTTTTCCAGGTATTCAAGGCGGACCTTTGATGCATGTTATCGCAGCAAAAGCGGTTGCATTTAAAGAAGCTTTACAGGGTGATTTTAAAATCTATCAGCAACAAGTAATCAAAAATGCCCAAGCAATGTCTGAAGTGTTTATCAAACGTGGTTTTGATGTGGTTTCTGGCGGCACAGACAATCATCTTATGCTGGTTTCTCTAATTGCTAAGGGAATTACCGGTAAAGCAGCAGATGAGGCGCTGGGTAAGGCACACATCACAGTCAATAAAAATGCTGTCCCCAATGATCCCGAATCTCCTTTTGTTACCAGCGGTATTCGTGTCGGCACTCCAGCCCCAACATCACGGGGATTCAAAGAAGATCAAATGATTGAAATTGCAAATTTGATGTGTGAGGTTATGGAAAACATGGACAATCCCACCGTAATTTCGACTGTTCGCGAAAAAGTCAGTATTCTCTGCTCACGTTTCCCTGTTTATGGCGACTAATAACTATGTCTGACATTGAAATTGCCCAAAAAGCCACTTTAAAACCTATTATTGCACTGGCCCAGGAAAAGTTTGGCATTCCGGCCGAACAATTGGATCCTTATGGGCATTTTAAGGCCAAAATTTCTCTCGAATATATAAATAATCTTGTCGATCAACCTGACGGCAAACTTATTCTGGTCACCGCGATTAGCCCGACACCTGCAGGCGAAGGTAAAACCACCACAACCGTTGGTCTTGGTGATGCCATGAACCGATTGGGCAAAAAAACCATTATGTGCTTACGAGAGCCTTCTTTGGGTCCTTGCTTTGGCATCAAGGGTGGCGCCGCCGGAGGTGGGTACTCTCAAGTTGTACCGATGGAAGATATTAATCTTCATTTTACCGGTGATTTTCACGCCATTGGCGTTGCCCATAATTTACTATCAGCACTGATTGATAATCACATTAATCATGGCAACTCACTCGATATTGATGCTCGTAGAATTCAATGGAAACGCGTTGTTGACATGAATGACCGTGCATTGCGCAAAATTACGGCAGGACTTGGCGGCCCCGCAAATGGTTTTCCACGGGAAGACGGCTATGATATTGTCGTAGCCTCAGAAATCATGGCAATTTTGTGTCTGGCAACCAGTCGCGCAGATTTGAAGGAGCGTCTTGGCCGTATTGTTATTGGCTACAAAACTGACAAGGTAACACCTGTTTATGCCAGAGATTTAAAAGCACAAGGCGCCATGGCCGCTCTCCTTAAAGATGCCATTAAACCGAATCTTGTGCAAACCTTAGAGAACAATATTGCGATTATTCATGGCGGCCCTTTTGCCAATATAGCCCACGGTTGCAATACTGTAACTGCTACCAAAACAGGCTTAAAACTTGCTGATTATGTTGTGACTGAAGCTGGCTTTGGGGCTGATTTAGGTGCTGAAAAATTCATTGACATCAAATGCCGCATGTCTGGTTTAAAACCGTCTGCTGCTGTTCTGGTTGCTACTGTTAGAGCTTTGAAATTTCACGGTGGTGTTACCAAGGATAACTTAAACCAAGAAAATCTTGAAGCCCTGAAAAATGGTTTTGTGAATTTAGAGCGACACCTGAACAATATTACCCAGCATTACGGATTGCCTTGTGTCGTTTGTATTAACCATTTTAGCTTCGATACCGATGCCGAAATCAATCTGTTAAAAGAAAAATGCGAAACCTTAGGTGCAAAATGCGTTGTCTCGAAGCACTGGGCACAAGGCGGTGCCGGAGCCAAAGAACTTGCCCAAGAAGTCATTAATATCGTTGATAACCGGAAACCCGGATTTTCCTTTGTTTATGATGAAAAACTGAGTTTATGGGAAAAAATTGAGGCTATCGCCACCAAGCTTTATGGTGCGGCAAATATATCCGCAAATGCTAAAGTTAAACAACAATTATCCGACTGGCAAGCAGATTATGGAAAGTTTCCGGTCTGTATGGCCAAAACACAAATGTCTTTCTCTACCGACCCAAGTGCAAAAGGCGCCCCATCCGGTCATACTGTCGAAATCAGTGAAGTCAGATTAGCTAATGGCGCTGGTTTTATCGTTGCAATTGCCGGCAATATGATGACAATGCCAGGACTTCCGAAAAAACCAGCCGCTGAAAGAATTGATATTCTAGATGACGGCACGATAACCGGCCTCTTCTAAAAAACTGGGCTGTATGTTTGCCTGGTGATTAAGAACCGAGCACGGAATAAATTGAGCGACTGGTGCAGTATTTTTTTTCGTATTCAAGGTGTAGAAATAGGCGCATAGCCAGCTATGTAACTATTTTTACAACACAGAAGACGGGGAAAAAGACAAACCAGTTGCCCAAATTATTTCATGCACGCTCCTAAGCAAACAAGCCTCGCGCCAATCAATCAATACAATCAATTTTTAAGGACTTGGTTTTTTTATGAAAATTGTAAACACCAAGATGATTGATTTTTTGATTAGGATTAAAAGTGAGCTCGGACTCATTCAAAATTTCTTGTTCCGTAATCCCCAAGGATTTCATCAAATCAGGATGTTTAGCCATTTCCGTTAAGGTCAATTTAAAGTTGGCATTCTCATAAAGTGTCACCTTGGCTTTGGGTCCAACGATTAAACTATCAATTCGCAACTCCCAATTTTGTCCCTTAACATCACGTAAATTAGCCATTTTAAGAGGACCTTCCAAACGAAGATGATCACCTATAAATTCAGCGTATTCATAAAAATCAACCCAACATTCATTTTCCTTAGCGACAGCTGTTCGGCCCAGCCCTAACATCCATACAATAAACAATCCAACCCAAACATTTTTTCTATAGATCTTTTTCATTATTGTTCTCCTGTCAATTTAGATTATGCTTGAATCTTTTTTTTCTTTCTCAACCTTCCTTTTACAAAGATTTCAATTATTGTTGACAAGTAAACCAACATAAAAGTTTATTATTAATCACCAAGTGCCAATATTTTCCATTGATTTCCAAGGCTCGGCAGGCTCTAATGGCTTATCTTTTTGCAAAAGTTCGATTGAAATCTTGTCTGGAGAACGAATAAAAGCCATATATCCATCGCGAGGCGGTCGGTTTATTTCAACCCCCTGTTCTACCAAGTCCTGGCATTTTTTATAAATATCATCCACTTCAAATGCGAGATGACCAAAATTTCTACCCCCTGTATATTCTTCAGAATCCCAGTTATATGTGAGCTCCAGTAATGGTGAATGGGTTCTTTGGGCTACATTTACATCGGCTGGCGCAGCCAAATAAACCAATGTAAAGCGTCCTGCTTCATTTTCTATTCGGTTACATTCCAACATACCCAATTTATTACAATAAAAATCGAGGGATTCCTGTAAATCTTGAACTCGAACCATTGTATGTAAATAACGCATTTTTTCATCCTCCTAAAATTACTTTTAGCTTGTGTTTTTATTACTATCCAACTGATAACCACAATACTTACAATAGGATGCATCAATATCATGACCTGTCTCCCCACATTCGGGACAAGCATCATTGCGAATAGTTTCTTTATTATAGGATTTAACCAATTCAACACTGTAAATGCCGGTTGGCACTGCAATAATGCCATAACCCATTATCATGATCGTAGCTGCAATCATTTGGCCTAATGGAGTTTGAGGTGCAATATCTCCATACCCCACAGTTGTTAATGTCACAATTGACCAGTAAACTGATTTGGGAATACTGGTGAATCCTGCTTCATTCCCTTCAACAACATACATTAAAGAGCCAAAGACAATAACCAATGTCAATACTGCATATAAAAACACCATGATTTTTCTGCCACTGCTAATTAATGCGGCCACCAATATCTGCGCTTCATCCATATATTCTGACAATTTGAAAACACGAAATACTCTCAGTAAACGAAATACCCGTATTACCATCATATATTTAGTGCCTGGAAAGAAAAGACTCAAATATGTGGGTAAAATTG
>JALSJK010000080.1 GCA_026989395.1 Methylomonas sp.
AACAGGCTTGTACAAACTTCTTCGACAACCTCGATGAGCATCATGCTCCTTTGCGTGCATTGTTGAATGAAAAGTTTCAGATTATTGAGGGCAAAGCCGGGTATTCTTGATCGTGGATAGTATACTTGCTAAAAGTGTCGGTACACAGCACAGCGCAGTCGCCTTGTTTTCGAGCAAAAAAGTGGCTAAGTCACTACCTAATAAACTATTCCCTGTTTGATTGGGAAGCAAGGTCGCTCCAACAATTAATGGCACCCAGATTTCTTCTACAGCAAAATCAAAAGCGATGGTAAGACCTTGGTAAACACGATCTGCACATTGATAGCCATAGACTTCAGCGGCGACACGAACAAAATTGCAAATACTGGCCTGATTGATTGGAACCCCTTTAGGTTGGCCTGTTGAACCGGATGTATAAATGATGTAGCACAATTCGCTTGAGGCTTGCCCCGTTTCCGTTTCATCAAGCCGAGATTTTGCAAGAGTATCAATTTCTTTTGATAGTTTATCCAGGCATAAAATAGATGTGTCTGCCTCAAGAGCAAGCATTTCAAACTGGGACAAAGTTAGAATTGACTTCAGACTGGCATCATTTGCAATATAGCTAATACGATTTTCTGGGAAGATAGGGTCTAGAGGTACATAAGCAGCGTGAATTTTTAATACAGCCAGCATTGCAATATAACTATAGACACTTTTGTCAAACAGCAGGCCAATAACATCACCATCGCCCAAATTTTGAAGTTTTAAGTAGCGAGCTACTTGATTGGCGCGTTCGTCAAGGGCTTGGTAGCTCCATTGCCCTTCAAGACAATCGATCGCCAAATGCCGGTTATTTTGTTCTTTTTTAAACTCATCTACTCGTTGTTCAAACAGATGATGTAATCTGTCGCCTGGTCGCCAGCGGATAGTATTGTCCCGCTCATGGCAAATAAGGATATTATCCGAACCGTTTGCGTGAGTATTGGATGAACTTTGGAAATTTATTGGGGCTGGATTATAATAATCCGCAGGCTGCAAATACGCATCAGATTTTCTAAGCATGAAGATTCTCTAATGGTTCAATAAATCATAATCGCAGTTTTTTTCATGTGTCTTGCTCATACTTGCAATTTGGACAAAGGGTAGGTTAGCAGCGACTGATTTTGAAAACTTTGCTTTTTGTTGCAGCTGATCCACGTCAGCAACTAGTGATTTGTTCATCACTTCAACAACTGCCTCCTGAATAGTGTCAAGTCCCTGCTCAAGTAAGTTCACAGGTGTAGTCAATGGAGCAAGAATTTTGATAACTTCATCATAGGGACCAGAGGTTTCGATTATCAAGCCTTTTTTGAAAATTAAACGGCAGATTTTATCCGCCAGTTCTCCGCAGCCGACACTGATACCCTGCATCATGCCACGGCCCTTGATGTGTGATCCAGGAATGAGTTTTTTGATAAGCGCCAGGCGTTCTGTGATTAGGGCTGCTTTGAAGGTGATTTCGTTACTAAAGTTGTCATCTGACCAAAACTTTTCCAGCGCCACTTTTGCCGTCACGAAGGCATGGGTATTGCCGCGGAAAGTACCATTGTGTTCGGCTGGTTCCCAGATATCATATTCGGGTTTTATTAAAACCAGGGCCATGGGTAGTCCATAGCCGGAAATTGATTTGGAAAGTGTAATCAGGTCAGGTTCAAAACCCATTTTTTCGAAACTGAAAAAAGTCCCTGTACGGCCACATCCTGCTTGTATATCATCCACAATCAATAATGCGCCATGACGTTTTGCCAACATTGCAATTCGTTTTAGCCACTCGGCTGATGCAGTGTTCAGGCCGCCTTCGCCCTGCACTGTTTCAAGTAATATTGCCGCTGGCGCTTCAATTCCTCCCGAGGGGTCTGATAATAACTTGTCCAGATATTCTGCGGTGTCGAAATCAGTTCCCATATAGTGTTCATAAGGTGCTCGCGAAACACCCGAAAAACAAGCTCCCATGCGGTTATATTTATTTCCAGTCGCTGCTAATGCGCCAAGAGATACTCCGTGAAAGCCATTGGTAAAGGCAATGATGTTGGTGCGACCGGTAACTTTGCGCGCTAGCTTCATTGCGGCTTCAACGGCATTGGTTCCAGTTGGCCCTGTAAATTGTACGCGATAGTCCAATCCACGAGGTTTGAGTATTAAGCGATGAAAACTATTCAAAAAATCAGCCTTGGGGACACTGAAAAGGTCGAGACCGGCAGAAATGCCATTGTTCGAAATATGCTTGAGCAAGGCACTACTCATATCAGGATCGTTATGGCCATAATTCAATGCGCCGCATGCCGCGAGAAAATCAATGTATTTCCTGCTATCATTACCATTCATAATACTACCGCTGGACGATGAAAATATCGGGTTAAAACGTCGGCAATATCCCCTTGCTTCAGATTCATATTTTTTAAAGATTGAGCTATCAATAAGGGCTGCCATTGTAAATTTCTCCCCAACTATAATTGTTTAGATAAAGCCAACTTTTAATTTCACAAAAATGATTTGGAGTGAATTAATGGTTGACACATAAGTCATCCAAAAATGCTGCATACCAAATGAACATAAAATTACCTGGTGAGCAATGATTTTGGGATTGACTTTAGATACGATAAAGCATAATACATGCCAGCCATTTAAGGGTTTAAATGGGATTTTTTTCGTGATGTTTTTTGTGATGCTAACTGACTTTTTTTATTCAATATCAACTTTAATAGTTATTTCTCTGTACACGACAAAAATTTTATTTTCTTTTGGGAGGGTGGGACCTTAACTTGATGTTATTTATAGATATATGTTCTTTGTACATGACAAAAAATCAATTTTCACTCGTTATCCCATTAGAAATGGGGTTTGGTGGAGTTGGGCGCAACAAGGCCACTAATTGTTTAATCAGTTTTTTTGAACCATTAAAGCTATTAAACA
>JALSJK010000081.1 GCA_026989395.1 Methylomonas sp.
TCTATATTCACTTTAACTTCTATCGTCAACTCGTTTCCGGTGCGTGCAATGAGGTGTGCCATCAATGAAATAACCTTCGTAATCTATTTTCAGTAGGTTATAACATATATCTATAAATAACATCAAGGTAAGGCCCCACTCTTTGTACCTCCTGGCAACTCGGTGTTTCCTCGGCTAAAATCTTTAAGCCGACCAGAGGTTATTTCACGAACATTTTTTAGCCCTTGACCTAACTGTCCCCCCTTTGTAGCATCAAGTCAGCTTTTTTAGGGCTTCATTCGCACTAGCCACCAGTTCCTCATCATCCCGTAATTCGGGATCTCCAAAGTACGCATCCACGTCCGAGAACAGCTTATTTAACACATCGTAAACATCTTCCGGTAGAACATCTGACTCGTTTTAAACATTTCCAGATAAGTAGTTTCGAACTGAGATGCTGCGATCTCACCAGTCACAAATTGTGTTATCAACAACATATATTTTGCAATCGTACTCATAGCTTCCGGTCCTTGAGTACGTGCTGTAACTGTTGCGGATTGAGCTTCCAGCCACTTAAAAAGCTACCATTTGGATTCTGGATGACAGTTAATCCAGAGTTGGGATTTGTATGGAACGTAGCCGGATTACCTTTGTTAATTGGAAAATACTGTCAGTTATAATCATCCAAGGGATTTAGATAAATTTAAAACTAGCTAATTTTGGAAATATCTCTTCAGAGAGCGTTTGATGTATTTCTTTAACTAATATTTGAATTTCTACCAGGCGATTGTTTAAATCAGGATTATGTCTCCAAAATTCATCTGGAATATTGATTAACGCCGCTAATAAGTCACCTTTATAAAGACCGCCTGAACATAACGGATCGTCTTCTAAAAAACTTAATGCCAATGGAACAATATAATTCAAACCAACAGACTGGCATAGTAGCGTTCTTATATCTTCGAGAGATAGGTCCTTAATTTTTTTTTTTCTAGCTTGTACGCATCTTTCAATTAAACCACTTTGAAGGTGGCAAGGATTTGACAATTCACCTTCAAGTTGTTCAAGTGTATACTGCATGACATCATTCATTATTACTTACCCTTTAACGTATTATTCATTTTGTCAAGAACGGCTTGCCCTCTCCTAATGGCAAATTCAATTTCCTTTCTAGCGCCATCAGATAAATTGGGGTTTTTCAAGCTACTTTCAAGGGCATTAATAGCTTTACTTAAGCCTAATACTGATTGTTTCATCTCAGTAATATGATCAAAACCTGTTTTAATCCCTTTCAATTCAACTGAAACACCTTTAAAATCATCTGGTTTTGCATTATGCCTAATGATATTGTTTATCGTATTCACACGACTTGCTTGTGCTGGAGTTAAAATATTCTTTGTACTCCCAATCCTTTTAATCCCTCTAGCAACATCAGATAATTTACCCAGCTTGCCAATTTTACCAATGGGATCAAAAATTGATGCTGCGATATAACCCGTGTAATAATCCTTATCGTTGGAAAAATTCTCAATAGCATCGACTACGCCTTCGCCCAAAGCCTCACCAATCAACTTTGCCACTTCTGCACGGCGTACCGGGTCTTGAAGTGCCGTTCTGGTTTCTTCAATTGCATCAAGAAGGTCTACAAGCATTTCAGGGTTTCTTAGCAATTCAAAACCAAAACTTCCGATATCAGAGAGGTCACTTGCGCTATCTAAAGCATATTGATAGGCTCCTTCGATAATGTTTTTATCTATACCTTTAACTGCCCTTTGCCTTAAAACAGCAGCCTGTTTTGCAAGCACGTTTGCTTTGAGCAATGCGTCATTTGCTTTTTGCAAAGCTCTGTTTGCTTTTCTCTGGAGACGACTGACCTTTTTTTGCAGCAAGCGACTAGCCGCTGAGCCCAACAAAGTCAGTTCTTGTTTAGCTTGTTCAAGCTCACGTTGCAATTCGTCTGCTTTGCGTTGTAGCTTATTTGCTTCTTACTTCGCCTTTTTTGCTTTCTTTTCTGCATTATTTGCAGCTTTGTCAGCGTTACGTTGAGCCCGATCCGTTGCATCTTTTAATATTTCTTTTGGACTTTTATTAATAGAAGGGGTTACAGTATTTATTATTCTGGTACCAGAATTTGATTGGGAATTTGTTTGAGTTCCTGGGACAAGTGGAGTTCGAGAACCAGTTGATATTGTCGTATTAACTAAAGTAGTGGTAGGTGTGACAGGCGTGTGAACTGGGACAGGGTCAGGTACGTATGGTATAGTAATCGATATTAAATCCAATTCAACACGTTCTATTTCCATATTGAGTGAGTCTGAAGTCAATTGATGCAAATTCGAAGATTCGACAAATTCATTTCCGCTTGCTTTATTTGCTAAAGTTTTCAGGCGATTGGCAATATTGGACAATAAAGTATCCATCCCCTGTAAACCATGACGTTTGCCAAGAAATTTTGGATCATTAAAGGTCACATGCGTCAAGCCTTCTTCATCTTCCCAAACCAAAAATTTTTGTGGCAGGTCCAGCCCGATGGATTGCCGGTTTTGCATTAAGGGTGTACCAATTTTGGGGTTGCCAAAAATGATGAGTTGCGCCGGTTTCCCGTGTTTGGATTTTCCAGAAAAGTCAAACGTAAATGGAATAAAAAAACCATTATCCTGCAACAGTGTTGTTAAATTTTCGACTGTTTCTTCTACAGAAAATTGACTATCAATGGTGATTAATCCGCTGTCTAAGCGGCCAAACTGTTTTAACGTTTGATTCAGGCGGCGCAGCGGGTTACGAGTTTTAATACTGTGACGGTCAGATAGATAACCGCCAGAATTGTATACTATCCACGATCAAGAATACCCGGCTTTGCCCTCAATAATCTGAAACTTTTCATTCAACAATGCACGCAAAGGAGCATGATGCTCATCGAGGTTGTCGAAGAAGTTTGTACAAGCCTGTT
>JALSJK010000082.1 GCA_026989395.1 Methylomonas sp.
GCAACACTTCAAGGTGTTTAATCTCGTCGTCTGATAGGTGGTAATCATTCATGTCGCTATTATATTCGCAATCAATGTAATGCGCCAGCTAGTTAATGTGCATTCTTAATCGCGAATAGTATATTTCAATCAAGACCTCTACGCTTTCTTAATTCCGAAAAGGCATCATCGATTGAGACTAAATGCCCTTGCTCAATGTCTTTCTCACTTTGCGCAATCATTTTTAACATGGCTAAAGTTTCCTGGGTTTGTTCATATTCCTGGACAGACTGGACAACCATCGCAGCCTCACCATTTTGCGTAATAAGGTAAGGCTCGCCATTAGATTTCAATTCCTCGGCCACTTTTGCCGCGTTTTCTTTTAAGTAACTGATAGGTTTGGTATTTTTTGATAGTTTCATGAGTCAAATTCTCAGTACGTTAATCAGTCTATATAGAGTTCTTATATAGACCGACTATACCCGCTTTACCGTTAACAATCCACATCCAAAGGCTTTGGCTGGCCCTATGCCTGTTTGAAACAATGCTGAAAAAGTATCAGGTTCTGTAATGCGCAATATGCCATCAAATAGCACGGGTTGTATTTTGCCGCTCCGATTTTCTTTGGTTTTCCGAAAGTACATAACCGGCTCAGGTTGAATGATGAGTGTTTCCAATTGAGCAATACCCTGTAATTTACGCTCCAACCAGGCTTGCTGCTGATCTTCATGAATCAGAGGAACCCGTACTGTTTTAGTATAGGTTTTACCTTTTTTCTCAACTGTGCCCTTACGACTATCCTTAATCGTTTTAACTGGATTGGCACGCAAACGGAAACGGAAACGCTGGCCTGATGAAAAAACAGGATTGTATTCACGCCAATCCAAAATAACGGGGCTATCTTCTGATTGTTGAGGACGAATAGTTGATTGCATCAAAATATGTGTGCCTATCCCTCTTTCTAACCGCTCTACACGATATAAAAAATTCCGTTGCTCATCCCCACGTTCTGGATACAGTTTCCATAAGGCTTGATGCAGGTGATAACTGTTTTTGCTTAAACGCCACGGGATATGAATTTTACTCAGATACATGCGTTTCTCCTTTTACCCGGCTCATATAGACCATTCGGCTGGAAAATTGTCTTGGCTGATGAATAATCGGCACGTCACGTTTTTTCAATGGAATCGCCTCTTCACTGTATTCTTCGCTATAAATCCTTGCGACGACACCGTCCTGATTTAAAGCATGTACAGCATTTTCAGCAGATACCTTCTTGGCCAACAAAGGCCTGGTTAAAGGGCAACTGCGCCGTCCAAGAAAGGGGGTATAAACAGGCCGTTTTAAAGCCTGTTCAATGTCTGATAGTGTTACCTCAGCCTGTTCCAAAGACCAGAGCGCGACCGTAAAAATTGCATCCTGCCAATATTCTCGCCATGTCTGGATGGTGTCATGGCTTTTCAGACCCTGGTAATCAACACGGGCATCCTTAACGGTATGGTAATCGGTCATTTTTATGCCTTGTTGATCGACACGAACCGCAAAGGCGACACTGCTGGCTAATGCTTGTTGAGATTCTCTATCCGTTCGGTCAATACCCAAACAGGCGCCTAACAGCCCCAGTAATGCGCTGCGTCCGGGAAACAATTCTGCTGGCCTTAGACCTTCAAACGTTTCCTTGCCCCATGCCTGCATCGGGCCTTGTAGTTTGATGATTAAATGTTCACGCTTTGCCATTATTACGTACCCAGCCTTCCAATTCAGGTAATGACGGTTTTGATTCAATCCCGTTCGGCAACTCACGCTGTACCAGTGAAAACTCGGCACATCGTTCTTGCAGTCCATAACCCTTGTGAACCTTATCCCAGTACTCGTTCAACGCTTGCATGGACGGTTCACGGAAACCGCCATTCCGTGCCGGTTTTATGGGTTCTTCAAATGCATTGGCCAGTGAAACTGGTTGACTGGAAAAACTGACCAGAGCAAGGTCGGCAAGGTTATGGGCAGCAAAGCTTTGCTGCTTGGCACTTGGAACTTCTGTGGCCAGCATATGCAAGACATGCGCTGCAATATCCAGTGCTTTTGCCCGGCTTTCAGGTGTTTCTTCGCTTTTCATATCAGGTAATAATCCCAAATTAACCTGTAATTGTTTTAAATTCAGGCTGGCATAGCGATAAAAAACACCTGAAGAAAACTCCTGGGTATCCAGATGTCCTGAACCCTGTTCCTGCAAATCATCCACAGCGGTAAACCAGTCAATATCCGCATCCACGGTATGGGTGGTAATCGCATGGGCTACGGCCAAGGCTCCGTCAATATTAGTCATTAACCCTGAAGTAGCCATACGGCCAGATAAAGCTATATCAGTAGATTTTCCACATGCTTTTATCAATGCTTCTGTGCCTGCTTCGAGTTCCTTTTTTAATTTTTTCAGAAGAAATTCATCTTTAACATCTTCCTCTGATTTTCTTGGTTTTTTCTTAGTTGGTTTACGATTTTTTTCTTTCTCAATCGCTTTTTGTAATGCTTCAGTTTCCTTTTCAGTTAATGGCGTTTGATAAACTCGAATTACGCTATCACAAATATATTTAAATTCAGATACTGACCAAGGGGCAACTGCAACCTTTTTTGTCGTTTCTTGCTGCGCATCCTGCTCTACATTTTCAATGTTTTCATCTTCAGAATCATCATTTTCAACAACTCTACTACTGAATACTTGTACTGCTTTTTCCACCCAATATCTTTCTATTTGATAACCACTTTCTGATAACAATTCTGACATTTTCTCCGTTAGCAGTTTTAAGTCTCTAGTTCTTATAGACTTCTCAGGAAAAATTTGTTTATAGTAACCACTTGTTCGCATCGTCCGCTTCAGACTTTGACTGGATATTCTGACACGACGCTTGCCGCCAAAAATTGCGGATTTTTGCATATTCATGTCATCACGATTCAGACAAGATGGGCTATGTGAGATCAAGATATGGAAATTGATGAAGTTTTCGTTCATGGTTCGCTCCTTGTTTAAGCAGTCGCTTTGGTTTTAGCGTTGGTTTGATAATAAAAAAAATCTTCGAGTAATTGGCGTTTGGCAAGCTCATTCCAGTAATACAGCGTTTTCGCTATTTTCAGCCAATCAAGCGTTGGGCTGGCCAGCTTTAATAGCCGTCGTAATTGAACAAGATCATTGGGCTCCTGGGAACGAATCACCATAAACAGGCGTTTCTCGTTAATACCGGCTTTCGCTAAAGCCTGGCCTAATGAATCACCATCAGGGATATGTGTAATTAACGGCAAACAAAAAATGATCCGCTGCATTGAAGGGCTGGCGTGTTCACCTTGCAATAAACGGTAAAAAGCGGGAATTTCAATTAAATCATCAGGATGGGCGACCCGTTTTAATTCCGCTTTTGGGCCGGGTTTTAATTGTTGATACCGTTCATAAAGCGCCATAAAATCAGGCTGCTTGTTTTCAGTTTTTGTCATGGGGTTCTCCTTGGGGTTCCAGATCTTTTAAGGATTTGTGTAATGAACGCCGCGCCATTGCCAAGGCTTTGATCATTTTGGGTTCTTGTTGATAAGGTTCAGTCGCCAGGTCAAACAACTTCTTAACGACGGTTTTAAGTTGTTGCTTTAATTGTGTAAGGTCTTTATCAGGCTGTTCAAAATGAACTGAAGCAAAACGGGTATGCAACAAGCCTTCTGTTTGCTGGTAGTAGTTGGCTTCAACCGGATCGCATAAATTCACACCTGACCCATGCACTTTATCTTTTATTCCTACTGCAAATAGATAAAGTGCTTTGCGTAATGCTTTTTTGTATTCCAGGCCATAATGAATAATTTGTTGAATCACCTCACCATGCTCATGCCATCCTTGTGCTAAACTGAATAATTCATGACGCCGTTCTAAAATAGTGGCTTGATTATTTCGATAGCCACCGATAATAATTTGTAATTTTGCAGAGGCTATAAATGTTCTGGCTTGTTGAATAATCGGGGCGGCTTGCTGCCCTTCTTTGTCTGATTGTCTATCAATCAATAATCGGCTCATATGCGTCCATGTCGGTGCGGTCGTCGTAAATGACGGAAATTCTTCTTTCTTTTTTTTAATGCTGAATGTACGGGATGATAGTGGGTGAGGCCACACGCCTTCTATAGTGTATCCAAACTGCTCTTTCTTGAATCCATCATAAACAGTTTCTTTCAATCCACAACAACTGCAAACATCCAATTTATTACTAGAAAAAAGTTCATAACGTGCTGGTTGCCACAGTAATCCACGGGCTAAGCCAATTTCAGAAACAGATATTTTTTCTCTTGCCTTAACAGGCTTTATATAGTTAGGTGGCATATCCTTGGTCTCATCGTACCAAGGCATCACACGGTTTAATGTTTCCTCAGTCAAAACATTAAGCCAGATTGTTTCTCGCAAATTTCTTCCCTGTATTAACAAGGTGATGGGTGTGCTTCCTCTTAAGCCAGCTTTGAATCCACCCAAATTACCCCCGCCTACATTAGGGCAATTATTTGCGGAATTAAATAACGCAATGGCTACACAACCTGAACATAAGTTATCAGCAAGCCCCATTTCATTAACAAAAACTTTATTCTCTCCACCAGATAATCCAGCCATTAACTTATCCATTGGCGTGGCCTCTTTTGCCTTAACCCCCCTAAACTGCATAAATGGCGTTTCCGGGTGATCCAAATCAAACCAGTCCAATTTGCCCTGTATTGCTGTTTGGTAATCATCCTGGGCAAGTGGTTGTTTTACATAATGGCCTAGTTCCCGTTTATTTTTAGGCGTAAACAAAACCTGGGTGATTGCGCATAATAACTGCAAACAAGCCAGTTCCATATCGTCACGCGGCAAGCAAATCTCACCTGTTTTTTCACCACAGTGCAATTGTTGCAGGGTAATCTTTTCAAAAAGCCCTTTTTCCTGAATGGGAATCCAGGGATCAGTTAATAAATTCATTATTTCTCCTCAGATTGTTTGGTTCTTGATAATCCAGTATCTGGATGGTAAGTAAAAACATACTCCCCTATTTGACTGACAAATCGCTGATCGGATGCTGACTCCATAACTAACCAAAGAATGTCATCCGAATCGGCTTCACCCAGTTGGCCATGATTGCCCCAATTGGCCGGCACCGCCACTGTATTCAGATTTAAAGCTTCAATATGTTCGCTTTCATCCAGTTGACTAAATACTTTTCCATCCAGCAGGCATTTTTCACCTTGACCATTCAAATAGCAGGGAACCAGGTTCAGACTCATTTCTCCATCGCGCGTCAATACCGTGACATGATTATCGTCATCAGACAATGCTTTCATTGAGCTTCTGACTAATTGCTTTGCCGTCATTTGACTGGCATAGCTTTCATCCTTGAACTTTTCATAACTGTGGATAACACTTGCTGGTTCATTTTCCCAATCATCCTCTTGATACACAGTCTCAATCCAATCTCGATAGGCTTTGGGGAAAGTCACAACATGATGTTCTTTAAGAAGCTGTTCGGTACGCCACAAGATTCGGCTATTTCCATAGATAAGTTCATGCAGTTCATAGTCGCCATTGTCGGGTAATAACACGGTACAACAAGGCTTTTGATAATTTTTCGGCCTGTCATGCGGGTGCCGGTGTAATCTGCCCATGCGTTGAAATAACAGGTCAACGGGGCAAAGCTGGGTTATCAACCAATCAAAATCCAAATCCAGAGACTGTTCAACAACCTGTGTGGCAACCAATAAGTGGCCTTTATTTCGGACATTCTGGGCTTCAGGGTTCGGGCCAAACAGATTTAATACGGCTTGTTCTTTCCGTTGTCTGTCTGCAAAGGTAAAGCGTGAATGAAACAGCAATAGCTGATCTTTTTTGAGTTGTTGTGTTTCTGTAATAATCTCCAAAATAACTTGATAGATTGTCTGGGCATCCGCTACCAAATTACAGATCAGGCAAACCTGAGCCCCTTCAGAAACTGCATCGATAAGCCGTTGATAAAAGTCATCATCTGGCAAACAATGTAGCGTTGTTAGTAGCTCCAAATTAACTGTTGTTATGGGCGGCTGTTGTTCCGGGTCGTCTGTTAAATCAAAACAGTGTATTTGTTTATCATAAAAAGAAGTGATTAAAGGATAGGCCAGATTTTGTTTATCTTCTTTTAAATTACAGTTCCAGGATTTTGCAAGCTGTTGCTTTTGATGGCTTGGCAAGGTCGCTGATAATAAAATGGCGCTCCCTCCGGCAAGGCATTGTTGTTCCAGCACGGCATCCAACAAGCCATACATATAGCTATCGTAGGCGTGGACTTCATCAATAATCAATACACTACGCCCTACCCCAAACCCCCGTACAAACTTGTGTTTTACAGGCAATACCGAAACCAATACCTGATCGATGGTACAAACCCCTATTTGGCCCAGAAAAACTCGTTTTCGACTTTGTGACAACCATTGTCCACATTGCACCCAGGCTTCTTCTTTTCCTTGTGCTGGCTGGGCTTCACAAGCTTGTTTCAGATTGATAAATTGCGGTTGATATTTTGCTCTGCCATGCGCTAATACAACATTGGTTTTGTTATCAAAAAGTAATGCCGCTGCCTTTTCCAGACGTTCAAGCATGGCATTGGCTGTCGCCTGTGTCGGTAAGGCGAAGACAATACTGTCAGCAAGCCCTAGCGCCAATAATTGCCAGGCATAGCCTAAAGCCGCTTCTGTTTTTCCTGAGCCGGTAGAGGCTTCAATTAACGTGAGACTTTGCCGATGAGGTAAATCGTTACACAGAATTTGAATTTGTCTGGGTGCATGACCTTTTAACAAGGCTTTAATATCTTGATAGGGCTTGATTTTGCCGATTACACCGGCGGCTTCCAATGTCTTATCCGCAATATTCTTGCGCCGTTCATACCATTCAGAAAGGTTGTCGCTAGGGCAAGAATCATATTGAAAAAAGTCTGACGAACCCAACCAATCACAAACGGAACAAAACCCCGCGAGAATGTTGGAAAAACTTTGTTGATTGTTGTTTTTCACAAGGAGTGGTGGCGTATCATCCAACCCTAACCCAGCCGGGGTGAGAAACTGTTTCTCCAGATATTGCAGCCAGTGTTGACGCGCCTGTTTAAATGTATCCCTTACTGTTTCCGGTACATTATCCAACCGGTATTCATTACTGTCTTTTTCATAATCTTCAGGTATCATGCCGTGATGTCCCATTACTGGAGCCAGCCACGAAAACCAAGCTTGCCAGGTGTCATTATCATCAAAGTCAAAAAAATCATCATTGGCAAACCTTTCCTGGTTATCCTGATAAAACCAATATAATCCTGCCGGGCCATGGTTGTATTTTTTAATCTCCAGCCCATTGATTTTTGCTTCGATTTGACTGAGTTCAGAATTAACTAAATTCCATGTCTTTGGCGCTTTACGTTGAAAACGTAAATCAAATTTACCGTAGTCATGTAAGACAATAAAAAATAACACCCAAGCTTTTACTTGTTTCTCATCCAATCCCGTAGCCAGGGTGAAACAACGACGAATATTCGGACTATTCTGCCACCAAGAATCTGAGACTGCCGCCACATCCAAACAATGATACGGTAATAAATGATAATCCTCTCTTTCACCTTCTTTTGGCCTGGCCTTACCCCAATAGCGGTAATACAATGGTATTGTTTGTGTTTGCATACATCCGACCTTTTTGTAAAAGTATTTTCTAAAATGCATTATCCACAGCCACTGCCTCATTTCGTGAGGCAGTAAAATTTAATCGTAAATTTTTTTCATTGTCATGATTTTGTCTTTAATCGCTTGCTGTAAACAACTGGGCGCAATAACTTCAACCTCAGAACCATGTTTCAAAATGTCCATTATCAACTCCCGGCGGTCACTAAAGGGAAGACTGAGTTGATAACGTCCATTCTCTATCCATTTTCCTTGTTGCTCTGGATGCCAGTGTCTTCTGCCACCCCAGTTCGCTCTGTCCTTGCTGAATTCAAGAATAGTCGTCTGTTCGGCTTTGCTAGTGAAAATGCCGTATGAGGCATGAATAAATTCATCCAGTTGCTTTTGTGGAATAACTTTAATGAAGTCTTCTTGTATTTGAACAGCGAAAACTCTATCTACAGCAAACAGTCTTAGCTTGCTCCGGTAATCACGGAGTGTTTCGATAGCGCGATCCTCCGTTGCGCGAGAACATTCCAGATTTTCTTAAATATTTTTAGGGCAACAGGGTAACGGTGCTTACTGAGTAAGCTATGTAACCTGCAAATTCTGTCGAAACGATCAATTTTTCTCTACAATATTTTAAAATCAAAATCATACTGCTGCTTGGAATAAAATTATTTATCCTGTTATTTTTACCCAGCATACCGCACACTTGATGAAAAAAAGACGATTTTCATTCATACGTCTTGCATTGCCAGAAATGATTTCAAAAACACTGTAAATGTCAAAATATTTAACTTTATCTTGTAGAACCTATGCGTTTTGCTTAGAAGTAATTTGTGACTCATGTGCGGCAAGCCAATTTCTGATTCAGATTATAAATCCTATCTTACTTAAACGCTAATGTTACAATCCTCACAAATCCTAATCTTGGAGTAAAGCTATTTAATAGATTTGTAGGAACTGCCTTAACAGCAACTTGCTTTACGGGTAAAACAGTTTCCACTTATCAAATGTAAGGGTTCCATCTTTCCAGGAAAAATTCATCTTTTTAAAAGCATTTTCGTATGATTTTTTTGTTGTGTAACAAAAAATCATAAAAAAACCCTGACTATCGTGAAATAGCCAGGGTTGTATTTAAAGCAAAAGTGCTTTATGGGAGCAATTACATCATACCGCCCATGCCGCCCATTCCGCCCATGCCGCCCATATCAGGCATTGCAGGAGCAGCTTTTTCATCAGCAGGCTCATCAGCTACCATCACTTCAGTAGTGATCATCAAGCCGGCAACTGAAGCAGCATTTTGTAATGCAGAACGGGTGACTTTGGCAGGATCTAAAATACCCATTTCTATCATATCGCCATATTCACTCGTTGCAGCATTATAACCGTAGTTACCAGATCCATTAGCCACTTCGTTCAATACTACAGAAGCTTCGCCACCAGCATTGGTTACGATTTGACGCAAAGGCTCTTCCATCGCACGGCGCAGTATTTTGATACCTACTGTTTGGTCGTCGTTCTCGCCTTCAAGATCTTTCAAGCTTGCAAGAGCCCGAATCAATGCAGTACCACCACCGGCAACCACACCTTCTTCAACCGCAGCGCGAGTTGAATGCAGGGCATCTTCAACACGTGCTTTTTTCTCTTTCATTTCTACTTCGGTTGCAGCGCCAACTTTAATGACGGCAACACCGCCAGCCAATTTAGCCAAACGCTCTTGCAGCTTCTCTTTATCGTAGTCTGAAGTCGCTTCATCAATTTGTGCACGGATTTGATTAACTCGGCCTTTGATCTGCTCTTCAGAACCAGCACCATCAATGATAGTGGTATTTTCTTTGGTGATTTGAACCTTTTTCGCTGTACCTAATTGATCCAGCTCTGCTTTTTCTAATGACAAACCAACTTCTTCAGAAATTACAGTACCGCCTGTCAAAATAGCAATATCTTCTAACATGGCTTTACGACGATCGCCAAAACCAGGCGCTTTCACTGCCGCTACTTTTACGATACCGCGCATGTTATTGACAACCAATGTTGCTAAAGCTTCACCTTCAACATCCTCGGCAATAATCAACAATGGACGGCTTGATTTCGCAACGCCTTCCAGGATGGGTAACAAATCACGGATATTAGAGATTTTTTTGTCGAACAACAAAATGTAAGGACTTTCCAGTTCTACGCTCATGCTGTCCTGGTTGTTAATGAAGTATGGTGACAAATAGCCACGGTCAAACTGCATGCCTTCGACTACTTCCAGTTCATTTTCCAGACCTGAACCTTCTTCAACAGTGATAACACCTTCTTTACCGACTTTTTCCATCGCCTCAGCAATGATAGTACCGACTGATTTATCAGAGTTGGCTGAAATGGTACCAACCTGGGCGATAGCATTGTTATCAGCACAAGGAGTTGCCGCAGCTTCAATTGCTTTTACTGCCTCAGTCACTGCTTTATCAATACCGCGTTTCAGATCCATTGGGTTCATCCCCGCCGCAACTGATTTCAAACCTTCGTTGACAATTGATTGTGCCAAAACCGTCGCTGTAGTTGTTCCGTCACCGGCAACGTCAGATGTTTGAGAAGCGACTTCTTTTACCATCTGTGCGCCCATATTTTCGAATTTGTCTTTTAATTCGATTTCTTTAGCCACTGACACGCCATCTTTAGTGATGGTTGGCGCACCGAAGCTTTTTTCCAGAACTGCATTACGGCCTTTCGGGCCCAAAGTTACTTTTACTGCATTTGCTAAAATATTAACGCCCGCCGCCATTAATACGCGTGCGTCTCCACCAAATTTTACGTCTTTTGCTGCCATTTTCTTTCCTGAATTCTATAAAAAAGTTAGAAACAATCGTAGGCTTAGCCCAAGATTCCCATGATGTCTTCTTCACGCATAACGATGACTTCTTCGCCATCAATCTTGACTTCAGTACCGGAATATTTTCCGAATAGTACTCGGTCGCCAACTTTTACTTCTAATGCGCGAACATCACCGTTATCAAGCACCTTGCCTGTGCCTACCGCCAAAACCTCACCTTCGCTAGGTTTTTCAGCGGCTGAACCAGGTAACACAATACCACCTGGAGTGGTAGTTTCTTCTTCGACACGTTTAACGATGACTCGGTCGTGTAACGGACGTATTTTCATCAATGTTCTCCTAACAAATAAAAAGATAGTTAAAAAAAATTATTAGCACTCACTGCCTATGAGTGCTAATAATAATATGCTTTTGCAGTCTGTCAAGTATTTTGGCATTATTTCCTGTCAATTTTATGTTACAAAACCATTATGAATGACCAACAATTACTCCGCTACAGCCGCCAGATCATGCTTCCCCAGGTCGATATTTCCGGCCAGGAAAAACTGCTCCAAGCAAAAATTCTAATCGTTGGCGCCGGCGGCCTTGGCTGCCCCGCTGCAATCTACCTGACAGCCTCAGGCGTTGGGCAAATCACAATCTATGATGATGACAAGGTTGATCTATCCAATATACAACGACAAATTGCGCATTACACAGACGATGTAGGGACAGAAAAAGTAATTTCAACCCTTGAGACGTTAAAAAAAATAAATCCTGATGTGATTGTTAATGCAAAAAACCAGCGCCTGACGGGAAAATTGCTAGAAAACGAAGTCGCTTTGGCCGATGTGGTTCTGGATTGCAGCGATAATTTCAGCACCCGCTTCGAAATTAACCGGGCATGCGTAAATCAAAAAACACCGTTGGTTTCAGGAGCCGCTATTCGATTTGAAGGTCAAGTGTCAGTTTTTACACCTGGAATAAATAACAGTCCCTGTTATAACTGCCTATATTCTGATAATGGTGAAGAAATGCAAAATTGTGCTACCAATGGGGTAATAGCCCCCATCACTGGAATAATCGGTAGCATTCAAGCGCTTGAAGCGTTGAAAATGGTTCTGAAAATTGGCGAAACGCTAACAGGCAAACTCTTATTACTTGACGGGTTGACCATGGAATGGCAGACAATGCGATTGAAAAAAAATCCGAGCTGCCCGACTTGCAAATAACAAATGTTTTTACTATAGCTAACTATTAGGTATGAACATAAGATAACTTAAATAACTGGCTATGCGCCTATTTCTACGCCTTAAAAACGAATAAAAACTCTGTCCCAGTTGTCCAACTTATTCCATGCTCGTTCCTAGCTTCCATGCCAACCCACCTGAACACAATTCTATTTCTTTAAAATTCTACCCTCACCAACTTTAATTCCAAAACCCCCCCCCACAATTCCAATCACTGTATCGACCAAATCAGCTACTACTGACGGACTGTCGCCATGTGGTTCAATATCTCCAAAAGGATCTCCTGATTTTATTAAGTAGACATATATAAAATAGCCTAACGGGAAAAATGCCAACAGTGCAACGATCCACATGACAATAAAAATTTCTATTACTTCACCAATCATGGTTGCTTCCCCAAATTAAAGTCTTGTTAATACAAATATAGTTCTACTATTATGCCAGTCAACAAATTTTATTCCAAAAAAAGTTTATAAACTCTAATTTTTATAAAAAAATATGACAAAACCTGTAATCATTGGGCTATGAAAGTTGCGTAACCAAATTTATCATCGTATACTTTGAATCAGCTTACTTGATCAAGCTAGCATAATAACTTGTTACAAAAAACTCTGGAGGTTTTACAATGAAATGGGAAACACCAAGCTATACTGATTTACGTTTTGGCTTTGAAGTCACAATGTACATCTACAACCGTTAATAACGGCAAGTTTAGAAAAGAGGGGTTCGAAAGAACCCCTTTTTTTTGCCTGATATTTTGCTTCACGCAAGATCACATAGTATGATTCAGTACATTTATTAACTCCCCCTGATAACCATGAAAATTAGAGTTCTTGGCTCCGGCGCTGGTGGCGGCTTTCCACAATGGAATTGCAATTGCCGAAACTGTCACGGCGTACGGCATAAAACAATCAAAGCAACACCCCGCACTCAGTCATCCATTGCGGTGAGCACTGACGATAGAAACTGGTTGTTATTTAATACTTCACCCGATATTCTTGCCCAATTGCATGCTTTCCCCGAAATTCAACCCAAGGAAGGCGTCCGCGATACAGGAATCAAGGCAATCATGCTAATTGATAGCCAAATTGACCATACCACCGGTCTATTAATGCTGCGCGAAGGCAAACCATTAGATGTTTATTGCACCGACATGGTCAAACAGGATTTAAGTACCGGCTTTCCGGTTTTTAAAATGCTGGAAGATTATTGTACGGTTAATCATCATCCCATTCCTTGTGATGGCAGCAGTTTCACCATCCCTGGCATTGAGGATTTACGCTTTTACACGCATGCATTAAAAAGTAAAGCGCCGCCTTACTCTCCACATCGTCATGATCCACATGAAGGTGATAACGTCGGTGTTATTATTGAACAGATTTCCACCGGAAAAAAAGTTTACTACTCTCCAGGTCTGGGCGAAATCGAACCGCATGTTTTTGCTGCCATGCAGGAAACTGATTGCGTCATGGTGGATGGTACTTTCTGGACTGACGATGAAATGCCCAGCCAGAATATCAGTCCCAAAAGAGCCAGAGAAATCGGTCATCTGCCACAATCCGGTGAAGGCGGCATGATTGAAGTTTTAAATAAAGTGAAAAATACCCGCAAAATATTGATCCATATCAATAACACCAATCCAATTTTGGACGAAGATTCCGAGCAGCGTAAAATACTTGATACGGTCGGCATTGAAGTCAGTTATGACGGCATGGAAATTATTCTATAAAGGTGTATTAGCATGAGTTCGATAGAACAACCCTGGACCAGAGACGAATTTGAAGCCCGTTTGCGGGGCATGGAAAAGTATTACCATATCCATCACCCTTATCACACCATGATGAACAAGGGTGAACTCGATAAAAAACAGCTTCAAGGCTGGGTGGCAAATCGGTTTTATTACCAAATCATGATCCCGATCAAAGATGCCAATATCCTGGCCAACTGCCCGGATCGTGAAACCCGCGCCACCTGGATACAACGTATTCTGGATCACGATGGTCATCCCGGAGATCCTGGCGGTATCGAAGCCTGGATTCAACTGGGAATGGCGGTGGGATTGGATCGAGAAGAAATCACCTCTCTGGAACATGTTCTACCAGGCGTTAAATTTGCGGTAGATGCGTATGTCAATTTTGCTCGCAGGTCAGATTGGCATGAAGCGGCAAGCTCTTCATTAACGGAACTTTTTGCACCAAAAATTCATCAACAAAGATTAGAAAACTGGCCAGAATTGTATCCCTGGGTTGAACAAGAAGGTTACACTTATTTTCGTAAACGACTGTCGGAAGCTCGCCGAGATGTCGAACATGGTTTGCAAATCACCCTGGATTGGTACAAAACTCGCGAACAGCAAGAAAAAATGTTGTCAATTCTGAAATTCAAGCTGGATGTTCTTTGGTCGATGGCAGATGCCATGTATATGGCTTATATTCACAATATGCCGCCTTACTACAATATTAATGATTAACACCTCAAATGGCACTTGACCCCGATTTACCAATCAGCTTCTCCCCTATGCATCGCCTGCAATGGGAAGAAGCACAACAAAAAGATGTTATTCTCTATCCGGAAGGCATGGTAGAGTTAAATCAGAGTTCTGCTGAAATACTTAAACAATGCGATGGCAGCAGAAATGTGGAACAAATCGTCACCGAGCTGGAAAAAAAATTCGCAACCAGCGGTCTTAAAGATGATATTGTTGGTTTTTTACAAATAGCATTACAAAATGGCTGGATCCAACAACCTTAATATTACCCCCCCTCGCTGGCTGTTGGCTGAATTAACCTATGCCTGCCCTCTGCAATGTCCATATTGCTCAAACCCACTGGACTATGCCAAATATCCCTCGGAACTCAGCACTGACGACTGGAAACGAGTACTCAGCCAGGCACGGAAAATGGGCGCAGTACAGCTCGGATTTTCCGGTGGCGAACCATTAACCCGGCAAGACCTCCCCGAGCTGGTCAAGTATGCCCGGAAACTTGGTTATTATTCCAATTTGATAACTTCAGGCTATGGTCTGGATGAAGAAAAAATCATTCAACTTAAAACCGCTGGTCTAGACCACATTCAGGTCAGCATCCAAGCGAGTAGCCAAGAGCTGAACGATCATCTGGCTGGCACTAAATCCTTTCAACACAAAAAAGAAGTTGCTCACCTGGTCAAAAATAATGGTTATCCAATGGTGTTGTGCGTGGTCATTCACCGGGAAAACATTCACCAAATGCAACAAATCCTGGAAATGGCGGAAGAACTGGGAGCTGATTATCTGGAACTGGCTAACACCCAATATTATGGCTGGGCGCATTTAAACCGCGACTTATTGCTCCCCACAAAAGAACAGTTTTTAAAAGCAGAACAAATAGCTCAGGCTTTTAAAGAAAAAGTTGCTGGTAAAATGAAAATTTATTACGTTATTCCTGATTTTTATGAAGACCGCCCAAAAGCCTGTATGAATGGTTGGGGAACGACTTTTCTCACCATTGCTCCGGACGGCGTTGCTTTGCCATGTCATTCCGCAAGAGAGCTGCCTGGACTTGATTGCCCCAATGTCAATGATTTCAGTATTGAAGAAATCTGGAACGAATCCAAAGCCTTCAATTTTTTCAGGGGCGTTGACTGGATGAAGGAACCTTGCCGCAGTTGTGATGAAAAACACAAAGATTTTGGCGGCTGCCGGTGTCAAGCATATTTGTTAACCGGTGATATGTACAATGCGGATCCAGTTTGCAGTAAATCACCCGACCACCACGTCATTGAAGAAGCGATTCAAGCCGCAAAAAAAACAACAAACCAAGCTAAAGAAGCACCATTAGTTTTTCGCAACAACAAAGCTTCCAAACAGTTTTTTTCCTGAGTTTGCCGGAGCTATCTACTAACAACTATTTTTGTAATTATTCAGACCCCTTAGCTATTGGTAGCTTAGGAACCGCAAGTCCTGACCGTTGACTGTGAATAACGGCAGCCAGATAAAGCCATGGCGATTGCTTCCTTTTGCGGCAGGTTTCGATCACACTGATCAGGATCGCAAAAACACAGGAGCCTGCTTCCGTTCGGGTGCCATAACTGATTCTTCTTAATATCACCCAATGCCGTAAGGCGCGTTCCGCTTCGTTGTTAGTCAATGGCAGATGCGGAAATTCCAGAACCCGAAAGATTGCCTCCCAGTCATTGAGCATTTCTGTTGCCAGTGCAGACGTCTTCTTGTGTGATACGGTTTTCAATTATTCACACCGTTGCCGATAGGCGATTAATTGCGCTTGATATTTTTCCGTGAGAGGCGTGTCAGGGGGATGTTCTCGAGCCTCACGAATACCGGTCATGAGTATTCCCATGATTTTCAGTGTTTGTGCTCCGAATCGCTGCGCCTCTTTATTTAGGCTCTCTTCCAGTCCTTGCGCTTTACGCAGTAAATGCGCCCAGCAACGAACGCGATTCCGGTATTTTCGGTAGACTTGATAACCATCACTCATTAACCAGCCATAATAGGCTTGACCCAGGATGTTTTCAATCAGTTCTGATGAGCGGTAAGCAATCCAGTACGCCGTGACGGTGCGAGTACTGAAAACCCAGAGCCACAGATACGTGGTGAGTTCCATCCAGGAGGTTTCATCCACATGGAGCAGCTGACTTGTAACCACCTCTTGAATTAATTCGTCTTCAACGGGTTTTACCGCTGCACCACTTTCATGCAAGGTGTTATTAATGGTCCCAACACTGAGTTGCAGTCCTAACCAGTCCTGTAGAAATTCCCGAATACGTTCTCGAGATAGCCTCATGCGATAAGCAAGACATATAATCAGTGCCGCCAGGCCAGGCCCGACCAGTCGCCATTGGCAACAGTTTAGGGTCGGCAACGCATGATGTGAATCGGAACGATAGGGCTCTTTTGTTGTGATATGCCCGCAGGGACAGAGGATTTTATAGAACGTGTGCTTGGTATTGGTCAATCTCAGACCGGGATGATCCTCATCAGCCCATTCAAGATCCACCGTTTCAAAAGCGGTGTACGCTTTTTTGTTATCCGAATTTAACGGTTGATGACAACACGCGCAGAAGTCAGGAAGGTGCTCTTCATAATCTGTGACCGCTAGCGTTTGCTGTCTTCCAAAGCCTTTAGCACCTGGCTGTTTCCCAGGTTTTCTTTGCCCATCCGTTTCAGATTGCTCGGCCTGTTGAGAAGTCTGTTCTGACTCTTTCAGCGGTTCCGGCTCTTCCTGCACGGTTTTCTCCGTTTCTTGCGCCTCTTCCGATCCATTAGTAGAATCATTTTGGTGGACGCTTTTATCCCATGGCGCTTCACTACTTGGGGGGCGGGAGCTATTGCGGGAATTTTGATTTAATCGTTCGCGCGCTTCTTTTAAATCCGTGAGCAATTTTATAGAAAGATGCCGCAGATCTTTTTCTGATAAATTTAGAAGCTCTTCTACATCAAGCTGGCTTAAGTCACGATCACTAAGTTCCATGGGCTACATAATACTTCCTGGAATCATAAAGTTACAACTCTTTTATAAATTAAATGTCAACTTTTTATCTAGGGGTCTGAATATTTACGAAAAAACAGCTTATCTTGCCAAATGCCGTGCGCCTATGATCCAAAACACCAGCTCAAACAATTGACGACTCCAAAATTTGACGGACCTTACCCATACTGAATGAAACAACCATCGGATCATACCAAGCCTCTACACTCACTGGGGTGAGCTAGCAGAGAGTTATTACCGGAGCATATCGATCAATACGAATCGTCCTGACAAGGATCGCGTGGCGATCAGCACTGTCATTATCATGCACAAGCTTTGTCTTTCTAATGAAGAAGCCGTGTAGCTAATCTGGGAAAATAGCCATCTGTATTATTTTGTGGTTCTTCCCACTTGCGCCTTGGAAGCGTTTTGTTGCTTCATTGTTTGTTGGTATAAGAAAATCCATGGGCACAACGGATTTGAGGCGGGCAATTGCGTTAAAACTAGTTGAAACGTAACTATAATTTAGATGATGCACTAAGGCTATCATTTCGATTTTCAAACAACAGATCAAACAATTGCATCCATTATTCAGCGTTTTTTTAGTATTGAAGAGTCCAGAAGATATAGACACAAAAAGCACCTTCGCTCAAAATTACGCACAGCGCCACGATTTACGGATGTAAATATCAAAAGCAGTTATCGCAAAAACTATCGGCGACAGTATCTTCCCGCAACTTGAAAAAATTAGCTATTTCCGACAACAAAAACCACAAATATTATCACCTTTAGCCAAGCATTCCAGCTGCTCAACTTCATCGTCTAGCAATGTTGACATCAATGCCAAGTCAAATGCGCAAACCTCGATATGTTTTTGTGCCAAATCATGATAAACACAGTTTCGCGCTTGCAAATGCAGACGGCCATCGCCAGCACCGGTTAATATTTCAGCATCATATCCCAATTCCTGCATAATATTGACCAGTTCTTCAAGGCGCTCAATCTTGGGTTTATCTGCGACTCTTTGCTGCAACCCTTGAGCAACTTTTTTTCCCAAAGTCGACATAAACTCCTTGAAGGCTTGAGAACCCATTTGCTGCTTCAACTGATCGAGAATAATTTCGGAAAACCAGGAATATTGCTTGGGAAAGTGGTTAATACCTTTTTCAGTAATCACATAATAACGGACAGGGCGGCCGGCTGTTTTATCCAATGAGCCTTCCTTAATGCAACCTTGTTGTTGTAAACCTGAGAAGTGTCGCAAAGTGGCGGTTCGTGAAATTTTCAGGTTATCCGCAATAGTATCTATCGTTAAGCCAGAGCGATGCTTAAGCAATAACTCAAGTATTTGTATCTGCCTGGGGCTAACGTTACATACCATAAAAATCTCTCATAATTTTTCCTATTGACTATCTTAACAGGGCAAACGCATTAAAATCATTTTCCAAATAACAGCTTAAATCGGAAACTATCATTCCATGCAGCTTTCAGTCTTTTTTTATTCATACTCATTGTAGAAGATTCCTTCTGAAGTAAATTTAAGC
>JALSJK010000083.1 GCA_026989395.1 Methylomonas sp.
GTTGCTGAAAGTTTTTTCCACAGCTTGAAAACAGAACTCATCCATCATTGTCAGTTTAAAACCAGAGAGGAGGCAAAGAGAGAAATATTTGAATACATTGAAGTTTTTTATAACCGCGAGCGAATCCGTTCGGCAAATGGTTATTTATCGCCAGTGGAATATGAAAATCGTTACAAATCCAGGTGATTGTGTGTCCGGAAAAGTGTTGACACATCAAAAATCACACGCTCACTCAGCCGGACATCGTAATTGTCGCGATGGGGGCGGGGGAGGGACACTACCCGCCAGGCCAAATAGCCATATTGATGGGCTGCTGCCATTGGCGCTGGAATTTATTGAAACCATTAAAAATGGTAACTATTCAGCGTATTTAATTTAACTAATATTTTAAATATCAGTAACTTATGGAAGAAGCGTATGTGTCATGGGTGACGCAATCAAGCTTACATGGACGTATTTACGGCGTCATTTGAAATAAGTTACTGGTATTGAATCTATAAATACGCTGAATAGTTACTAAAAAAAATGCTAAATTTCTAGAGGGTGACGCTGAGCGGTTACTATACATGGGGTATTTTGCTTTCAGAAAAGAATGCTATTCCCAGTTTAAAGCACCACCAGTTTGATATTCAGTCACACGGGTTTCAAAAAAGTTTTTCTCTTTTTTCAGGTCCAGCACTTCAGACATCCACGGGAACGGGTTATTCACGCCTGAATATTGTTCCGGCAAGCCGATCTGGCTTAAACGCCGGTTGGCAATAAATTGCAAGTATTCTTCAAACATGCTGGCATTCAGCCCTAAGATGCCGCGCGGCATGGTGTCACGGGCGTATTGGGTTTCAATGTCTACCGCTTCTTTGATCATGGTAATCATTTCCTGTTTGAATGAATCCGACCATAAATGCGGGTTTTCCAGTTTGATCTGGTTGATGACATCTATGCCAAAATTCATGTGCATGGATTCATCACGCAGGATGTATTGGAATTGTTCCGCGGTACCGGTCATTTTGTTGCGCCGGCCCATGGACAGTACCTGGGTAAAACCGACGTAGAAGAAAATGCCTTCAAAGACCACATAAAAAGCGATCAGTTCACGGAGCAGTTTTTGGTCATTTTCCGGCGTTCCAGTATGGAAATTTGGATCGCTCAAATATTGGGTAAACGGTAATGCCCATTCCGCCTTTTTAGCGACGGCCGGTACTTCCCGGTACATATTGAAAATTTCGCCTTCATCCATAGCCAAAGACTCAATCACATACTGATAGGCATGGGTATGGACGGCTTCTTCAAATGCCTGGCGCAATAAATACTGGCGGCATTCTGGATTGGTAATATGGCGGTATACGGCCAGCACCAGATTGTTGGCGACCAGCGAATCAGCAGTGGAAAAAAAGCCCAGGTTACGTTTAATGATGGTGCGTTCGTCTTCAGTCAGGCCATCTTTGCTTTTCCACAAAGCTATATCCGCAGTCATGTTGATTTCCTGCGGCATCCAGTGATTAGCGCAGCCATCCAGATATTTTTGCCACGCCCAATCATATTTAAAAGGCACCAGCTGGTTCAAATCTGCCCGGCAATTGATGATTTTCTTATCATCGACCTGAATGCGCTTGGCGCCCATTTCAATAGCTTCCAGGCCGGAAGCTATTTGTGGTGTTTCGTCAATCGGTGAGACAGAAACGGCTGCTGCCATCGGGTCAGGATTGACGGTTGGGGCTTCGCCAGCCGTTTGCATCAGGTCATCATTGTCCTGTATTCCCATGCCGGGTCGGACATGAGGTGCTTGGCCATTTTTCTTGGCCAGATTTTCTAGTGGATCATCCCAGTTCAACATTTTTCAATCTCCAGGTTCTTTTGTAAATGGAATCTTTACATTTTTTCCCTTTCCGGATGGTGAGGGATTTAAATAACGATTCGTGATTAATAACATATATTATTGGCAAGCCTCACACTCAGGATCGAGTATTGAGCAGACCTTTGCCGATTCTTCCGCTTCAGGGTTGGCCTGAACAGCATTTAGTTTGCCATCTGCCAAAGTGCTTTTTTCTACATGGGTGGCGCCCATGCTACGCAGATAGTAAGTGGTTTTTAGGCCGCGCAGCCAAGCCATTTTGTACAAGGCATCCAGTTTTTTGCCGCTCGGTTCAGACATGTAAAGATTCAGGGATTGTCCCTGATCCAGCCATTTTTGCCGACGTGAAGCCGCTTCAATCAACCAGCGGGTGTCAATCTCAAATGCAGTTGCATAGAGTTGCTTAATCTCAGTCGGAATGCGATCAATTTGCTGGACGCTGCCATCGTAATATTTTAGGTCATTAATCATCACTTCATCCCAAAGCCCAAGTTCTTTCAAGTCTTGAACCAGATGTGGATTAACAATAGTAAATTCACCGGAAAGATTGGATTTCACAAACAGGTTTTGGTAGGTTGGTTCAATCGATTGAGTCACGCCACAAATATTGGAAATCGTAGCGGTTGGCGCGATGGCCATGGTATTGGAATTACGCAAGCCTACAGTTTTGATCCGGTCACGCAGATTCTCCCAGTCAAAGGTTTGTGAGTCATTAACCTGCAGATAATCACCGCGACTTTCTTGCAGCAGCTCGATGGAATCAATTGGCAAAATACCCTGGCTCCAGAGCGAGCCGTCGAAGGATGAATATTTACCGCGTTCGGCGGCCAGATCAGCAGAGGCTTTTAATGCAAAATAACTGATGGCTTCCATGGAACGGTCAGCAAATTCCACGGCTTGTTCTGATCCGTAAGCAACTCGCATTTTATATAAAGCATCCTGGAATCCCATCATTCCCAGTCCAACAGGTCGATGCCGCAGGTTGGCCCGGCGCGCCTGGGGAACACTGTAAAAATTGTATTCAATGACATTATCCAGCATACGCATGGCGGTATGGATGGTTTTTTCCAGCTTGCGCATATCCAGGCCATTTTCGCCAATATGGGCTGGTAGATTAATAGAGCCCAGGTTGCAAACGGCGATTTCACTGTCCGATGTGTTCAAGGTGATTTCTGTACACAGATTTGAGCTGTGTACCACACCAATATGTTGCTGTGGAGAGCGCAAATTACAGGGATCTTTGAATGTTATCCAGGGATGACCCGTTTCAAAAAGCATCGACAACATTTTTCGCCACAGGGTCAATGCCGGTAGCTTTTTGAAATTTTTGATTTCGCCGCGTTCGGCCTTTGCTTCGTATTGGCAATAGGCTTTTTCAAATTCCAGACCGTATAAATCATGCAAATCCGGAGTTTCTTCAGGTGAGAACAAAGTCCAGTCTGCTTCTTCGGCAACCCGCTTCATAAAAAGATCGGGTACCCAGTTGGCGGTATTCATGTCGTGGGTGCGGCGTCGATCGTCGCCGGTATTTTTACGCAATTCCAGAAATTCTTCGATGTCCAGATGCCAGGTTTCAAGATAAGCGCACATGGCGCCTTTGCGTTTGCCACCCTGGTTGACTGCCACCGCTGTGTCATTGGCAACTTTCAGAAAAGGTACGACGCCCTGCGATTTGCCATTGGTGCCTCTAATGTGTGATCCCATGGCTCTGACCCGTGTCCAGTCATTACCCAGGCCGCCAGCATATTTGGATAACATGGCGTCATCTTTAATTGCGCTGAAAATGCCATCCAGGTCGTCAGGAACCGTGGTTAGATAGCATGATGATAATTGTGGGCGCAGGGTGCCAGAATTAAACAAGGTCGGCGTTGAACTCATAAAATCAAAGCTCGACAACAAATCGTAAAACTCGATGGCTCTGGCTTCCCGGTCAATTTCATTGATTGCCAATCCCATTGCCACGCGCATGAAAAAGGCCTGGGGCAGTTCGAAGCGGGTATCATCGTGATGAATAAAATAACGGTCATATAATGTTTGCAGACCCAGGTAATTGAACTGCAAATCACGCTCTGGTTTTAATGCTTTTCCCAGAGTGTTTAGATCATATTGGGTCAAGGTGCGATCCAGCAGTTCCAGTTCTGCGCCGCGATGTATGAAGTCGCCGAAATACTCGCCATAACGATCAGACATTTCCTGATATGAAACCGCAATGCCTTGGGGTTGGCTGAGGAATGTCAGCGCCTCACTACGCATGTTATCCAGTAGCAAGCGTGCTGATACAAAAGAATAATCCGGCTCTTTTTCGATCTGGGTACGGGTACTCATGATGACGGTCGGAATAATGTCCTTTTCTGGTACGCCATCAAACAAGTTACGGAATGTTTCCTGGAGGATAAACTCCTGATCGACATTATTCAGGTCGGTGCAGGCTTCCGTAATCAGTTTTTTCAGGCGTTGAACATCAAGCGGCTTACGGCTGCCATCTGCCGCTGTTATATGGATAACGTTTTGCGCTTCTGTTGTGTCGTTTTGCAAGGTTGTTTCTGAACGCAGCCGAGCATGTTCTTCCCGATATAAAACATAGGCACGTGCAACTTTATGGTGCTCGCTGCGCATCAGGGCTAATTCAACCTGATCCTGAATGTCTTCAATATGGACAGTGCCGCCACTGGGCAATCGGCGCATTAAAGCGGCAGTAATTTGTTCGGTTAGTTGCGTAACGTTTTCGTGGATTCGCCGACTGGCAGCAGCGTTGCCACCTTCAATAGCCAGGAAAGCTTTGGTAATGGCGACAGATATTTTGTTGGCGTCAAAAGTCGTTACTTTTCCATTACGGCGAATGACCCGAACTTCTCCTGGCGCTACCGCCTGAATATCAGGGGAGGCAGTTTCAGTTTCCAGAATAGTGATTTTTTTTAAAGCTTCATTAGTCGATGTTTCAGTATCCATTTTTCCTCCGGAATTAGCGAGTGGTGTAATTTGATCCTTGGCTTGAGGATAATATTTAATACGTTAAGTTGTGCGGTAAAAGTATTTTAACCAGTCAGTACAATTTGTAGTCATTCCATAAACAGCTTTGAAGTAAGGCGCGCAGTGCGGCGGGTGGGCGCAGGATTATTCATCCCTGGTTGTGTATAAAAATTATACAGACAAGCTAAGTAACCTTGATTATATTATAAAACTATGACAACTTCGCCTTGTGATTAGAATATACATTATATTGTGTTTTGTCTATACAAAAATCACTATATAGTGTGTTTTTTCTGTGGATAAGTTGTGAGTAAATTGAGTGAAAGCAGAGTTTTTATTGTGAATTCAACGTCTTAAATAGACTATAAATAATGCAGATATGATTGTTACTATTTTTTTTCAGGATGTTGTTTCCAATGGAGATTGTGGTTGATAAAAAAATACTAGAACAGGCCGAAGTTGATTGCGGCGGAGTTTTTTTGCTGGAACCCGTGTAAGAGCCTAATAATCAAGAAAATAATTAGAAATTTAATGCCCATAAAGAAAAATGGTGGTGTCAGCCCCAAGTGGAAATGTCCGGTTTAGTGTAGCCATTTCACATTACCATCAGGATCCCGGATGAAGATTGCCTCACGTCTTTTAAGTCCTATCGGTCCTTCAGTAATAGTGATGCCTTGCTGTTTAAAAAGCTGTATTTGATCTTGCAAATTACAAACAACGAACGCGATGTGGGTTAAGCCGGGGAATAGTTTATCTTCGTCAAACAAAATATTGAATTGGTAACTTTTATTTGGCTGTGCTGTATTTATCAAATTGAGACGTACACCTTGCTTGTTTATCAAACCAGTTGAATGATATTTCGGATAACATTCATCTTTGTCTATTTTAAAACCCAGCAAGCGATAAAAATTTAGTGCTGCCGATAAATTACTGACCCGGATACCAACATGATCCACTAACTTTATTTCTGTTGATAATTGAGAAGTCATAGATAAATCATATTGGTATCCAAGTACATTGATTTGTCCAACTCTAAATCATTTAACGAGCCATTAAACCTGTTGCACTTTTTGGAATCGGAACTGCATCCCGGCGAGCAATGGAACCATTTCTTCGAACTCTGAATGCACGTATTTCACCATCCCCATTATTTAGTGTAATAAAGGATTGGTTATTTTGGGTTAAAACTGCATCTCTGGGGCCAGCACCAGTTCTGATCATCCGGTTGGGCCTATTTTGGAAAAATGGGTCAATGGTTCCGTCAAAATTTATACGATAAAGCGAGACATCACCGCTACCCGTATTGACAGAATAGCCTACAGTCTGATCGCTGGATAAAACAGTCCAGCAGGTCGCGTCCCCTTGATCTATCAAGTCGACTAGTGATGATACTTCGCCCGTTTTGCGGTTAACTCTATAGGAAGCCGTTACCCCCTGACCGCCTCCATTTGCTTCTGTAATAAAGACATAATCCCTATCGCCAAATTCAAAACCAAAAGGTGTCGGTACTGCAGAAGGACGTTTTAATGGCCTCCAAGCTGGCCGACCATGTTTGCGCATCTTAAATGTTGTTATGGTATTTGTTGCCTTCTCGGTGATTAATAAGACGGTACCGGATTTATTGAAGCCAATTTGTGCTGGTGAAGTTAATTGACTGCGATCAAGAATGCGTACAGATCCTCTGATAAAGCTTAATTTTCCTTCTGGGCCAAACCGAAAGCCGCTGATGTTATCGTAGCGACGATTAGGTGGATCTGATTTCAAGCCGCTGCCTTCATTGAGTACATAAACCAAGGTGCCGAAAACGGTCACACTGATAGGAGAATGACCTCTCGAATATACTTTGTTGACAAATTCCAGGCCATTTTCCTGTAATCTAAAGCTGGTGACAGTGCCGTCACCTGAATTCGTAACAAACAGCCATCGATCACTCGCGTCTGTTGTTAAAGCGCTTTGATTGCCAATCGGTGCTCCGGTACCAGTGCCACCCGTAGGAAACGAGCCAATTTCAACCAGATTCCCTGCATCGTCGGTAATATCAAAAACTATCACTCTGTTTCCTTCAAATTCATTGCTAGCAGTGTAAACCAAAGCAGCAGCTGTTTGCGCTAAGCTGAGTGAGATGAATAGGCAATAACCTAATTGCAATAGCCATTTACCTAGTGAATGCTGATATTTTTCAATTAGAAGTTTCATGATTAATCTCCAATTTATTCAAATGTTTTAGACGTCAATTTAATAAGATCCGCCTAACTGTTTAAGATCGATTAACTCAAATCGTCGATACCGATTTACGACCTTGAAATCAGCTTATACTATTTCTTTATTAATGATAATATAGAATTTTGTCAATCTATCGTTTCCATATAGAAACAATGAAACAAGCCTTCAACTTTGTCGAATTTGTTGCAGTGGTACAAACAGGGAGCTTTTCGAAAGCAGCATTGAAATTAGGTGTATCAAAATCGCATGTCAGTAAAAAAATCACCCAATTAGAACAACATTTGGGAGTTCAACTTTTACACAGATCAACAAGAAAATTAGTCATGACTGAAATTGGGGAAATCTATTATCAGCGCTGTAAAAAAATTCTAGATGATATTTTTGAGACAGAATCCATGATCATGGAATCTAAGATTATTCCTCAGGGTGTTTTAAATATTTCGATGCCTGCCACTTTGGGAGAGCAATTACTAGTCCCTTTATTAAGTGAATTGATGCTGCAAAATAGGGGGCTTACTGTCAATGCTCAAATCACATCTCGTACTGTTGACATTATCGAAGAAGGCATGGATTTAGTGATTCGTCTGGGCCATTTACCTGACTCAAACCTTAAGGCAAGAAAAATTGGGAAAACGCGCTGGATAGTTTGCGCCAGTCCAGCTTATCTTGATAAATATGGTACGCCAAACTCACCCGATGAACTACAGCAACATCATTGCCTGGTTTTTGGGTTACACGGCTTTAAACATGAAATGGCATGGGAGTTTTCCAGTATAGGTAAAAAACGAACCTTCCGCATCAATCCAGTACTTATCAGTAACAATGGAGCTGCTTTAATTGCCGCTGCAAGAAAAGGAGTCGGGATTACATTTTTACCTGAATTTTTTTCTACAGCCGACGTGTCTGAAGACAAGCTTCAACACATCTTAGTTGATTGCTATCAAGAAATGCCTATTTCAGCAATTTATCCTTACAGGCATTACCTGTTGCCTAAAGTGAGATTATGTATCGATTTTCTGGTGGCGTCACTTAACCAATAATTGCTCTGAATGAAATATTACAGGGGAAAATATATAAGATAACTATACTGTTTACGCTGAAAAATACACTTTTGGAATTCTGTAACATACTGAATGTAAATCGATTATTATGGATGCAGTGAGGTATTTTTGACCGTAAAAAGTATATATTCCGTTAATTCACGAAATATTGTGAATGAATAGCAGCTACAATATTTTTATTTGTTTGAATATGTATTGTTAAGTGATTGTATTACTTAACTTATATTATATTTCCACAATTCTGGCACGCCTCCTGCACTAGTTATATTGTCAATTAACGATTCAGGAGAAAAACAATGTCAGAATTTACCATGCATACTGTGGATACCGCACCACAGGCATCAAAACCCTTACTGCTTGCCGCGCAAAAACAGCTGAGATTTATTCCAAACCTCATGGCTGTCATGGCCGAATCACCTGCCACGCTGGAAGCCTATCAAACTCTAGACTCACTGTTTGACAAAACTGCTTTCACTGTAACAGAACGGCAACTGGTTCTGCTCAGTATTAGTCGCTATCGCAATTGTAGTTATTGCCTGGCTGCACATGGCGCAATCGCCAAAATGCAGAAAATTCCTACTGAAATAATCCATGCTGTGTATTACAACCAGTCTCTCGCTGACAGCAAACTGGAATCGTTACGTCGCTTTACTCGTAAGATTCTAGAGGTGGACGGCTGGGCTGATCAAAGCATGCTACAGGCCTTCTATCAGGCTGGTTATCAAAAAAAGCATGTATTAGAAGTCGTGTTGGCAATCAGTTTCAAAACGCTTAGTAACTACATCAATCACATTAACGATACTCCGATTGATGCGGTGTTCCTGGAAGGGATACCTGATTACAGAAAGACAGCTGTAAGCAGTTAATGAACTCAATCACAGGAGAATGCGATGGATAACAGACCACCACTGCCGCCTTTTACATTGGAAACAGCAACAGAAAAAGTTCACCTGGCCGAGAATGCCTGGAATAGCAAAGACACAATCACAGTTGCCAACGCCTACACCGTTGATTGTCAGTGGCGTAATCGCACAGAAATTTTTAGCGGACGCGAAAAAATCATCGAATTTCTAACCCGAAAATGGCAGAAGGAACTTGATTATCAGTTAAAGAAAGAACTCTGGTGTTTTTCCGGCAACCGTATCGCAGTCACTTTTCGCTATGAATGGCATGACGATTCAGAGCAATGGCACCGCTCTTATGGAAATGAACTCTGGGAGTTCGCTGATAGCGGTTTGATGCAGCGACGTATTGCCAGTATTAATGACAAGCCGATTAGTGCATCGAAACGCGAATTTTATTAACTCTAATTTTACAACATATCAGGAGATTCAAATGACCGAAGTAACAATCCTAACCAGTCCAGCGTGCAGCTATTGTCACGCAGCTAAAAATTTGCTGCAAGAGCATAGCATCGCATATCAGGAAGTTGATTTACTCAAAGATGCTGAATCGGCACAACAGCTTTTAATTCAAAGCGGCCAAGGCACCGTACCGCAAATATTTATTAACGAAAAACCAATAGGGGGCTTTACCGAATTATCGAAATTACTCAATAGCTATGGATCTGATTTAACCGACATCAAATCTATCAATTGAAATCTCATATTAAAGGAGAAATAATCATGAAAACACAAACTATATCTATTACAAAAGCGCTATTAATCAGCCTGATTTTTAACCTGGGGTTCGCAACAACATCGTTTGCCGCTCAGCCGCTCAATGCTGTTAGCTATAAAACCGTGACCATTGACGGACTCGATATTTTTTACCGAGAAGCAGGCAATCCTAAACACCCGACGATTTTGTTATTGCACGGATTTCCAACTTCATCACATATGTTTCGTGATCTGATTACGGCATTATCTGACCGATTCCATCTAGTCGCACCAGATTATCCAGGGTATGGCTATAGTTCAATGCCCACTGTCAATCAATTTGACTATAGTTTTGATAACCTTGCCAATGTTGTCGAGAAATTTATCGACCAAGTTGGCCTGAAGAAATATAGCTTGTACCTGATGGATTATGGTGCACCGATTGGTTTTCGTATAGCAACAAAACATCCAGAACGAATTGAATCATTGATTATTCAGAACGGAAACGCCTACGTTGAAGGTATTGATAACAACTTCTGGGAACCTATCAAGGCCTATTGGAAAGATCGCAGCGCAGTCAACCAGGGTCTTGATAACAATTGGTGGAAAAACGTAAAGGACGCGTACAAAAAAACCAGCATGACAAATGAAGAAGCACTGCGTTTTCTGTTTACTTTAGGCGCCACAAAATGGCAATACACCAATGGAGTCCGCAATGTTGAAAACATTAACCCCGATACCTGGAATCATGTGCAACCGCTTTTGGACCGGAAAGGTAATCAGGAAATTCAACTTCAGCTTTTCTATAGCTATGGTTCGAATCCGCCACTCTATCCAAAATGGCAAGCCTATTTACGCAAATATCAACCGCCCACACTAATTGTCTGGGGAAAAAACGATGAAATCTTTCCGGCAGAAGGTGCGCATCCCTACAAACGGGATTTAAAAAAGGTTGATTTTCATCTGCTGGATACCGGGCACTTTGCTTTGGAAGAAGACGGCGAAGTGATTGCAGAACACATTAGACGCTTTATAGGAGAAGCAAAAGGGGCAGGCGTTGAGAAACAATGAGGCATCATTCATCTCTATTTTGACAGGTCGTCGAAAAACCATTTACTGGATATCGGCGATCATTTAAATAATTTTCACAGTGAAATGGCGAAAGCCTGGAGAACCATCATGAAACAGTATGCAAGTGATATAGCGTTTACAAAAAGCGTTAAAGCCATTCAAACACGACAGGGTTCCAGAGATTCTTACGCAAGGGTTGAGAAAAGCTGGTGGCCGGACCGCATTACACCAGAGTTAGTCGACTTTATCTTGGAACGTGATTCTTTCTATACTGTTTACGGTCAAAAATACCTCACTACATTCATAATAATTGATTTGCATTCAGTATGTTACAGAATGTCAAAAGTGCATTTTTCAGCGTAAACAGTATACATGGCAACCGTCAATGGTTAAGGGCAACCTTATATTCAACACCGTGGTGGCCCGAAAGGGTTTCTAAAAGTACTCGATGATCAAACGCTGGGTTTTGCCGATTTTAGAGGTAATCGTCAATATATTTCATATGGAAATCTGGAAGAAAATAAGAAAATTTGCCTGTTTCTTATGGATTATCCAAATCGGATCAGGATAAAGATATGGGGAACAGCTGAGGTAAAAGAAGATGATCAGGCGCTTATTAGTCAATTGTCTGATTTAAACTATAAAGGGAAATCCGAACGTGCATTTATCATTCATGTGAAAACCTGGGATAAAAATTGTCCACAACACATTACCAGAAGATATTCCATTGAAGAAATGCAGACACTTTAATTCTGGTGGGGGCTTTTTCAATATGAAATGAGCCTGAAAATAAATTGAGATTCTGTTCATAATGTGAGGATGAAAATCCATATGAACGACAAATAGCTTGAAAACTATAGAAATCAAGCTGGCTGACCCCTTGACTGCGGCTGCCATCTGCCGCTGTTATATGAATAACATTTTGTGTTTTTGTTTTGTCATTTTGCAAGGTCGTTTCTGAACGCAGTCGGGCATGTTCTTCCCGATACAAATCATAGGCACGAGCAACTTTATGGTGCTCGCTGCGCATCAGGGCAAATTTAACCTGATCCTGAATGTCTTCAATATGGACAGTACCGCCACTGGGCAGTCGGCGCATTAAAGCGGCAGTAATTTGTTCGGTTAGTTGCGTAACGTTTTCGTGGATTCACCGGCTGGCAGCAGCGTTGCCACCTTTAATAGCCAGGAAAGCTTTGGTAATGGCGACAGATATTTTGTTGGCGTCAAAAGTCGTTACTTTTCCATTGCGGCGAATGACCCGAACTTCTCCCGGCGCTATCGCCTGAATATCAGGGGAGGCAGTTTCAGTCTCCAGAATAGTAATTTTTTTTAATGCTTCATTAGCCGATGTTTCAGTAGCTAAGTAACCTTGGTTGTATTGTAGAACTATGGCAACTTCATCTTGGGATTAGAATATACATTATAGGGTGTTTTTTCTGTGGATAAGTTGTGAGTTAATTGATGGGGATCAGGGTTTTTGTTGTGAATCCAACGTCTTAAATAGACTATAAATTATAAATAATACAGACGAGGGTTTTAATTTTTTCAGAATGTTGTTTCCAATGGAGATTGTGGTTGATAGAAAAATAGTAGAACAGGCCGAAGTTGATTGCGGCGGAGTTTTTTTGCTAGAATCAATATTAAGAGCTTAATGGTTAAGAAAACAATGAAATTTGTATTGCACATAAAGCAAAATGTAGCAAGCAGTTGACATTTTGGCTCTTACTTCACATTAGAATGAAATTACAAAAAATATGGAGAAAACGATGAAAAAAATAATTTTTATAAGTCAGGTTTTTGTTTTGTCGACATTGCTTTTTGCATCGGAGCTTGTCTACTCGGTAACGCTTGCGCCCGCCCCTCAACCTTCATTGCAGATTATTTCCGAAATTGATGGTAATTTCAATTTATCTAGCTCTGATGTGGAAGCGGCTGGGTACGCTATCGCCAGCGAAAGTGAAATGATGTCATTTATTGATGGGGCTATAGCTGATGTTGAAGGTATTTCTAGTGCAGCGGCATCCGCACTGAATGCCTGCAGAACTGGTGCGTCCACATGCTATACAAAACCTGGTTTTGATGGCAACTCGTGGACATTTTATCCTATGTTTCTAGGTTTTGGCGGTATACCTGCCCCAGGTTCAGCGCCTACTCAAGGAGGCGAAGGAATTCCAGTGATTTACTATGAAGGAGGGTCGGTTTCGTTTGTCGGAGGGTTTTTAATTCCTGAAGCCGTTATTTCTCTGGGAGGTGGCGGGAATGTAAGTGGATGGCTCGCTAAACCTGTTCCTTTGCCGCCTGCACTTGGGCTTATGTTATTTTCATTGATTGGGTTACCATTGGTGAGACGATCCAGCAGAACCAGAAATTAATTGTCTGAATGGTTCAATTTAAGTGTTTTTACTGCGCCTGTATTTTTTTTCAGGTGCAGTGAAAACTTGATCAAAAACCTGCGAGTTCACTGAATTTTCGATCCATATTTAGCAGAGTTACCTGAGGGCTTCAAAAAGTTCTGTTTTTCTTTGTTTATTTGCTGATACCATAAATCATGGTGTTGTTTGGCCCAGGATTTATCCACTTTCCCGGTTATCATTCCACGCAGAGCGCCTTCAGTGCCAATAGTGCCAATATAAATATGGCCGAGCGCACCGATGATCAATAAAAATGCTGAAACAGAATGAATAATATGACTGATTTGCATGATCAGCCGGTATTGACCCAGATTTGGGAAATCGAGATTCATTCCGGTAATTGATACCAATACACCTGCTGTCATTAATAACCAGAACCAGACTTTTTCGCCGGCATTCATGCGTCCGGCAGAAGGGTGTTGGTTGCCAATCATGCCGCCGTATTGCTTAAACCAGGTAATATCAGTTTTATCAAACAGGTTATCCTGAAACCAGATCATTCCCATCATGACCAACCCGACACTGAATAAAGGCCCGGCATAGTTATGAACTATTTTTGCGATGTCGGCATATTGTGAAAAACTGTCATGTCCCAGCCAGCTTATTAAAAAACTACGGCCGTAAAGTAGGCTCAAGCCGGTTATTGCCAGCAAAATAAATAAGCTCGCGGTATAAAAATGCAGCCAGCGTTCTGATTTGCTCCAACGTTCGATCATTTCTCCACTAGGAGGTTCAGTCAATTTCACTCTGCCCCGGATTAAATAAAAAACAGCTAATGCCAATACCGTTAATGCCAAAAGCCAGGCGCCGGTTCCCGCGATCAATTCATTTCTGATGGTAAGCCACTGAGTTCCAGATGCCTGGATCAAAATCTCGCTTTCCTGACTATTAACGGCAGAATAGCCGCTAATGCCTTCACGAATTTGTTTCCAGATATTTTGTTCATCAGAATAAGTGTTTGGAGAAAACGCTAATGATGCAAACAACAGGCTAAGACGAGACATGATTTAATCCTTATAGGCCGTTTTCCAGCCCCATAATTTGACTTGTGCTGTTCCAGAATCAGGCTCCTCTTGACTGAGCTGGCGTTGGGTAACGCGCTGGGAAAATAAATTGGAAATCACATCGCCATCACCCGCCAAAAGCGCTTTAGTTGAGCACATTTCTGCGCACAGCGGTAATTTTCCTTCAGCCAGGCGATTACGGCCATATTTTTCAAATTCGGCTTCAGAATGATCCTCTTCAGGCCCGCCGGCACAAAAGGTGCATTTATCCATTTTGCCCCGATTGCCAAAAGCGCCATCCTGGGGAAATTGTGGCGCGCCAAAAGGGCAGGCATAAAAACAATAGCCGCAGCCGATGCATAAGTCTTTGTCGTGCAAGACCACGCCATCATCAGTAAAATAAAAACAGTCTACCGGACATACCTGAGCGCAAGGTGCATCGGAGCAATGCATACAGGCAACAGATATGCTGGTTTCACCTGATTGGCCATCATTGATGGTGACAACGCGGCGACGGTTGACACCCCAGGGAACCTCGTGCTCATTTTTACAGGCAGTGATGCAGGCATTGCATTCAATGCAGCGGTCATCATCACAAAGAAATTTCATTCTGGCCATGTTATTTCCTCTACGCTTTTTGTAACCGGCACAAAGACACTTTGGTTTCCTGCATGGCCGTTACCGAATCATAACCATAGGTAAAAACAGTATTGCAGGATTCCCCTAAAATATACGGATCACATCCTTCAGGATATTTATTTCGTAGATCTTTACCCTGATAATGTCCGGCAAAATGAAATGGCATAAATACCAAGCCACGGCCAACGCGATTTGTGACGAATGCCATGACTTTAATTTTCCCGCCTTCCGGCCCTTCCACCCAAACCTGTTCGCCGTGTTTGACACCTGCGTTATTGGCATCGGCGGGGTTGATTTCGACAAACATCTGCTGCTGTAATTCGGCCAGCCAGGGATTGGATCGGGTTTCATCGCCTCCGCCTTCATATTCAACCAAACGGCCGCTGGTCATGGTTAAAGGGAAATCCTTGCTGTAATCAACTTTTTGAATGGATTCGTAGCGGGTCGGCAAGCGGTAAAAACTTTTCCGGTCCTTATAAGTGGGATATACTGTTTACGCTGAAAAATGCACTTTTGACATTCTGTAACATACTGAATGCAAATCAATTATTATGAATGTAGTGAGGTATTTTTGACCGTAAACAGTATATTTATTTACCATGTCACGGCGATTGCTGTACAAGGGTTCCCGATGCACTGGCACCGGATCAGGGAATTGCCATACTATACAACGCGCCTTGGCGTTACCAAATGGCGCGCAGCCATGCTTGATTGCCACTCTCTGGATACCGCCGGACAAATCGGTTTTCCAGTTTTTTCCTTCTGCAAGTTGTTTTTCTTTATCGGTCAGTTCATTCCACCAACCGAGTTGTTTTAGTAAATCCGCACTAAATTCGGGATAACCCTGTTTGATTTCAGAATCTTTACTGTAAGAATCTTCGGCTAACAAACTGACGCCATCACGTTCAACACCAAAACGTGCCCTGAAAGTCAAGCCGCCTTGCGCCACTGGTTTAGTGGTATCGTAAAGGATGGGTGTGCCGGGATGTTGTTGTTCTGAAGTACCCCAACAAGGCCAGGGCAGGCCAAAATATTCTCCATCACAAGGGCCGCCTTCTGCAATTAAAGTGGTAGTATTGAAGGTATGCCAGTTTTGCTGTTGTTTTTTCAGGCGTTCATAGGTTTGTCCGGTATAGCCTATGGTCCAGGTTCCTTTGTTGATCTCCTTGGTAATATCTTCAATTAATGGCACGCTGTTTTTAACCTGAATATGCTTGAACATCTGATCGGCAAATCCAAGTTTTTCAGCAAACTGATACAAAATCTGATGGTCGGGACGTGATTCAAACAATGGTTCAATAACCTGATCTCGCCACTGTAAAGAGCGATTGGATGAGGTCAATGATCCATAAGTTTCAAATTGAGTGCTAGCAGGTAATAAATAGGTGTTCTCTGTCCGGTCATGTAATACAGCGCTGTTGCTGGGGTAAGGATCAACAACAACCAGTAAATCCAGTTTCTCCATGGCTTTTTTCATTTCCGGCGCGCGGGTTTGACTGTTGGGCGCATGTCCCCAAAGTACCATGGCTCTGATATTATCTTGTTGGGAAATGTTTTGCTTTTCTTCCAGAATGCCGTCAATCCAGCGTGAAACGGGGATGCCGCTCATATTCATGGTGCGTTTATTAGCGCCAGTTCCGTCATCATAAAGCGCTTTGTCAAAACGACCGGATAGCCATTGAAAATCAATGTCCCAAACAGTTGCCCAATGTTTCCATGCGCCTTCCGCCAAACCATAGTAGCCAGGTAAGGTATGAGCGTTGGGGCCAAGATCGGTAGCGCCCTGAACATTATCATGGCCGCGAAAAATATTGGTGCCACCCCCGGCAACGCCCATATTTCCCAACGCCAGTTGAAAAATACAATAGGCCCGGGTGTTATTATTGCCGATCGTGTGCTGGGTTCCTCCCATGCACCAGATAAACGTGCCAGGCTTATGAGTTGCCATGGTTTTGGCCGCCTGATAAAGTTCATTTTCGCTGACGCCGGTCACTTGTTCGACCTTGTCCGGCGTCCATTGTGCAACTTCTTTGCGCACTTTATCCATGCCATAAACCCGTTGCCGGATAAATTCTTTATCTTCCCAGTGATTTTCGAAGATATGCCAGAGCATGCCCAAAATCAGTGGCACATCAGTCCCCGGTCTTAGCCGAATATGCTGGCTGGCGTGGGCGGCTGTCCGAGTTAAACGCGGATCAATAACGATCAGTGGCGCGCCTTGTTCCTTGGCTTTGAAAATATGTTGCATGGAAACCGGATGCGCCTCAGCCGGATTACCACCGATAATCAGAATTGCCTTGCTGTTGTGAATATCGTTAAAAGAGTTGGTCATCGCGCCATAACCCCAGGTATTGGCAACCCCGGCGACTGTAGTTGAATGGCAGATCCGCGCTTGGTGGTCGATATTATTTGATCCCCAAAATGCAGCAAATTTACGAAATAAATAGCTTTGTTCGTTATTATGCTTGGAAGAGCCTAACCAATACACGGAATCCGGCCCGGATTGCTGGCGAATTTCCAACATTTTGTCACCGATTTCATCAATCGCTTGTTGCCAGGTGATTCGCTTCCATTGGCCATTAATCTGCTTCATGGGGTATTTCAAGCGTCGATCGCCATGACCATGTTCTCTGACGGATGCGCCTTTGGCGCAATGTGCCCCCAGATTGATAGGATGATCGAATGCCGGTTCCTGACCAATCCAGACGCCATTTTGTACTTCAGCAATAACGCCGCAGCCCACTGAACAATGAGTACAAACTGATTTTATGGTGGCTATTTCGGGGGTATTGGTCAATTGTGTGGCTTGGGCCTGTGCCTTTTCCATCATGGTAAAAGGTAATTGGCTTGCCAGTGCTGAAGCGCCGACTGCGAGCCCGGAATGTTTTATAAATTCTCTGCGGTTAAGGTTTTTTTGATGTGCTGCAGAAGGGGAAGTTGAACGTTTGATTAGTTTCATTCCATCACCCGGTATTCTGGTTATTAAAAGTTGATTTTGTTGTAGTAATCCCTAATGTGCTGGGTTTCGTGATAACCGGATTGTTTTTTGACTGGCGTCGTCTTTTTGGATTTTTCAGGTTGCGCCGAGGATAATTTACTATTTAAAACAACGGCCGCGGTAGTGCTGCCTAACAATGCCTTAAAAAAAACTCTGCGGGAATTTTTGCTTGTCATAATCTGTTACTCACAACAAAATTACATTGAAACTACGCATTTCTAACGATACCATAATTCTGGATTTTTCAGAGGTTTTTTGTTTTTCTGGTTTCCATGCTAATAAAAACATCGCCCAAACTGGCAATAGCGGGATAAAAATCACCCATTCGGGTTTGCCGAATGTCGTTAAAAAATTGTCTGAACCAGGGGGCAATATAATTCTTGAAAAACACAGTTTGTTCTTCCCGGTTATCAGCAACCAGCATGGCCATGATTTCAGCAATCGAACTGAAATGATCTTCTGGCTCCATGTTATCTTGTTGCCTTTTGAATCCTAGTTTTTTTAAATCAGACCGGAGCTGCGCTAAAGGTTTTTCCATTAAAAATCCGGTTTTGTACCAAGAAAAATATGGAACTACTGCGCCACGTCCCAGGCCGATAAAAAGCTGATGAAATTCATGATCAAGTCGTTCGATATCCTGTTTTTGGGCAATCTTCTTTAAAATTTGCCAGCTTGAAATGTAATCATGATCTGTTTCAGGAAGATCAATGTTTGCTAAGGTATACTATTCGCGATTAAGAATGCACATTAACTAGCTGGCGCATTACATTGATTGCGAATATAATAGCGACATGAATGATTACCACCTATCAGACGACGAGATTAAACACCTTGAAGTGTTGCA
>JALSJK010000084.1 GCA_026989395.1 Methylomonas sp.
TAGCGTGGGTTTTATCCATGTTTTTGTAAGTGCGGAAGGACCGGGTTGTTGACCATACATTGATTTAAGAATTTCCAGGTCTGAAAAGCTTACCTTTCCATTGCCGTCAAAATCAGCATTTTCATCATTTGTTCCAAACGCTGATTTAAATAAACCAAGATCAGCAAAGCTGACTAATCCATCATTATTCAGGTCAGCATCACAAACATTACCAAAGCCATCATTATTGCTATCTCGTTGGTCAGGGTTGTAAATTTGAGCACAATTATCCTGGGCATCGATAACTCCATCATCATCAGAATCTTGTGCAAAGCTTGAAAATGTGAGTATTATACCTAGTAAAACTCCGATGGTTTGAATCTGCCAACAATTACTGGAAGGCTTTAAAGGTTGTGAAGATTCGATCATGTGTGAATATTGAGTCAAATTCTTCATTATTAATATATCCTTATCGAATTAGGGAAATATTTAAAAAAGGTTTCGATGTATTGAATAGCTATTACTCCATTTTAGAAACCACTTTTTTAACCGGGGGGTAGACCAAATAAGTTTCGGAAGATTCTTAGATCCTTAAAGCTTACAGAACCATTACCATCAAAATCTGCATCAGGATCATGGGTACCAAAGGCTGACTTGAATAACTTTAAATCAGCAAAACTGACAATACCATTGTTGTCAAGATCAGCATCGCAGACATTTCCAAAACCATCACTATTACTGTCTCGTTGATCAGAATTGGGTGTGTGAATGCAATTGTCTATATCATTAACAATTCCATCGTTATCAGTATCGAAAGAGAAATCATCAAAAATACGCCAATAGAAGCCCCCACCGGGAGAGCCAATAAATACCTTGGAAGCGTTGTCTGGATTAATAGAAATGGGAATAGCCATTGGCCACTCTAATCCCTCATTGACTTGAACCCAGGTAGAACCACCGTCCGTTGTACGATAAACACCACCCGAATTTTGCTTATATCCGCCTGATGTATAGGCGGATGAAGAACTGGTGTAGATGATGTTGGAGTCGGTTGTGGCAATTTTGACATCTCTAAGATATGCCACATTTTCTTGGAGAAGCGAACAGCTCTGAGTTGCAATTGCAATATTTGAAAGATTACAACGGTAGAGACCTTGACTGGTATCATTCTGAAAGACAGAAGCTAAAATAATATCCGGATTGTTATTATCAATTGCTATTGCAGATATTCCGCCCCATGAACCACGGCTGAAAACATTGCCATGATTAAAGCCATTAATTTGATTTTGAGATAGAACAGTTCTCCAAGTCCCAATGTTGCCATTGTTTTTGGAAATAAATAGACCCTGTTCTCCGCCAGCAAGGACATCTCCAGTATTAGGATTAACCTTTGTTACTCGACAACCGTGGCTACATTCAAATACTATACTCCATGATTGGCCATGATTTTCACTTCGGTATACGCTGCCATCGATAGTGACGAACAGTCGGCGCTGTTGTCTCGGACTAGTGGGGTCAATTGAAAGACCATAAACAAGATTTGTTGGAGAATACTCAGCTGTGTTTCCTGGAGTCCAATTAGCTCCATAATCATTGCTGAAAAAAGGGGCGACTGCTTGGTTCTGGTCGCCAGCAGCAAACATCCAAACGTTTTCTGCAGCTTGAGGATCTGAAGCCAGCGCCGTAACTACGCCCCCGTACGAATGGCCATCAATACCAGGCCATTTATCTGTATCATGATTACAAAGCTGCCAATGAACACCAGCATCACGGCTTATTATACAGCCAAGATCATTTAATCCTGCATAAATAACATCGCTATCAGCTTGGTTGATCTCTAAAATAAAAGGGGTAATGTTATCAAGGCCAGTTGATTGCCAACCAATTTGTTCATCACCTTTTGTACTAAGGTTTATGACAGTTAATGGTTCATTATCGGTATTCTTATCACTAACGCTAAACACGAACTGGTTTGTTACCCAATAGATTTTATTACTGTCAGACAAATCAAAGCCAATTGTTGTCGCTCTGCTAGCCATGCCAGGATTCAAGATTGAGTGAATTTTTGACCAGCCAAGACGCCAGTTTTCAGTATTTCCAGCCCATTGCTCGACGTTACCTAATTCTTCAGTTTGCCAATTATTATCAGTATCAATAGTGCCATTTGAATTGTTGATGCGCCACGCTGCTTGTCGCGGCAAATCATGGTACCAACTTGTGTAGATATTTAATGCTCGAACACCAGTAGGATTGCCATTAGCTACAAGAGGCCAAAGAAGCAAGTGGGGGTCTGCGCCAGTGGGAAAAAAACTAGTATTAAATATATCTTGCCAAACATTGTTAATCAAATCAGCAGAAACTTTAATTCCAGCAATTCCCTGAACAGAATCCTTATAAGCTAAAAAAGCGTAGTGAGGAGTCGTTGGATGGAATATAAAATCTGTAGGTTCTGCCGCATTGCCAATTTGGCGCCATGTTGCTCCACCATCTGTGCTGATATATACATTGGGAGAAGTAATATCGATAAAGCGGGTATTGACTGATAGAATGACAACCAAGTTCGGATCATTAGGGTGAGTGATTATTTTGCTGCCAACAATATCTACGTCAGCGTCTATACCTATAGAGTCCTGTGGTCGAGAAACATACTTGAAACTAAGTCCACCATCATTACTTCGCATCAGCATCGGGGCCAGAAAACCGCTACTATCAGTTAGTCGATTATAACGAGGTGTGACAGAGGCATATACAATATTAGGGTTATACTATCTACGATCAAGAATACCCGGCTTTGCCCTCAATAATCTGAAACTTTTCAGTCAACAATGCACGCAAAGGAGCATGATGCTCATCGAGGTTGTCGAAGAAGTGTGTACAAGCTTGTTT
>JALSJK010000085.1 GCA_026989395.1 Methylomonas sp.
CTTAAATTTACTTCAGAAGGAATCTTCTACAATGAGTATGAATAAAAAAAGACTGAAAGCTGCATGGAATGATAGTTTCCGATTTAAGCTGTTATTTGGAAAATGATTTTAATGCGTTTGCCCTGGTGTTTTAGGTTCCAGTGTTGAAGAAAATGCAAAATTAATGCAACCGTTCATGGAGGACAGGAAAATGCTGCGCAAACGAATTTACGCAGCATTGAATGCGGTCAAATTATTGCCCTGGGTTGATGATAATAAAATTGCTGCAATTGGTTTTTGTTTTGGTGGTCTATGTGTGCTGGATCTGGCCCGATCCGGCGCAGATATTAGAGGCGTGGTTAGCTTTCATGGCTTGCTAGCGGCGGCTGAAAATATTAGCAATAACCAAATCAAGGCCAGGATACTGGCTTTGCACGGACATGATGACCCCATGGGACCACCAGAACAGGTGCTTGCTTTTCAGGATGAGCTAACTAAAGCAGGCGCTGACTGGCAAATGTATATTTATGGCAATACCGTGCACGCTTTTACTAATCCCATTGCAAATGATCCGTCATTTGGGACAGTTTATCAGCCAGATGCCGATCGACGCTCATGGATTGCGATGAAGAATTTTCTTGAAGAAGTTTTCTCTGATTAACGTTCTGTTTGTTTCGACTTAGATAACTAATTTTGTTATAATTTCCAGGTTTTGTTGCTGGGCAATAAGGCCAGTTGCTTCTTGAATCCACGATTCATTTCCAAGGGATTTTTATGTCGATAAGATTTTCCTTTTCGGCATTATTTATATGAAAATTTGATGACAGACTTCGCTAAAGAAATCATTCCTGTAAATCTCGAAGACGAGATGCAGCAATCGTATCTGGATTACGCTATGAGCGTGATTGTAGGGCGAGCCCTTCCAGATGTTAGAGATGGTCTAAAACCAGTTCACAGGCGTGTTTTATATGCAATGAGTGTACTGGGGAATGACTGGAACAAACCCTATAAAAAATCCGCGCGTGTTGTCGGTGATGTGATTGGTAAATATCATCCTCATGGCGATACCGCAGTTTATGACACGATAGTCCGGATGGCGCAGCCTTTTTCCATGCGCTATATGCTGATTGACGGTCAGGGAAATTTTGGTTCTGTTGATGGTGATTCTCCGGCAGCCATGCGTTATACTGAAGTGCGGATGGCTAAAATCTCTCATGAGCTTTTAGCTGATCTTGATAAAGAAACCGTTGATTTCGCACCAAATTATGATGACTCTGAAACTGAACCAACGGTATTACCAACCAGGGTACCAACGTTACTGATTAATGGCTCATCAGGTATTGCTGTTGGTATGGCAACCAATATTCCACCCCATAATCTATCTGAAGTGGTTTCGGCGTGTTTAGCCCTGATTGATAATCCAGAGCTAAGCATTCCACAGTTAATGGAATATATACCCGGCCCGGATTTCCCGACGGCAGCATTTATCAATGGTGCTTCTGGGATCGCAGATGCCTATTTAACCGGGCGCGGCAAAATTCATATGCGGGCGCGTTGTCATTTTGAAGAATTTGGCGATGGCGGTAGGCAAGCCATTATTGCAACTGAATTGCCTTATCAAGTGAATAAGGCAAGATTGCTGGAAAAAATTGCCGAGATGGTCAAGGATGGCAAGCTGGAAGGCATTTCCGGTTTGCGCGATGAATCTGACAAGGATGGCATGCGTATGGTTATCGAACTTCGCCGAGGTGAAGTTCCGGAAGTGATTTTAAATAATCTTTATAAACAAACCCAACTCCAGACACATTTCGGCATTAATATGGTTGCATTGCTGGATGGTCGGCCACGGTGCATGAATCTGAAAGAAATTTTAGATGCTTTTATCAATCACCGGCGTGAAATTGTTACCCGCAGAACCATTTATAATCTGCGCAAAGCTCGCGAAAGAGCCCATGTTTTGGAAGGTTTGTCGATTGCGCTAGCCAATATTGATGACATGATTGAATTGATTAAGTCATCAAAAAACCCTGCACAAGCCAAGGCAGGGTTGTTGGCCAGAACCTGGGAAGTCGGTGTGGTCGCATCATTGCTGGATCGAGCAGATTCTTCCCGCTCCAGGCCCGAAGATTTGGCGCCGGAATTTGGTATTGTGGATGGCGCTTATCGGCTTTCGGAGGCTCAGGCTCAAGCTATTCTTGAATTAAGACTGCATCGTTTAACCGGGCTCGAGCAGGAAAAAATTGTCAACGAATATAAAGGTCTGCTCGAGCAAATTGATGAATATCTTGAAATTCTGGGCAGTGATGTCAGGTTGATGGCAGTAATTCATGAGGAACTGGAAGCAATAAAAGAAGAGTATGCCGATGCTAGACGCACGGAAATTATTCATGATTACTTGAATTTATCGGCCGAAGACCTAATCACTGAAGAAGACATGGTCGTGACAATGTCACACGAAGGTTATGTAAAAGCACAGCCTTTAGATGATTATAAAGCTCAGCGTCGCGGAGGAAGAGGTAAATCCGCAACGGCTACCAAAGAAGAAGATTTCATCGATAACTTAATTGTGGCTAACAGTCACGATACGCTGCTGTGCTTTTCTTCCGCCGGGAAAGTTTATTGGTTAAAGGTTTTTAATCTTCCCATTGCCAGTCGAACCGCAAGGGGTAAGCCCTTTGTCAATTTATTGCCTCTGGAAAAAGGTGAAAAAATCAACGCCATGCTGACCGTTCGGGAATACACGGATAACCAGTTTGTGTTTATGGCGACAGCCGCTGGAACTGTGAAAAAAACCCCATTAAAAGAATTTGAGCGGCAAAGAACCAATGGCAAAATTGCTATTGATCTGAGAGGTGATGATACCCTGGTTGGAGTGGCTATTACTGACGGCAAACAAGATGTATTGTTATTCAGTAGCTCTGGCAAGGCGGTGTGTTTTAATGAATCAGATGTTCGATCAATGGGACGTCAGGCGGCTGGCGTGCGAGGAATCCGTTTACAGGAAGGCCATAAGGTAATTGCACTAATTATTTCCTCGGAAGGAACGGTCCTCAATATTACCGAGAACGGTTTTGGTAAACGCACACGGATTGAGGAATTTACCCGCCATAAACGGGGCGGCCAGGGTTTGATAGCCATACAGACCTCAGAAAGAAATGGCGCTGTTGTCGGTGCGGCACTGGTTTCAGATAACGATGAAATCATGTTGATTACCGATGGTGGTACTTTGGTTAGAACCAAAGTCAATGAGATTTCAATCGTTGGCAGAAATACTCAGGGAGTCAAAGTAATTCGTTTGGGGAAAAATGAAAAAGTTGTCGGAATTGACCGGATTGCAGGCCTTTTTGATGATGAATCCGAAAATAGTAATAGTGAAACTGAAGAAAACCAAGAAGGAGAACAATCTTAATGTCACGAATTTTTAATTTTAGTGCTGGCCCATCGATGTTGCCTGAAGAAGTATTACTGCAAGCACGCGAAGAAATGCTTGATTGGCAGAAAACCGGCATGTCGGTGATGGAAATGAGTCATCGGGGTAAGCATTTTCTGGCCATTGCTGAGCAATTGAGTGCTGACCTTATTGAATTACTGAATATTCCCGATAATTATAAGGTGTTATTTTTGCAAGGGGGAGCGACAGCACAATTTGCTATGATCCCTCTAAATATTTTGGCAGGTAAAAAAACAGCCAATTATGTTTTAACCGGTGCCTGGTCTAAAAAGGCGATCAAGGAAGCGGAGAAATATTGTGACGTTAATATTGCTGCCAGTTCGGAGTCGGATAATTTTACTTCGATCCCCGATTTTAATAGCTGGCAGATTGATCAACAGGCTGGCTATCTACACTATACTCCCAATGAAACAATTCACGGCGTTGAATTTCATCAGGTGCCAGAAGTCACTGATCTGCCACTGGTAGTTGATATGTCTTCCAATATTTTGTCAAAGCCTCTCGATATTAACCAATATGGTTTGATTTATGCTGGTTCTCAGAAAAATATGGGGCCGGCTGGTGTGACCGTGGTGATTGTCAGAGAAGATTTAGTCGGAAATGCCGATGCGGCAACGCCAAGTGTATTTGATTATGCAGAGCAAAGCAGCAGTGATTCCATGTTGAATACCCCTGCCACTTATAATTGGTATTTAGTAGGCTTGGTATTACAATGGTTGAAAAAACAAGGTGGATTAGTTGCCATCGAAAAATTAAATATTAGAAAATCAAACAAACTCTATCAGTTTATTGATGAATCATCTTTATATTCAAACCCTGTTGATAAAGCATGCCGGTCGAGAATGAATATACCGTTTATTCTTAAGGATTCAGCATTGGATGGCGAATTTTTGCAACAAGCCCAAGCTAATGGTCTGGAAGCTTTGAAAGGACACCGTTCTGTGGGAGGCATGCGGGCAAGCATCTATAATGCTATGCCAGAACAAGGTGTGGATGCTTTGATTCAATTTATGGCTGAATTTGAAAGAACGCATTAATAGCTAGCCATCATGACTTCCGTTGAACCTTTATCCGAATTAAGAAATAAAATCGATGCGATTGATAAAGAAATTCTGCAGTTGATTAATCAACGTGCCAGTGTCGCTATTGATGTTGCAAAGACCAAAATGGCAGAAGGGGAAACGGGCTGTTTTTATCGTCCCGACCGGGAAGCATTGGTACTACGAAGAATTAAAGCGCTCAATCAAGGACCGCTGGATGATGAGTCTGTAGTCAGGTTATTTCGGGAATTGATGTCAGCGTGTTTGGCTTTGGAAAAACCATTGCAAGTAGCCTTTTTGGGGCCGGAAGGCACCTTTACCCAGCAGGCTGCCTATAAACATTTTGGTCATGCCGCCTGTACAATTGCGGCAACGTCAATTGATGATATTTTCAAACTTGTTGAAAATGACCAATGTCAGTTTGGTGTAGTACCAATTGAAAATTCTACCGAAGGAGTGATTACCCACACTTTGGATCGATTTATAACATCGCCACTACAAATTTGTGGCGAAGTAGAAATCAGGATTCACCATAATTTGATTGGCTCGGTTGAGCGGCTTGCCGATATCACAGAAATTTATTCGCATCAGCAATCGTTGGCTCAATGCCGAAAATGGTTAAATCGAACTATACCGGATGTCCCGTTAACAGCGGTTACTAGCAATGCTGAAGCCGCTAAACTTGCGGCAAAACAACCTGGTAAAGCTGCAATTGCTGGCGAAGTTGCGGCAGATTTGTATGACCTGAAGATTCTGGAAAAGAATATCGAAGATGAAAATGACAACACCACGAGGTTTTTAATTATCGGGTCACAAATTGCCAACAGCACTGGAGATGACAAAACCTCCTTGCTTATTTCGACCGGTAATCAGCCTGGAGCGCTCTATAAAATTTTAGAGCCTTTTGCAGAATATGGCATAAGCATGAACCGGATTGAATCACGTCCATCTCGGCAAGGATTGTGGGAATATGTGTTTTTTATCGATATTGATGGTCATTTTCAGGATCCGCAGATCCAGAAAGTTCTGGAATCATTAAAACAACGCGCTGAGACTGTCAAGGTATTGGGTTCTTATCCAAAAGCAGTTTTATAAAAAGTTATTGCAACCTAAAGATTCAAGCTGAAAGTGACTAAACAATCCCTTTTTCAATTAGCCATTCCCGGCGTTCAACAGTTAGTGCCTTATGCCCCGGGAAAACCAATCACTGAATTGCAGCGCGAGCTGGGTTTGGAACATATCGTGAAGCTGGCTTCTAACGAAAATCCATTAGGGCCCGGTCCGAAGGCGATTGCAGCAATCGAGACAGCATTACCAGATTTGGCAAGATATCCTGATGGTTCAGGGTTTTTATTAAAGCAAGCTTTATCCGGTCGCCATGATATTTCAACTGAGCAAATTGTTCTGGGCAATGGTTCCAATGAAATTCTTGAGCTATTGGCGAGGACTTTTTTAACGCCTGATACCGAAGTCATTTTTTCCCAGCACGCTTTTGCCGTTTATCCTTTGGTGACACAGGCTGTCGGAGCACAAGGGAAAAGTATTCCTGCCTTGAATTATGGGCATGATCTTGATGGCATGTTGAAGGCAGTGACTGCAAATACACGCATGGTCTTTATTGCTAATCCCAATAATCCAACTGGAACTTTTTTGCAGCATGATGAACTGGAATCTTTTTTAAAATCGCTTCCTAAGCATGTGATTTGCGTTCTTGATGAAGCTTATTACGAATTTATAAACGAGCAGGAAAATTTTAATTCCAGGCTTTGGCTGGAGCAGTTTGCCAATTTCATTATCACACGTACCTTTTCAAAAGCATACGGTCTTGCCGGATTAAGAGTTGGCTATGGTTTGTCATCGGTTGAAATGATCGATCTTCTCAACAGAGTTCGCCAACCTTTTAATAATAATTCGTTGGCTTTAGCTGCCGCGCAAGCTGCTTTGGACGATAGTGATTATTTGCATAAAACCCTGGATGTTAATCGCCAGGGCATGAAGCAATTAACCAAGGCTTTTTCAGACCTTAACTTGTCCTGGATTCCTTCTGCGGGTAATTTCGTTTCTGTGGATTTACACCGTCCTGCTTTTCCGGTTTATGAAGCTTTATTGAAAAAAGGGGTTATTGTCCGGCCAGTTGCAAATTATGAAATGCCAAATCATTTACGGATTAGTATTGGCACTCTGGAAGAGAATCAATTTTTTATTGACGCTTTATCTGAAGTGCTAAGGGATGTTTAATAAAATCTGCATTATTGGCGTGGGTTTGATTGGCGGCTCGATTGCACTGGCCGCGCGAAAAAAAAAGCTTTGTTCTGATATTGTTGGTTTTGGCCGGCGGGAAGATAAAAAAAACCTGGATTTAGCCCAAGCAAAAGGTATCATTGATCACCATTATTTTGACATAAAGTCGGCTGTTCAGGGAGCGGACTGCGTTGTTATTGCAACGCCTGTTGGCGTGATTGAAGATATTTTTATTCAATTAAAAGACTATTGGTCTGATTCTGCTGTCTATTCCGACGTAGGCAGTACCAAAGTGAATGTAGTTGAGGCGGCTGAAAAAGCATTCGGCTTTGTGCCAGAAAATTTTGTTCCGACACATCCCATTGCGGGGGCTGAACAGAGCGGTGCAGAAGCGGCAATCGATAGTTTATTCGACAAGAAACGCTTGATTATTACACCAACTTTGGAAACTTCCCAGCAGTCATTGTTGAAAATACAGCAATTTTGGGAGATGTTGGGGGCATCCATTTCAATCATGGATGTGGAACATCACGATCATGTTCTTGCCGCCACCAGTCATTTACCTCACATTTTGGCTTTTTCTCTGGTCGATTTGTTGGGGAAAAAGGATGAAAAAAACGAGATTTTTAAATTTGCGGCAGGCGGTTTTAAAGATTTTACACGGATTGCGTCCAGTGATCCTTCAATGTGGCGGGATATTTGCCTAGCCAATAAAAATGAAATAACTCAATTAATCCAGCAGTTACAAAACGAATTGGAGAAAATCTCTAAAATGCTGGAAAACGATGAAAGTCAAATGCTTTTCGATACTTTTGATAATGCGCGGAAAGCAAGACAGCGGTTTCTTAATCTTTTTGAGCAGTAATAATGTCTAAATCAATTAATTTTATGGTCGAGCCAGGTGGTAATATGCAGGGCAAGATCAGAGTGCCGGGTGATAAGTCAATTTCTCACCGTTCGATAATGCTAGGTTCGTTGGCAAACGGGATTACCCATGTCAAGGGTTTTTTGGAAGCTGAAGATGCTTTAGCAACCTTGCAAGCATTTCGCGATATGGGCGTGACAATAAAAGGACCTGATAACGGTGAGCTAACCATTCAAGGTGTTGGTCTGCATGGTCTCAAAGCGCCAGAAAAGCCATTATATCTTGGTAATTCAGGAACTTCTATGCGTTTATTGTCCGGGCTATTAGCCGGGCAGAGTTTTGATAGTACCTTGACTGGCGATGAATCATTATCAAAACGGCCAATGAAACGAGTGACTCAGCCTTTGGCCGAAATGGGTGCCAAAATTGCAACCACAGAACAAGGAACCGCGCCGTTACATATTAAAGGCGGCCAATCTTTACATGGTATTGATTATTTAATGCCAATGGCCAGCGCTCAGGTTAAATCATGCGTCTTATTGGCCGGTTTGTATGCTGAGGGGGAAACTTCAGTGACTGAGCCAGCACCAACCCGAGATCATACCGAAAGAATGCTCACAGGTTTTGGTTATTCGGTAACACGTGAAGGCAACAAAGTAACTATTAATAGTGGCGGCTCTCTTGATGCCTGTGACATTGATGTTCCAAGCGATATTTCATCCGCCGCATTTTTTTTGGTGGGGGCTAGTATTGCCGAAAACTCCGAAGTCTTACTTAAGCATGTTGGCATTAACCCAACCCGGACCGGGATCATCGATATCCTGAAATTAATGGGTGCAGATATTGAAATTTCTAATCAGACAACGGTAGGAGGGGAGCCGGTAGCAGATATAAGGGTTCGTTCCAGTCAACTGAAAGGAATAAACATTCCATCAGATTTGGTGCCATTGGCGATTGACGAGTTTCCAGTACTGTTTGTTGCGGCAGCCTGTGCTGAAGGACAAACAGTTTTGACAGATGCCGAGGAACTTCGGGTTAAAGAATGTGATCGTATACAGGTAATGGCGGATGGATTACAGATATTGGGTATTGATGCCAGGCCAACAAAGGACGGAATGATAATTCAAGGCGGAAAAATAGGGGGCGGTGAAGTTATATCACATGGCGATCATCGGATAGCCATGGCTTTCGCGATTGCAGGGTTATGTGCTGATGCCCCCATTACGATACAGGATTGTGCCAATGTTAACACTTCATTTCCGCCATTTGTACAATTGGCGGCAAGTTTGGGCTTGAATATTGAAAGTAAAGAAGTGTCATGAGCATTCCTGTTCTAACGATTGACGGTCCAAGTGGTGCTGGAAAAGGCACAATAAGTTGGGCAGTGGCAAAAAAGTTGGGATGGAATTATCTGGATAGTGGAGCTATTTACCGCGCATTGGCAATTGCTGTTTTAGATCAGGGTGCCGGTTTGGATGATGAAGCCGAAATTGCAAAAATTGCCAAACAGATGCAATTGAGCTTTGAATGTAATGAAGAGTTAACCGTTTTATTGGGTGGAGAAGATATTTCATCCCGTTTGGGAAGTGAAGAAACTGGAGCTGTTGCGTCAAAAATTGCGGCTTTGCCAGAAGTAAGAAAAGTCTTATTGCAAAAACAACGTGATTTCAAACAGCAGCCAGGGTTGGTTGCCGATGGGCGAGATATGGGGACGGTTGTGTTCCCGGATGCACGCTATAAAGTTTTTTTAACGGCAGATGCTGCAACGCGAGCAAAAAGAAGATATAAACAGTTGATTGAAAAAGGGATTGATGCTAACCTAACACAGATAACTCATGATATTGAAGAACGTGATCGTCGTGATCGAGAACGTAGTGTAGCGCCTTTGGAAATGGCAGAAAATGCACATTATATTGATTCTTCAAACAAGAGTATAGTAGCAGTAATTAATGAAGTCTTTGATTTTATTGATTGATTTTTTGGGTGTTTGAATGATTTGATATTATTATCGTACGTTTAAGCAATTTTTAACTTTGAAATAGATAAGCTTGCTTGCATTAAAGTAAGCGCGGGAAAGAGAAAATGAGCGAAAGCTTTGCAGAATTATTTGAAGAAAGTTTGGCCAAAACAGAGATGCGGCCAGGGGCGATGTTAACGGGCACTGTTATCGATATTGAAAACGATATGGTCATAGTTAGCACACAATCGAAGTCAGAAGGCGTGATTCCAAAATGGCAGTTTTTAAATGCCGATGGCGAACTGGAAGTCCAAATAGGCGATGAGGTCGAAGTTGCCCTGGATATGTTCGAAGACGGACTTGGTTCGACACTTCTTTCCCGTGATAAAGCTAAGAAAAATAAAGCCTGGGCTGAGCTTGAAGAAGCCTTTGAAAATGATGAAATCGTTGTTGGCCGAATTAACGGTAAAGTTAGAGGTGGCTTTACTGTTGCAATCGGTGCTTTACGAGCATTTTTGCCAGGCTCTCTGGTTGATGTTCGCCCGATCAGGGATACCAGTTTCCTGGAAGGCCGGGATCTGGAATTCAAAGTTATTAAAATTGATCAGAAACGTAATAATGTTGTATTGTCTCGCCGTGCCGTGGTTGAGAAAGAGTACAGCGCAGAAAGGGAAGCCTTGCTTGAAACATTGTCTGATGGTGCTGTAGTTACAGGCATTGTCAAAAACCTGACCGATTACGGTGCATTTATTGACTTAGGTGGAATTGATGGATTATTACATATTACTGATATGGCATGGCGCCGAGTCAGACATCCATCCGAATGTGTTGAGATTGGCCAGGAAATTCAGGTCAAAGTATTAAAATACGAAAAAGAAAAAAATCGTGTTTCTTTAGGTATGAAGCAAATGGCTGAAGATCCATGGCAAAATATTGCCCGTCGTTATCCAGCTGGAACACGCGTTTTTGGTAAAGTAAACAATCTCACTGATTACGGTTGTTTTGTCGAAATCGAAGAAGGTGTTGAAGGACTTGTTCACGTCTCTGAAATGGACTGGACAAACAAAAATGCTAATCCTTCAAAGATTGTTCAACTAGGTGACGAAGTTGAAGTCATGATCCTGGAAATTGATGAAGAACGTCGTCGTATTTCTTTGGGGATGAAACAATGTAAGCCAAATCCTTGGGATGAATTTGCAGCAACGCATAATAAAGGCGATAAAATCAAAGGCAATATTAAATCAATCACTGACTTTGGTATCTTTATTGGATTGGAAGGTGGAATTGATGGCTTGGTGCATATGTCTGATATTTCTTGGAACGATACCGGCGAAGCTTTAATCAGAGATTATAAAAAGAGTGATGAAGTTGAAACGGTGATTCTTGCTGTTGATGCAGAACGAGAGCGTATTTCCCTTGGTATCAAGCAATTAGAACAAGATCCTTTTCAAAATTATCTGGCTGTCCATGAAAAAGGTAGTATCGTGAAAGGTGTAATAAAGGAAGTTGATGCGAAAGGTGCAGTTGTTACTTTAGCGGACAATGTCGAAGGTTATCTAAGAGCTTCTGAAATTCAAAGAGACAGAGTTGAAGATGCAAGAACTCACTTGAAAGAAGGTGATGAGGTAACTGCTAAATTCACTGGAGTTGATAAAAAGAACAAAGCGATTTCTCTTTCTATTAAAGCAATGGAAAGAGATGATGAAGTTGCTGCAATTAAAGATTTCTCTGCCCAGGCTACCACGCCAACTTTGGGTGATATTTTTAAGCAAATAGAAAAATAGCAGTTTGAAATTTGGGCATATGTATAGTTCACTATAGTATGCCCTTTTTTTATGAACGTTTTTTATATTTACTTTTACTTTCAATATAATAAGGGTTAATATTTAAAATGTTTATAGTTTGTACAAGGTAAAAAATCCCCTCTTTTACTTTGATAAAAGATAAATGGTTAGCGGTTTCCTTTTGGAGTGTTTTAAAAAAGGAACCCCAGCCCCTTTCTTGAGTGCAGGATTAAAAGTGACAAAATCTGAATTAATAGAAGAGCTTGCAAAAAAACAACCCCATTTGGAATTGAGAGATGTAGAATTGGCTGTTAAGTGTATTCTTGAACAAATGAGCAATGCTTTAGCTTCAGGAGAGCGTATAGAGGTGAGAGGTTTCGGAAGCTTCTCATTACATTATCGTCCTCCACGGATGGGACGGAATCCAAAAACTGGAGACTCTGTCGCTCTTTCTTCAAAATATGTTCCCCATTTTAAACCAGGTAAAGAACTGCGGACTCGTGTCAATGAGTCGCGTGAGAAATATAAAATAGTCGATTAAGATTTAAAAATAAGGTTTGTAAAGAATACATAAATTTCCCTAATTACAAAATAATAGTACGGGAATATTTTAGTTGTTTTATTATGAATCAAGAGAATTTCAGTGGCTGATTAAATGATAGCTGCTAATTATCACTATTTGTAACTATTAAAAAAAACCTCATGGCATTATTTTCAAAAATAATTTTAATTTTTGTATTTTTGTTGATAGCCGCCATTGCCTTGGTTTTTTCTCTTTTAAATTTCCAACCAATTGAAATTAATTTATATTTCACCTCGATCCAGTTACCTTTAGTTGTTGCGTTAACCATCGAATTGTTTGCAGGCATCGCGATAGGTTTTTTTGCAGCTTTTTTCAAAATATTTCGACTCAAAGCACAATACGCAAAATTAAATAAGCAACTGGACAAGTCAAAATAACGTAGCTCAAAATAGAATTAAAACTATACTTCGCGCGGTTACGAATGCGAAATTTATAGCGCAGTGATTTATGCCGAGAGCTAGGCACTAAAACAGGCGCATAGCAAGCTACGCAACTGTTTTAGTAACACAGCTATCGGCAAAAACTCAGTCGTTAGAAATCCGTAGTCGTGACCGCGCGAAGTATAGTGGTAGCTAACTAACATCGACATACATTGAAAATGTTACCTTATTTCTAAGCTGCCTGTGCGGCAGTGAACTACCCGCTATAAAGTGAAATGGCTACACTAAACCGGTCAGGGTAATTGTCGTCTAATAATTTGGTCTTTTTTTATCTTAATAAGAAATTGGTGGTAATCAGGGTTCTAAGAAAACGCAAAATGTATTGTTAATCATTGCGTATATTTAATCTGTTTGACCAAGTTAGTGTAGTCACTTCACTTTACGAACTGATAAATTCATACCTTTTTGAAATCGAACTTTATTTTTACTCATTATCGACCTCATGATTTCTCAAAAGGCATGTTAATACCTTTGATTATAAAGTTGGCTGATAATTCTACGCAATTAGAATTTGAATTTATGTAAATAGTTTGGAGTATTCATAATTTCAGCAGAGATTTTAAGTAAAATTTGAGTGCAATCATAAGTCATTGACTTTATTAAAATCCCAGTAACTACTCAGCGTATTTGTAGTTTCAATATCAGTAACTTATTCCAGAAGATGCCGTAAATACATCCGTGTAGGCTTGATTGTGTCATCCATGACACATACACTTTACACCTACTACATAAGACACTGATATTTATAATTTTAGTTGTATTAAATATACTGAATAGTTACAAATCTCATATATTTAATAAAAGGTTAATATAAATAAATCCTTATTTAACAATAGCATGTGATAATGCCATATAGAAATAAATATTTTGTTAGAATTTGTTAGTTTTTAATTTCAAGGATATGGCCAATTTGTTGAAAAAGATTCGAATTGTTTTAGTTGAAACCTCTCATCCAGGGAATATCGGTGGGGTTGCGCGAGCAATGAAAAATATGAAATTGGATCAGCTTTATCTGGTTTCACCCAATATTTTTCCAAGTGCTGATGCTACATCCCGAGCCTCTGGTGCTGATGAAATACTGGCTGCGGCTAAGATCTGCGATAGTTTGCAAGAGGCGATATCTGATTGTACCTTGGTTTTTGGCGCAAGTGCCAGAGATCGAACTTTGAGTTGGCCGGTACTGGCAGCAAGAGAATGTGCGGAAAAGATAGTCTCAGACGGAAATTTAACAAATGTGGCAATTGTTTTCGGGCGGGAAAATTCAGGGTTGACGAATCAGGAGCTCGACTTATGTCATTTTTTGCTGCGAATTCCATGCAACCCGGCATTTAGTTCTCTCAATCTAGCTGCTGCCGTGCAGGTCGTAGGTTATGAACTTTTCGTTGCTTCTGAGCAAAGGCAAGAACATAAACTTTTAACTTCAGAGCGTGAAGCGTTGGCGACATCTCAACAATTAGAGCTGTTTTACCAACATTTGCATCAGGCGCTTATTGATATCGGATTTATGCATCCGGATAAATCCAAGTCCATCATGCGCCGTTTGCGACGAATTTATAATCGTACTCGACTTGATACCAAGGAAGTTGATATTTTAAGGGGTATTTTGAGGATGTCTCAAGGAAATAAGTGTAATGAATAATTGGTTATCTATATTAAAGGAAGATATTAACTGTGTCTTTGAAAGGGATCCTGCCGCTCAAACTGTGTTTGAAGTGATTACCACCTACCCTGGATTTCATGCCTTGATTATTCATAGGTTTGGACATTGGCTTTGGCAGCATGGGTTTCGGTGGGCTGGTCGTTTTATTTCTCACATTGGGCGCTGGTTGACCGGAATTGAAATTCATCCGGGTGCGAAAATCGGCAGACGTTTTTTTATTGATCATGGAATGGGGGTGGTGATTGGTGAAACTGCCGTTATTGGTGATGATTGTACTCTGTACCATGGTGTTACTTTGGGTGGAACCAGTTGGGAGAAGGGAAAACGCCACCCAACATTACATAATGGAGTGGTGATTGGCGCCGGTGCAAAGGTTTTAGGGCCAATCGATATTGGAGAGGGCGCCAGAGTAGGTTCAAATTCTGTCGTTGTTAAACCAGTGCCTGCGGAAGCAACTGTAGTTGGTATTCCTGGACATATTATTGACCCAAATGCAAAAAAATCTGAGTCAGAACGAGATAAAATTGCCAAAAAAATTGGTTTCGATGCCTATGGGGCGACTGCAGATATGACAGACCCGATCGCCCGAGCTATCAATCATATGCTGGATCATATCCATTTGATGGATAACCGCCTGGAATGTTTAACCAAAGCACTTAATGAAGCCGGCATCGAGTGCGAGGAGCAGCCTTTCCCTGAATTGGATGGCTGTGAAATTGAAGATGGGAGTAATAAGTAGTAAAACTGGACATTCACATTTATAAAGAACGAGCCATTGTTAGGTTGTCCAGTGCCTCTAATTCCATGGTATAAACCACATGAGTCATAATGTTAATATGGATGTCGAAAGTTATTAAATCATTTACAGTAATAATTTAAACACTTTTAAGTTGAATCATTTTTCAACAAACATTGTCATTAAATTCAATCAAAGTATTGCCTGTTTATTATCAAAATAAGCATCAAAGGCATTGAAATCCTTTACAAGCACCTTTCCCTGTTGTAATCTTAAGATGACCTTAATTAAGAGGGTTGGCTGACTTATTTATCAGTCTTTTTTTGGAGATTACTATTCTTTAATAGAGAAGAGCAAGCAAGCTTGTATCAAGCAGTATTGTGGTATGAATATTGTCCATGCGGACAATGTTTCTTTTTCAGGCAGGCTGGTAATCTTCCAGCTAATACGCAAAATTTAGTTGTGAATCTATTTTGCTTATTAAGAATATTTTTTTTCAGTGAAGTCAAGGTATTTGTTTGCAGTTATGTAGTTATATATTTACTCGAAATTTACTCGAAAATAAACCCCTTGATTTTTAGAATAAATTTAAGTTTGGTTTCGATTTAATTCCCTTTTTTGCTTAAGTAGAGAAAGGTAGAACCACTCCTAAAATTAAGTATTTAATAATTTATTAATGTTTCAAAAGGATAGTATAGTTATGTTTAACAAAAAACTAATTTATTTATGTACGTTACTACTGCTAACGCAAGGTGTGACAAATGCGATGGCACAAAGTGTACCCGCATTCCTTGTTGATATTGGACCTTATAAAGATTTTTTTCTTACCAGGCTAACAGATTCAAAAAAGATAGATTTTAAGATTAAAAAGAAACATAGAAAACCAGACTTGTCAGAGTTACCGGCTCCAGTTACTGATAGTGACTATTACATCAACGAAAATGACAATCCCGCGAAGGTAGAGTTAGGTAAGTTTTTGTTTTACGATAAAATTTTGTCAGGAAACAAAAATATATCCTGTGCAACTTGCCATCATGCCTTGGCTGATACTGGCGATGGTCTTTCCCTGCCAGTTGGTGAAGGTGGGCAGGGGTTGGGAATAACCCGAAATACAGGTAAACGACGTCATAAGATTCATGAAAGAGTTCCGAGAAATGCGCCGCCAGTGTTTAATCTGGGCGCTTATGAATTTGCGGCCATGTTTTATGATGGCCGGGTCGAGATAGATCCTTCATTTCCAAGTTCCTGTTCAACTCCTGCAGGTGATGAACTTCCGGAAGGTCTTGACGGGGTTTTGGCTTGTCAGGCAATGTTTCCAGTAACATCGCCGACTGAGATGGCTGGTCAAGTTGGTGAAAATAAAATTGCCAATGCAACTGCCAATGGCAATTTGCCCAAAGTTTGGCGTCTGTTGGCAAAAAGGTTAAGAAAAAACAAGCAATATGTTAGGTTGTTTAAAGCAGCTTATCCAGAAATTCGTAGAAACAAAGATATTACTTTTGTCCATGCAGCCAATGCAATAGCTGCTTATGAAGCTGTTGCATTTCGTGCAGATAATAGCCCGTTCGATCAATTTCTAAGAGGCGATAGAAAAGCTTTAAGTAAAAAGGCAAAAAAAGGCATGCGTTTATTTTATGGCAAAGCAGAATGTAGTACTTGCCATTCTGGAAAATTCCAAACAGATCAGGATTTTCATGCGATCGCCATGCCACAAATTGGACCGGGTAAGGGTCATGGGGATTCAGGCCATGAAGATTTTGGGCGAGAAGCCGTTACCGAAGATGAAGGTGATCGTTTTAAATTCCGAACACCGAGTTTGAGAAATATTGCTCTGACTGCACCGTATGGCCATGATGGAGCTTATGATACCCTGGAAGCAATGGTTAGACATCATTTGGATTCGGTAAATGGCATTTACAACTACGATCAAGATCAAGTGTCTTTACCTTCCAGAAAGGATTTGGATCGGATCGACTTTCTGGTGCAGGATAATCCAGCTTTGGTTGAACAGATTGCAAATGCAAGTGAACTATCACCAATTCATCTTTCTGAGAAACAGTTTCAGAATTTGATGGCTTTTCTACATGCATTGACTGACCCTAATAGTCTGGATTTACGTAAGACAGTTCCTAAAAAAGTTCCAAGTCGACTTCGTCTTCACGATTGATCAAAAGTTTGTTGATTTACAGCCTCCCAACTGAAATGATGGGGGGCTTATTTTTTCTCGGATTGCAAAGTTCCACTCTAATTTTCACGAATAACGTTTTAAATAGCTAAAATTTCTTTCTAGGGCTATAAAAATCCATATAAATCAATAAGATGATAAATAGTTGACTAATTCGCTAGGTTAAGTATAGTTATCAGTATTAGCTTTAATGATGAGGATAGTCAGTGCGATTAACAACGAAGGGCCGTTATGCGGTGACAGCAATGTTGGATTTGGCAATTCATAGTCAGGCAGTACCCGTTACGCTGACTGATATTGCAACACGACAAACCATCTCCTTATCTTATCTTGAACAATTATTTGCAAGGCTGCGTCGTTCTGGAATGGTTACTGGCATTAGAGGGCCAGGTGGTGGTTATAAACTAAGCCGAGAGGCGAAAGATATCAATGTCGCAGATATTATTGCCGCAGTTGATGAACAAATTGATTCAACAAAATGTGGCGGAAAAGGTGATTGTCAAAACAATCAAGCCTGTTTAACGCATGAGTTATGGATGGGCTTGAGTGATCAGATACGTAATTATCTTCAAGGCATAAGTCTTGGAGATTTGCTACAAAAAAGCAGTGTTAAGGAAGTGGCGAAACGTCAGGAAGGAGATGCAAAAAAAATTATTGACGAGACTTTGCGTTACCGGGAAACCAGACTAGAAAACGCCTGATTTTTACAGCACTTCAAGCTTTTTTGATAACGCCTGCATTTCTGCATGAATTATCTTCTTTAAATTATCTTAGATTCCAATAGTTTTGATCTATTTCGATCATAATGCAACGACCCCCCTTGATGAGCGTGTTATGGAAGCAATGCTTCCTTTTTTGGAAACATTCTATGCGAATCCTTCCAGCTTGTATCGGGCGGGGAGAGTTGTGCGCAGTGCGCTTGATATTGCCAGAGGACAAGTTGCAGAACTGGTAAATGTTAAACCATCTCAGGTCATTTTTACCAGTGGGGGTACCGAAGCAAATAATCTGGCAATTAAGGGATTGCCTACCACTCAAAATATTGCTGTTTCCGCTATTGAACATCCTTCGGTATTACAGACGGCATTTTCACTGAAGAACATAAATAAACATGGCGTTGCTGAAATACCCGTCGATAGTGATGGCTTAGTTGAAATGGGAGCAGTTGAAAATCAGGTAAAAAACGGAGTGGAATTGGTTTCAATAATGCTGGCAAATAATGAAACTGGCGTGATACAGAATATCGAAAAAATTTCTGATTTTCTAAAGCAACATCAGGTGAAAATTCATACTGATGCCGTACAAGCAATAGGTAAAATACCGACTGACTTCAATAAAACCGGTGTCAATATGATGTCATTATCCGGCCATAAAATATATGGACCAAAAGGTTGTGGTGCGTTAATTATTGAAGATGGGCTGGTTTTACAACCCCTATTATCAGGAGGGGGACAGGAGTTCGGTTTGCGTGGGGGCACTGAGAATGTTGCGGCTAT
>JALSJK010000086.1 GCA_026989395.1 Methylomonas sp.
CTGATCCTCCAGAATATTTATTTTTTCATGAAGTTCCGGGAAACGGTGCTCGGGATAATCGCTCTTGATTTCGTGGGCGATAATAGAAATTGTTCCCAAAGGTGTACCCATATCATGAGCAGCGCTGGCTGCTAGCGTTCCAAGTGCAACAATGCGTTCATCACGCAAAGCACTCTCTCTGGCATCAGCAAGATGCCGTTCATTTACCCGGATGGTTTTAGCAAGCTCAACGGTAAAATAAGCAACCAGGCCGGCGCTGAATACAAACCCAAACCACATACCAAAAATATGCAGGTTAAAAAAATGATCCTCAGATCGAAGATGTGCGGCATGAGCCATTTGGCTAGGAACATAGCGAGGTGCAATCTCCGGTAGCGGTGAATGGTAAGGAATTAAAATGGTATAAAGTGTTGTGGTTAGAATCACCATATACCAGGTGTAATCATGAGGAAGCATGATGGAGGTAAGAATCAATGGCAATAAAAATATCCAGATGATGGGATTTGTTGCGCCTCCTGTTAAATACAGCAAAATAGCCAAACCGACAACATCAAGTGATAACTGCGCAAAAATTTCAACTTCTGATACTGGAGCTTCAGTTTGCAATCGTAACCAGGTAAAAACATTTAGAGCGGCAATAGCGGCAATGATCGGCCATAGATTTTCTTGTTTAAGGGGAATATGAAGACCATAAACCGAAATAATAATGATTAATGATTCTCCGCCAATCATTAAGTTTCTTAAGATAAATAACCATTGCAGATTTTCTTTGGTGGGAAGGGCTGTTTTTTTTTTACTGTTATTAATCATAATATCTGATGCTAATGCGATACTGGAACAATTGATCGAATACCAATTTCAAGAATACTAGTATTCTAAAGAACAAGTATAAAACCTGAATTCATGACTTCACTACGGCACAGGAAGCAAGCACTTGATTTATCACGGGTTGAAAAAATGCCCGCTTAACCTAAGGGTGAAGTTAAGATTTTTTCAAATCCTGTGCTAAACCAAGTGCTTGCTCCCTGTTATTCGCAATGAAATCTCGGATTCAGGTAAAAGTTATCTAGAAATGTCGGATTATGGAGGATTCTACTGCATCAATGGGAAAGTAACTCCTTTTCCAGCCTTTTGGTTGCATTGCGCCACTATGCGCCTTAAAAGATCAAAAAATGCGATCTATTTCCCATTTGTCCTGCAATGACTTCTCTTAATCCGATAGCCTCCTAAAAAGAAAATTCAACTTTACTTCCAAAAACTTGCTGTAAAACCATTATATGGCAAAGCGTATAATTTAAAAATGCAATTAATTCAGTAATAACTGACATTGGTTGCATCTGAAAAATGGAAAATACATCCGCTAATATCATATTTTTTTTGATCGGATGATCTTGCAAACGTTAGCCTGGTTTTTATTTCTACATAAATCAATGCATTATTTATATTTTTTCAACTCATGTAAATTATCCAAAATTTGGCCTATAATTATGTTTTAATAGAAATTTAGGGTGAAAAAATAAAAGATGGTTGCGGTGATTGAAGAGCGGGCAGTACGGGGGTTGCGAGAAGTTACATTATTGGCTTTCACAGCATGTACGCTTTTTTTATTGATTTCCTTGTTGACTTATAATAGCGAAGATGCGGGTTGGACGCACAGTGGCACCGGACAGGCCATTGTTAATTCCTGTGGAGTAGTTGGCGCCTGGATTTCAGATTTTTTATTGAGTCTTTTTGGGTTGCTGGCTTACCTGTTCCCTGTCATGATTTTCTGGCATGGGTACATGTTGTTTCGGCAGAAAAAACTGGCGGAAAATCGTTGGATGCTCAGTTTGCGCTGGTTTGGTTTCTTCTCAACCCTGGTTTCCGGAACTGCTATCTTATATTTGCACTTGCTGCGAACTCGAATTGAACTGCCTGGGACGAGTGGTGGTATTTTAGGTCAGGAAGTTGGGGATTTGCTGGTGGCCAGTTTTAAAAATTCTGGTGCGACCTTAATTCTACTTGCGCTGCTATTGGCAGGTATTACCTTGTGGACCAGATTATCCTGGTTTTGGTTGATGGATGTGGTCGGTAAATATACCCTCATTGGCTGTTCGTTTGTACAGGATAAAGTTCTGGATTTTTGGTATTCACGGCGAGAAAATTACGAGCCGGTTCCTGAAGTGATCAAACCGAAACCAGCAAAAGAAAAGTCGGCAAAACCAGTTCAAAGAAAGCAGCCAACGCTGAAAATTGCGCCAACCATCAGTGAGCCTGAAATCAGCGACAGAGCTTTAAAAGAACAACAACTGGATTTATTTGATGATGTTGGAGAAGGCGATTTACCCGCGTTATCATTGCTCGATAACAGATCAAAGCAAGTTAATCGCTATTCCAATTCAGATCTGGAAGAAATGTCCCGATTGGTTGAAGACATTTTGCAGGATTTTAATGTCGTTGTGGAAGTCGTAGCGGTTCATCCAGGACCAGTTATTACCCGCTTTGAATTACAGCCTGCTGCCGGTGTCAAAGTCAGTCGTATCAGTGGCTTGGCAAAGGATCTGGCCAGAGCGTTGTCAGTCACTAGCGTTCGAATCGTTGAAGTTATTCCTGGTAAAACCGTTATCGGTCTGGAAATTCCGAATCAAGAGCGCGAAATGATAACACTTCGTGAAGTTTTGGCATCACGAAACTATGAGAAATCAAAATCACCAATGACTTTGGTGTTGGGAAAAGATATTTCCGGGGTTCCTGTGGTTGCTGATCTTGGCAAAATGCCTCATGCACTGGTAGCAGGAACAACCGGATCCGGTAAATCAGTTGCTATTAATACCATGATTCTGAGTATTTTGTATAAGGCGACGCCTGATCAGGTGCGAATGATCATGGTAGATCCTAAAATGCTCGAGTTATCAGTCTATGAGGGTATCCCTCATTTACTAACTCCGGTAGTCACTGACATGAAGGATGCTGCCAATGCATTGCGCTGGAGCGTTGCCGAAATGGAGCGCCGATATAAATTAATGTCAAAAATGGGGGTTCGGAATCTAGCAGGATTTAATAAGCTGATTGATGAAGCTGCAGTCAAAGGTGAAACCATCCGCGATCCTTTATTTGTATTAGATCGCCCCCTCGAAGAAGGTGAAGAATTTCCGGTATTGGAAAAATTACCCAGCATCGTCATTATCATTGACGAACTGGCCGATATGATGATGATTGTCGGTAAAAAAGTTGAAGAATTGATTGCCCGTTTGGCGCAAAAAGCCAGAGCAGCCGGCATTCATCTGATTCTGGCGACACAAAGACCATCTGTTGATGTACTAACGGGTTTGATTAAAGCTAATGTTCCCACTCGTATTTCCTTTCAGGTTTCTTCGAGAATTGATTCCCGTACAGTGCTTGATCAGGGTGGGGCGGAGTCGTTGCTCGGAAATGGCGATATGTTGTTTCTTCCGTCCGGAACCAGCATTCCCATTCGTGCCCACGGCGCTTTTGTCGATGATCATGAAGTACACAAGGTTGTTGAGTTTTTGAAAAAAACCGGGAAAACGGATTATTTGCCAGAAATCACCGAGACACCTGATGCCAATGATGGTTTTTCCATGCCTGGTGAACCTGGTGCTGAAGCAGATGCGCTATATGATCAAGCGGTTATGTTTGTTACCGAAACCAGAAAAGCCTCGATATCAAGTGTGCAGAGAAAATTCCGGGTAGGGTATAATCGGGCTGCCCGATTAATTGAAGATATGGAGGCGGCCGGTGTGGTTAGTCCACCGGAAACAAATGGTTCCAGAGTGGTTTTGGCACCGCCTGCTCCGGCACATTAATAAACAGAATCGGGTCTTTTTCTTAACAATAACAATCAGGAGAGAAAAGATGGGGTTATTCGACTTTGCCAGAGAAATTGGTGAAAAACTGTTTACCAGTGATGAAGATGCCGCAGGAAAAATCTACGATTATATGAGTGCTAACAATCCAGGTATTCAGGATCTCAGTGTTATTTTCAGAGATGGAATTGTGACATTAATTGGCATTACTGATAAACCGGAGGCTGCGCAAAAAGCCGTATTAATGGCAGGAAATGTTGAAGGTGTAAAGGAAGTCGTCGCAAATATTGATGTGACTGAACTTGACTCAGAAACAACATCTGGTTCGGTGAAAAAGGCGCTTGAACCCGAAAATATCGAGTTTTATGAAATCAAGAGCGGCGATACTTTATCAAAGATTGCCGAACGCGTTTACGGAAATGCTGAGGATTATATGCGGATTTTCGAAGCTAACCGTGAAATTATCAAAGACCCGGATAAAATCTATGTCGGTCAGAAAATACGGATTCCGTTAGCAACGAGCGCGGAATAAGTTTGGTAACTGGCGCCGTATTTTTATTCGTATTCAAGGCGTAGAAATAGCCGCATCACCAGCTATGTAACTATTTTTATAATGCAAAAGACGGATAAAAAGATAAGCCAGTTGTTAAATTTATTTCATGTTCGTTTCTTAGCCTGAAAATTGGCGTTTCAGTGCCCATTGAACATGCTCTTTTACCAATTCGGAATGGTGAGAGAGCTTGCTGTTTAAAGCTATTTTAATCTGTTGATTTTTGGGCGCATTACCAAGCGCAACAGCAATATTTCTAAGCCATTGTTGGTGGCCTATTCGTCTAATTGCCGAACCTTCGGTTTTACTGAGAAATTCTGCTTCTGACCAAGCAAATACTTCAATTAATTGTTGATTATTTAACTGGTGTCTAGGGGAAAAGTCTTTTTCTGCTGAAATTTGGGCAAAGCGATTCCAAGGACAAACCAACTGACAATCATCGCATCCATAGATACGGTTGCCTATTAAAGGCCTGAGTACTTCGGGTATCGAGCTTTTCAATTCAATAGTTAAATAGGACACACAAAGCCTTGCATCAACCTGATAGGGTGCAACAATAGCCTTGGTTGGACAAACATCTAAACAGGCAGTACATTGTCCGCAGTGATTGCTTGCTTTCTCGTCATTAGGCAAACTCAGATTAGTATAAATTTCTCCCAAAAAAAACCATGATCCGGCTTTTCGGTTAATCAGATTGGAATGTTTACCAATCCAGCCTAGGCCGGCTTTTTCTGCCAAGGCTTTTTCCAGTACTGGAGCGCTGTCAACAAAGGCGCGATACCCAAAGTCGCCTATCATATTCTGGATTTTTGTCGCCAGTTTTTGTAGCCGTTTACGCATGATTTTATGATAATCACGTCCCAAAGCATAACGACTGATATAGGCATTCACAGGATTTTCCAAACAATTTTCCAGATGGCGTTGAGATTCCGGTAGATATTCCATGCGTACAGAAATTACACTTTTAGTACCTGGAAGTAACAGGGCTGGGCGGCTACGTTTCAATCCATGTTTATGCATATAATCCATTTCGCCGTGAAAACCTGCTGCAACCCAGTTTTCCAGATTTTTTTCCGCTTCTTGCAAATTAGTATTAGTAATACCAATTTTCTGAAAGCCAAGCTCTAGACCCCATTGCTTGATTTGCTGGCTGAGTTCTTGGGAATTGATGGGGGGTGAATCAGGCAAAAGATAAAAATCCTCAAAAAAGGGAATATTAGCGTATTAGATACCGAACTATTGTTTATCTACCTTGATTAAAATACGCATATTTTGGGTGCGGGTAGTTCGGGTTTCGGATAACAGAGTGGTGGAATCTGAATGGTAATTTTCTGTGTTTCCGCCAATTTCAAGCCATTCTCCTAGCCTAACCCTGACAACAGTGTGCATGTCCTGGGTATCTATTTGTTGATGATTATAATTATCAGACCAAGGGGCTATATCTAAAATCACCTGGTCCTGACCTACCAATCTTGGGGTAACAATAAATCCAGTACTGGTTTCTAGATAATGGGTTTCAGAAGTAATAGCTGGATTCCCATATTGGGAAGGATGGATATAAACATCCTGAATAGGTCGAACTGTCCCTATTTTTATATGGGCGGGTTGGCCATCTATGGTTTTTAGGGTTTGGGTATTTTGCTTTTGATCTTTACTTTTAGTTTTTCTTATTTTGGCATCAAATCGAAAATTATTATTGGCACTGTCATTTGAACTTATTTTGGCTTGTACTCTTGCGGCAATATTAAATTGTTCAGCTGATATATCACGGCCTTGAACAACGGTAATGACCAGATTCTCTTGAGCTGAATCCAGTTTTTCAATTATGGTTTGGATTTCAAATAATCTCTCAGGTGCTGCTCGTAAGATCAGATTAGAACCACTGGCAACAACTCTTTCTTCCGGTTGTAAAAGCGGCAATAGTAAATTTTTTATTTCTGTAGCCGGACGATTTTTAATGCTGATGATCTCCATTTCTGCATTTGCCTGATTGAAAAGGCTGAGTGTCAGCAGAAACAAGATCACCAATGCTTTCATTAAATTGATTCGTACAGTTTTAGATATTGCTTGGCACTGTTTTGCCAGGAAAAATCCTTGCTCATGGCAGTTTTTTGCATGTTTCGCCAGGTTTTTTTATCGTTATATAAAAGTAAAGATCTTTTAATGGATTCCTGCAGTGCTCCGGTACTGGGTTCGTCAAAAACAATACCTGTGGCACTTTTATCCTTAAGTGTATCTGGCATGGCATCCACAACGGTATCGGCTAATCCACCTGTTCGACGAACCAGTGGAATTGTTCCATAACGTTGACTATACATTTGATTCAGTCCACACGGTTCAAAACGCGAAGGCATTAGAAAAATGTCAATGCCTGCTTCAATCTGATGGGCAAGTTTTTCATTATAGCCAATGGTTACGGCAATTTTGTCAGGATACAGGCGTGATAGTCCGTTTAATTGATGCTCCAGACTACTGTCGCCACTGCCGAGCAAAACCAATTGGATCGGCGTTGTTACAATTTCCGGTAAAATTTCAACCAGTAAATCGATGCCTTTTTGTTCTACCAGGCGACTGACTAGTCCAAAAAGTGAAATTTCAGGATCAACAGGCAAACCGCTGTGTTTTTGTAATTCGGTTTTATTGATCTGTTTCTTGTCCAGGTCGGTGTCATTGTATTGTTGATATATTGCTGCATCAGTTTCAGGGTTCCAGTCCTCCATGTCAATGCCATTGATAATGCCGCTTAGTTTTTCATGATTATGGCTGAGCAGACCTTCCAGTCCATAGCCAAATTCAGGCGTTTGAATTTCCTGGGCATAGGTGGGGCTGACAGTCGTAATTCGATCTGAATAAACCAAACCGCCTTTGATAAAGGAAAGCATTTCATGAAATTCCAGGCCCGCAGGATTCCACAACTGTCCGGGAAGATTCAGCTCATGATAGGTCGTACTGGGAAACAGCCCTTGATAGGCCAAATTGTGGATAGTAAAAATAGATTTAGGCGCGTCTTGTTCCAAAGAAAGTAGCGCAGGAACAAGTCCGCTTTGCCAGTCATTACAATGAACAATGTCCGGTTTCCAATCCAAATTGGCTCTGTTCATAGCAATTTCAACAGCTACGCGACTGAATACCGCAAAACGTTCCGCAATATTTTCCCAGGGTTCGCCTTGTTCATCCACATAAGGATTCCCTGGCGTCCCATACAATTCTGGATAATCGACTAACCAGGTTATAACGTCAGTATCAGGCAAGCGGGTTTCTAAAATATTAATATCACGGTTATCCACGCGAATTGTAGAGCGAAAAGTTGGCTCCTGTTCAAGCGAAACTGCTTGATAATAGGGGATGATCAGACGTACATCCTGGCCTAATTCAGTGAGTGCTTTGGGTAAGCTCCCAGCAACATCAGCAAGCCCGCCTGTTTTAATCAGTGGATGGGCTTCGCTGGTAACAAAAAGTATTTTCTTCATTATTATTTTGGTGAAAAAGCAAAGTTATCGTTTTAATACAATTCCGGCTAAAGGCGGAAGGGTCAGAACCACCGAATGATCTTGTCCCATCCATGGCATGGGTTCAGAAAGTACATATCCATTACCGATATTGGAACCATCATAAAAGCAGGAATCAGAATTTAAAATTTCATGATATGTGCCAGCTTCTGGAACGCCAATACGATAATTTTGTCTCGGGATCGGGGTGAAGTTAAAGACCACCAGTAAATTTTCCTGACCATTAGTTCGAATATAACTAATAATGGATTGTTCATAGTCATGACAGTCAACCCACTTGAAGCCTTCCTGATCAAAATCATATTGATAAAGTGCTGGATGATGACTGTAGAGTTCATTCAAATCTTTAACAAGCGTTTTAATACCTTGATGATGCGGATAATCCAATACATACCAATCTAGTGAATGGTTGGAATTCCATTCCGTACCTTGGCCAAATTCGCAGCCCATAAACAACAATTTCTTGCCGGGATAAGTGAACATAAAAGTATATAGCAGCCTAAGATTGGCAAAACGCTGCCATTCATCACCGGGCATTTTGTTCAGCAGGGAGCCTTTGCCATGAACCACTTCATCATGGGAAAAAGGCAAAATGAAATTTTCGGTAAAGGCATAAAGCAAGCCGAAAGTTAGCTGGTCATGATGATGTTTCCGATGAACAGGGTCTTGGCTTATGTAGCTCAGGGTGTCATGCATCCAGCCCATATTCCATTTCATTGAAAAGCCCAAACCGCCAGTCCATGTCGGTCTGGTAACCTGAGGCCATGCTGTAGATTCTTCCGCCATGACAACCGTCCCCGGGTGTTGTTCATGAGTAACGGTATTCATGTGTCTGATAAAATCTATGGCTTCAAGATTTTCATTGCCGCCATACATATTAGGAATCCAGTCATTCGGTTCCCGGGAATAATCCAGATAAAGCATGGAAGCAACTGCATCGACTCTCAAACCGTCGATATGGAATTCTTCCAGCCAGAAAAAAGCGCTGGACAGCAGAAAGTTTTTGACTTCATTTCGTCCATAGTTATAAATAAGTGTTCCCCAGTCTCGGTGTTCACCTTTGCGCGGATCTTCATGTTCATAGAGAGCACTGCCGTCAAATCTGGCCAAGGCAAAACTGTCTTTGGGAAAATGAGCAGGCACCCAATCTAGCATGACACCAATGTCATTCTGGTGACAGTAATCGACAAAAAATCTGAAATCATCCGGTGAGCCAAAACGGCTGGTCGGTGCAAAATACCCGGTTGTTTGATAGCCCCAGGAAATATCTAACGGGTGTTCGGTAATCGGAAGCAACTCAATATGGGTAAAACCAAGTTCCTTCACGTAGTCAACCATTTGTTTGGCAAGCTCTTTATAGTTGAGAAAGTTGCCTTGGGCATCTCTGCGCCATGAACCAAGATGAACCTCGTAGATTGATAACGGTTGATGTTGCCAGTCAAATTTCAATCGCTGGCGCATCCATTTGTAATCCTGCCATTGATATTCATCTTCTTTGACGACGATCGAGGAAGTTTTGGGGCGAAATTCAAATTGTTGGCCGTATGGGTCGGTTTTAACAAGAATTTCACCACTGGCCCGATTCATGATTTCAAATTTATATAAACAGCCAACATCAAGATCTGGCATAAAAATTTCCCAGATACCGGAGCCCCCTAAGCTTCGCATTGGGTTACAGCGACCGTCCCAGCGATTAAAGTCACCGACAACACTGACTCTTCCTGCATTCGGCGCCCAAACCGCAAAATATACGCCGTTAATATCATCAACCTGGCGAAGATGTCCCCCTAGCTTTTGGTATATATGCCAATGATTCCCTTCTGAAAAAAGATGTTGGTCAAGGTCAGACATTTGAGGGCCAAAATCATAAGGATCGTAATTTTTGTGCTCACCGCCGTCCTTATCCTGCCATTTCAATGAATAATGATCGGGTAATTCTTTTTCTGTGTTCAATTCAAACAAATCAGTGCCGGAAATTCGGCTGAATGTTTGGTTGGTATCAAGCAAAATGACTGATTCCGCATAAGGAAGAAAAACAGTGATTTTTGTTGCCTTCCCATCAGGATGTCGCCCTAATATAGAAAAAGGATCATGATGATTGGCATTTATTATTTTTGTTTGATCTGGATCAAGCTTATTTTTTTTTGTTGGCTTGTTCATTTGGCAATGCCTCGGTATAGTAGTGTTGACTGGATATCATAGTAACAAATAAAATCAATTAAGGAAGCATCGTTTTTATCAAGTAGGGGGATTTATGCCAAGGTCAAAACATCAAAATCTAGATCATTTGCCAACACATTTAACACGTAATACCATTGCTTTAATTTTAGCCGGAGGGCGAGGATCACGATTACATAATATGACCGATTGGCGTGCCAAACCTGCTGTGCCTTTTGGTGGTAAATTTCGTATTATTGATTTCCCGTTATCAAATTGTATTAATTCCGGAATTCGCAAAATAGGTGTTTTGACGCAGTATAAAGCCGACTCTTTAATTCGTCATATTCAACTCGGCTGGGGGTTTTTGAGAGGCGAATTTGGTGAATATGTTGATTTGCTTCCTGCCCAGCAACGTATTGAAACGTCCTGGTATGAAGGGACCGCAGATGCAGTCTTTCAAAATATCGATATCCTCAGAACCCGCAATCCCGAATTTATTTTAGTGCTGGCAGGCGATCATATTTACAAGATGGATTATGGAGCCATGCTGCTTGATCATGTTGAAAATGAAGCGGATTTGACGATTGGTTGTCTGGAAGTTTCTCTTGAGGAGGCTTCTGCTTTTGGCGTGATGGATGTTGATGACGATCGCCGAGTTAAAGCTTTTGTGGAAAAGCCAGAAAACCCACCGGTGATGCCAGGTAGAAAAGATACGGCTTTGGCTTCCATGGGAATTTATATTTTCAATGCCGGATTTTTATTTGAGCAATTGATAAAGGATGCCGATACCAAGGATTCAAGTCGTGATTTTGGAAACGATATTATACCTTCGGTCATTAATAATTACCGTGTCAATGCCTATCCTTTCCTGGATATACAAGGTCAGCAAAGTTACTGGCGTGATGTGGGTACCATCGATGCCTATTGGAAAGCCAATATGGAATTAATTGGCGTCAATCCAGATTTGAATTTGTATGATCACACCTGGCCAATCTGGACATATCAAGATCAAACACCACCGGCCAAATTTGTATTTGACGATGATGATCGACGAGGACAAGCTGTTGACTCAATGGTTTCAGGAGGATGTATCGTATCAGGTGCGACAGTCAGGCATTCTTTGCTGTTCTCAAAAGTAAGGGTAAATTCTTACTCGCTTGTGGAACATTCTGTGATTTTACCGGAATCAAATATCGGCCGGCATTGTAAAATCAGCAAAGCAATCATTGAAAAAGGTTGTAATATTCCGGAAGGCATGGTGATTGGGCAAGATCTGGAGGAGGATGCAAAGCGTTTTCATGTCAGTCCCGGTGGTGTGGTATTGGTAACTCCCGAGATGTTAGGACAAAAAAGGCATTATGTCCGATAGAAAAAAGCTGAAAGTCGTTTTTTGCTGGCATATGCACCAGCCTGAATATCGGGATTTACTGACAGGAGAATATAAGCTTCCCTGGACTTATTTACATATTATCAAGGATTATGTGGATATGGCAGCCCACCTTGAGGCGCATCCACAGGCAAAAGCGGTGATTAATTTTGCTCCTGTTTTGCTGGAGCAAATTGAGGATTATGCTTACCAAATTAACCATTATTTGCAGGAAAGGGTCACAATCAGCGATCCTCTATTAGCTGCATTGGTCGCGCCAGCTTTCCCTCCTGAGCCAAATAAACGCTGCGAGATTATTAAAAACTGTTTGCGTGCAAATCGAGAGCGTTTAATTGATCGTTATCCTCCTTATCAAAAGCTGGCCGATATGGCAAACTGGCTTGAAGCCAATCCCGATGCTATGCAATACATAAGCTCTCAATTTATTGCAGACATCCTGTGTTGGTATCATCTGGCATGGCTGGGAGAATCGATAAAGTTAACAGATAGTAGAGTCAAGCGGCTGATTGAAAAAGGAAATCATTTCTCACTTCACGAACGCTTCGAGATTCTCGAGGTTATTGGAGAAATCTGTACGAATTTAATTTGCCGGTATCGAACTTTGGCTAAACATGGTCAAATTGAATTGTCGGTTACACCGTACGCACATCCTATTATGCCATTGATGCTGGATATGGATAGCGCTCACGAGGCCATGCCTGATGCTCCATTACCCGAATTGGGTCATTATCCTGGCGGGGAACAGCGTGTGAGATGGCATATCGAAAAAGGAATTGAATCCTTTAAGCATTTTTTTGGGTTTACTCCTCAAGGTTGTTGGCCATCTGAAGGTAGCGTCAGTGAGAAAACGGTTGAAATTTTATCAGATTCTGGTTTTCAGTGGTTTGCCAGTGGTGGCAATGTTCTGCGCAATAGTCTCCATCGCTCGCAAATGGAGAATGAAACCATCCATCAGCCATTTCAGTTAATAAATACTCAAATAACTGGTTTTTTTAGAGATGATGGCCTTTCTGATTTAATCGGTTTTGATTATTCCAAGTGGCATGCAGACCATGCGGTTGCAGATTTAGCAGAGCATTTGCGTAAAATTGCTGCTCATGATCCTGGTGCCAGCGTTGTTTCAATTATTCTGGACGGAGAAAATGCCTGGGAATATTTCCTAGATAATGGCTATCATTTCCTTGACGCGTTATATAAAAATTTTTCTCAGCATCCAGATTTTGAACTAAGTACTTTTTCGGAATGCTTGAAAGACAATAAGGAGGCAAAAAGCATTCCTCACTTGGTTGCTGGAAGCTGGGTTTATGGTACTTTTTCTACCTGGGTTGGCGATCCTGAAAAAAATCGTGGTTGGGATATGTTAATTGATGCCAAAAATTGTTTTGACAAGGTTGTAGCTACAGGACAATTGAGCAAAAAACAATTATTACTGGTAGAGAAGCAGCTTGCCGTCTGTGAGGGTTCAGATTGGTTCTGGTGGTTTGGTGATTATAATCCTGGAGAAGCCGTTAGTAACTTTGAGAAACAATTTCGTTTGAATCTATCTAATCTTTATCATTTGCTGGGAGAGGAGCCACCGGCATATTTATCTTTAACATTCACCCAAGGCTCAGGTGACCCTGCCAGAGGAGGGGCAATGCTACCTGGTACAATTGAGAATGCTTGAAAAACGTAGAGCCGGAATTTTATTACACATTACATCGTTACCCGGCGCCGGCGGTAATGGAGATTTAGGTAAGGAAGCGTATCAGTTTGTGGATTTTTTAAATGATACCGGGGTGTCGGTCTGGCAAACTCTGCCGTTAGGAATGCCTCATGATGATGGTTCCCCCTATCAATGTTTATCAGCCCATGCTGGCAATCCGGAGTTAATTAATCTTGACTGGTTACAGAAAAAAGGTTGGTTAAATGTTTTAGATACCGCTGAGGGCTCAGAAATTGATGGCTTGTCCAGAAAAGAGCTGTTGAAACATGCCTATCAAGATTTTTTAATTTTTTCAAAAGAAAGTGATAAGCGTGATTTCAAGGAATTTTGTCAAGAAAAAGCGGGTTGGCTTGATGATTTCGCGCTTTTTATGTCATTAAAACATCAGTTCAATAAAAGAGGCTGGTTTGACTGGCCCGAACAGTTCAGGGATAGAAAGAAAACTCCACTGTTGGAAGCTTCATTCAGGCTCTCAGTGGAGATTGAAGAAATTAAATTTGAGCAGTATGTGTTTTTTTGCCAATGGCACGAATTACGCAAATACGCAAAGCAAAAGGGCATTCTTTTATTTGGTGATATACCTATTTTTGTGGCTTATGATAGCGCAGAAGTATGGGCTCATCCAGAATATTTCAAGCTCAATTCCGAGAAAAAAATGACGGTCGTTGCTGGAGTTCCTCCCGATTATTTTTCAGAAACAGGGCAGCGATGGGGCAATCCTCACTATGACTGGAATTATCTTCAAGAAACTGGTTTTCAATGGTGGGTTGAACGCATGCAAACCCAATTAGAATTGTTTGATATCGTCAGAATTGATCATTTCAGAGGGCTGGAAGCTGCTTGGGAAATTCCGGCCGATGAAGAAACAGCAATAAACGGCACCTGGGTAAAAGCTCCTGGTGAAGCACTACTAAACACCTTCAAGGATACTTTTGGTGCTATTCCGTTGGTTGCGGAAGATCTCGGAGTTATCACACCGGAAGTGGAGATATTAAGGGATCAATTTGGGCTGCCGGGCATGAAGATCTTGCAATTTGCTTTTGATGGTGGAACTGACAATCCTTATTTACCGCATAATCATACTGAGAATTGCGTGGTTTACACCGGAACCCATGATAATGATACGACATTGGGCTGGTTTGAATCGCTATCTGATGATATGAAACATTATGTTTATGAATATTTGGGTTTTCCTCAATTGGAAATGCCTTACGCATTGGTCCACGCTGCATTTGAATCCATTGCCAATCTGGCCGTTATACCCATGCAGGATGTATTAGGCTTAGGAAGCACTGACAGAATGAATACCCCGGGGACTATTGAAGGAAACTGGGCGTGGCGTTTTAACTGGGAGCAGGTCACAGAAGAAAAATCTAATAGACTTGCTCATATGGTAGATTTGTATGGCCGAAGGTGATCAATTGCAGAACCAAGCCAGTGTGTGTTTTTACTGGCCTGGTTATTTTTGAAATTTTATAAAAACTTATACAGTTTTTTTCCTTCTTAAACCTAATAACATTAAACTGCTGCCAAACAGCCATATTGCAGCAGGTAAAGGTGTCTCAATAACTGGGGCGGGGTCTGTGTAGGTTGTGGTTAAGTTATTAAAATTAAACCAGAATATATTGGTAAGCCCATTGATCAAGTGACTTCCGTTAATCTTTAGATGGTCATTTTGATTGGGAAATGAAGAATAATAAGTCCATTTACCGTTAGAAGCATCTTCTGAATAAAGAACATAGGTTTGATTTTCTTCCAGATCCCAAAATACATTTGCCTGGTGACTGATCTCTCCATTTGGACTTCCATAAGAATACAGAATGTCACCATCGCTATTCATTAATCTGATGGTATCTGCTTTTCCCTGGTTCTGAAAAGTAAAGCTGTCCAGCGTTATATCAGCTAGAGCAATAAATTCAAGACCAGAATTAGCAAATGTATTTCCATTGGTATTATTTGTTAATTCCGGGCCTTCTATTGATAATGTTATTGAAGCCCTAGCTGAATTTATTAACATTAAAAGCAGCAAGAAAGTTAAAAAGGGTTTGATGATTTTATATAGATAAGACATTTTTCACCTTGTTATTTTTACCAGAATCAGTGACTTTACTACGGCACAGATGACAAGCTATCGATTCATCACGGATTGAAAAAATGCTCGTTTAACCTAAGGGTGAAGCTAAGATTTTTCAAATCCCGTGCTAAACCAATCTCTCGCTCCCTATTATCCGCATTGAAATCACGGGTTCTAGTTTTAGTTAGAAATAATAGTTTTTTTCAGTACAGTATTAAAACTTAAATTGAACTTAAATAATATTTATTTTTACTAATGCGGGCAGAAAATGCGATATACATCACACTTTGAAAATTAACTTGATGTGTTCAGGAAAGGTTTATGTTACAGCTGGTTGAAAGCACCCAAATCGATAACTAACCGTACTGACACGTAAAGGACAAAAAATATCAGGATAAAATATAGAATAAATTGGAAGGGATGATCTTTAAAGCTATCCAGGATGGTTTTGTTTTTTCCTTCGGTTATAAGTTGTTGTAATTCAGCCCTGGATTTAGCTTGCCGCTTTTGTTGATAATCAAAAAGTAATTTTTTGGCTGTCGATAATTGAGATTCATCATTCAGCCAAAGTGCAGGGGTTGAAATCCCCCAATTGCCTGGAGAGGTCTCGTAAAACAGAATATTGTTTTGTTTCAAAAGATCCTTGACTTCTTGAGCCTCATCTTCGGGAACACCTCGTAAATGAAAAAGTAAAACAGCCACTATTTTATTTTGACGGCAGTTCCGTATGCCAGAATTTCTGAGGCATTGGCCATAATGGCGCTAGTGGTAAAACGAATGTTTACGATAGCATCGGCACCTTTTTCCTCTGCCTGTTCAACCATTCGAATAATGGCTTTATCGCGCGCTTCTGAAAGCATTTCAGTATAGCCTTTAATTTCCCCGCCAACCAAACCTTTCAAACCAGCCATAATGTCCCTGCCGACATTTTTGGATTGGACAACATTGCCAGTGACAACTCCAAGACATTCTAAAATTTCTTTGCCAGGTAAATCCGGTGTAGTGCTAAATAGCATAATTTCCTCGTATAAAAATATATATACTTCGCGCGGTCTCGACTACGGATTTCTAACGACTGAGTTTTTGCCGATAGCTGCGTTACTAAAACAGTTGCGTAGCTTGCTATGCGCCTGTTTTAGTGCCTTGCTCTCGACAAAAATCAGTGCGCTATAAATTCCGCATCCGTGACCGCGCGAAGTATAAGTGCATTAATCAATGGTAAGAATAATTTTACCAATATGTTGACTGCTTTCCATTAGTTCGTGCGCTTGGTTCACTTCAACCAAAGGGAAAGTTGTATGAATCACGGGTTTGATTTTACCTGATTCAAACAATGGCCAAACATTTTTTAGCAGTTGTTTTGCAATTCTTGCTTTAAAAGCTAAATCTCTGGCTCTTAATGTGGAACCAGTAACGATTAATCGTTTTAACATAATAGGAAGCAAGTTAATTTCAGACTTAGCGCCATTTTGAATGGCAATCTGCACCAACCTTCCTTCTTCTGACAGACATTTTATATTTCTCGGGAAATAATTTCCGCCAATCATATCAAGAATCACATCGACCCCGTTTTCTTCAGTGAAAGTGCTGATTTCTTTGACAAAATCTTCTTTTTTATAATTAATTGCCGTATTAGCACCCAATTGTATGCAAAATTGACATTTTTCATCTGTGCCCGCAGTGACAATAATTTCAGCGCCAAAACATTTTGCCAATTGGATGGCTGTTGTACCAATACCACTGGTGCCACCATGAACTAGCAGGGTTTCACCGGCTACTAAGTTGGCGCGATCAAAAATATTACTCCAGACAGTAAAAAAAGTTTCTGGAATTGCAGCAGCTTGTATAAAGGAAAATCCTTCCGGGACAGGAAGGCATAAGTTCTCATCAGCCAGGCAATATTTAGCATACCCTCCGCCGGTAACTAATGCACAAACTTTATCGCCAATGTTTAAGCTTTTTACCTGACTTCCTAATTCAATGACTATTCCTGATATTTCAAGCCCGGGGATATCCGAAGCGCCTTCAGGTGGTGGATAAAGTCCCTTGCGTTGCATAATATCCGGCCGGTTAATGCCTGCTGCTGCAACTTTAATTAATACTTCGTTGACATTGGGGACCGGCTTTTCCCGGTTTGATACTTGTAGCTTTGAGTTTTTTCCATAACTGATAATTTCAATCGCTAGCATTTTTTTTAGATAGGGAGGTAAGAATGAATATTTAAGATAATAAGTACAATTTTAAAATCGCACAATACAATGTTAGGAAAATTAAAAAAACACGCATTCAATGCCAGTTAAAGTGAAGTAACTTTATGCTATATAACTTACTTTTAAGCAGTCTTCGTACGAATTATTGACAATAACAGTTTATTAGAAAAAAAATGATGTTAAACAATAAAATAAGAAATATAATTTAATTAAGTGCAGCTTAATTTTATGAGGAATATTGTACTATGAATAAACAGGGTATTGAGCTTGGAGGAAGCATGAAAGAGAATATTAAGAAAGTAATTACCTACATTTACTTGGTAATTACTTGTGTTGGAGTTTCTAAAGCTGGACCTTTAGATTCACTCGATATTGGCGAGATAGGAAGAGCCAAACAAGTTTTACAGAACTTAAGAAATGTTCCACAAGCAAGGGCATTTTCACCGTCACCAGCACCACAGTCAGAAATTTTGCTGATTGAAAGACGCCCTGTAGAAAAAGGAACGGAGCGTTCTGCTCCGCGACTGGTCGATGTTTATTCCTACAATTATGAGACAAATAAGCTCAATCAAACAGTTATTGACATAAATACCAATGCCGTACAATCGGTTACAGAAAGCCAGGGCGTTCAATTACCGCTAATCGAGAAAGAGATCAGGCAAGCAATTGATTTGGTTTTTAATGATCCTCAGCAGTTACAACTATTAAATCAGGAATATCAGAGACTAACTGGTCAAACCTTAACCAGTGTAGATCAGGTAAAAGTCAAAGCTTTTACCTTTCTTGGCGATAGTCTTCCAGGTGTCGTTAATGAAGATGCCAAAAACTGCGGTATTCACCGTTGTGCCCAATTGTTGCTTTATACCTCAGATTCAGTTGCTTTTGAAATCAGTCCGGTTATTGATCTCTCAACAAAAAAAATAATTCAGAATATCAATTTCTGAATCTAGAATAATTTAGGGGAATAATATGAAATTTAGAGTCTTTATGATTTTGGTTGCTATTGCAATGGGAGCAACCAGCACCACAACAACTGCAAGACCGGTAGGTCAAAGCTGTCCTTCAGGACAAGTTATCAATAACACGTTTAGCTCAGGAGCAGGATGGGATATTTGCTGGGAAGCTGAATCTAAGCAAGGCATAATTTTTTCAAATATCTACTACAACACACCTGCAGGAATTTCCCGAAGAGTACTGGGAGAAGCCTCGGTATCACAAATTGTCACTGAATTTGATGATGGCAGCACTAGCCAATTTACTGTTACCCAAAATGGTTTGGGTGGAGATAACTTGGTTAATTTAACATCTACAGATTGTCCTAATGGCCAAAGGCTTCAGTTAAATGGCAAGAATGTTTTGTGTCAATCAACAAAAGCGAGAGGCTATATTCACAAAGACGATGTTCGTCAGCGCCAAGGTGAATTATTGGATTTGTTCAGCATTTCCAAAATCGGGGGTAAAACCTATATAGTCCGTTGGAAATTTTATGATAGCGGTATCATCGAACCGATGATCGGTCTGTCGGGTAAGCTGGAGAAATTTGGCAGTAATGTAAATTATGGCTGGACAGTGGGGCAAAACAATCAAATTGCAATTGGTTTCACCAATCATTACTTTTGGCGATTGGACTTTGATCTGGGTGAAACTCCGGATGATGATGTTGCCGAGGAAATTATTAGTGTTCCGTCTTCGGATCGTTTGAAAAAAACCATTCAAATTCAATCAATGGCTTCTGAAGCTGGTCGTTCATTGGATTATGAAACGAAACGTTTCTGGCGGATTCGTGATGCTGCTATTCAAAATTCTAACGTAGGTTTCATTTCCTATGAGCTAGTACTGCTGAATTATGCTCATCAAGGACAGGGAAATAGTAATGTGTCATGGCTAGGCAATGATTTTTTTGTCACAAAATACAATTCTTGCGAACGTTTTGCAGTAGATAATCCATCTCAAAATGGCTGTGGCACGAATATCACGCAATTTGTTAATGGAGAAAATGTAAATGAAAAAGATTTGGTGACTTGGTACAGAGCAAGTTATCACCATTTACCCAGAGATGAAGATTTGAATTCAGTACCTGTCAGATGGACGGGTTTTCAATTGTTACCCAGAGACTGGGTTTCTGAAAATCCTCTATAGCGTCCAATTTTGAATTATTCCAATAACAAAATTACACAGGTATCAATCATGAATTATTTATTGCACGGACTAAAGTCTACAACATTATTTTTTATACTCTGCATATACAGCTTTAATGCGCAAGCAGCAGAACATTGTGCTGATCAATATTATATTGATGTCACACTACCTAATGAGGCTCGATGGGATATGTGTTGGGAACATCGTAATCGCGAAGGTATTGTGCTTCATCATGTCTATTACACTCCAAAAGGAGGTAATCGAGAGCTGGTTTTGTATCAGGCCAGTATTGCCCAGATTTTTGTGCCATATAATGATAATGGCGCACGTTATCATGATGTATCGGATTATGGTATTGGCGGCAGTTACATGCTTGATCTGAAGCCTGCGGATTGCCCAGGGGGATCATTATTAGCCTTTTCAGGGAAAAATGTTATTTGTCAGCAAACCCAGAAGAAGGATTTTGCTCATCATGCTGGTTCGGACTCCCTTCAAGGCGATGCCTTGAGTATATTAAGTGTTTCCGGTGTTGGCGCTTATTATTATATCCCACAGTGGATTTTTCATGATGATGGCACTATCGAGCCGGTAATGGGAGCAACTGGCTCATTACAACGGTTTGGTGATGCGACAGAAACCTCGCATGGTTGGCCAATCAGTCAAAATCGAGTTGGTTTGGCGCATTTGCACAATTACTACTGGCGATTGGATTTTGATTTAGGCACATCAAGGACGGATGATTTTGTTGAAGAGATAAATCACACGCTAAGTTCAGGCAAGCGGATTCGGTCAACAACCCGGTTTTCATCTGAAGTCGCAAGGGAAGTTAATCCTGCAACATTGAGATCATGGCGAATTGTTGATGGCGCCAATACTAATACAAATGGTCATGCCAAATCATTTGAATTTTTATTGCAAGAAACCGGGCATAAAGATAAAGGACCCAGCTCAGAACCTTACACTTTAAATGATTTCTTTGTGACCAGTGCCAATAATTGTGAGATTTTTGCATCACATAACCCTACCACGAATGGTTGTAAGCGAAATTTGGCGGAATTTGTAAATGGTGAAAATATTACTAATGAGGACATTATTGTTTGGGTAGGAGTCACTTTTTATCACATGCCAAGGGTTGAAGATGCACCTCATATGGATGCTCACTGGAATCATTTTCATATTGTTCCCAGAGATTGGCATGCGAAAAATCCTTTGGGTAATGGTGATGCTGGGCCTGGAAATACCCCGCCTGTAATTTCAAACCCTGGTAATCAGATTAATCAGGTAGGCGATATCATTAACCTGGCAATTTCTGCGACTGATGCTGATGGGGATACCCTTAGCTTTTCAGCAAATAATCTTCCGGCCGGACTCACAATCGATAGTTCAACAGGAGTTATTTCAGGAACTTTAGTAACTGCATCAGATGGGCTTGATGTTACTGTTAATGTTAGCGATGCCAGTGAAATCAGCAGTATTTTATTTAACTGGCAGGTTAATGATGGCAATACGGGAGGGGGAAATACACTTTTTTCTGATGATTTTGAATCTGATTTGGGCTGGCAAGTTAATCCTACTGGCTTAGATACGGCAACGACTGGTAAGTGGCAACGAGCGGATGCCGAAATTACAGAATACCGGGGTTCTGCTATCCAGCTTGGTGACTCGCATAGTGGAAATTTTCATCTTGTTACGGAAGCAAGATCAGGTGGACGGCTGGGTGCAGCAGATATTGATTCCGGGGTTACTGCAATTATTTCCCCGACAATTGCTATTCCGGCAACTGGTGATTATGAGTTATCCCTATTCTATTATTTCTCCCATTTATCAAATGGGAATACTGATGATTTTCTGAAAATCACTATCAAAGGGGATAATAATCAAACGGTTATTTTAAACAAAAAAGGTAACAGCAGCTTGGTTGCCGGCAGCTGGACCAAGTTAACGCAATCATTGAATTCCTTTTCCGGTCAGAACATTCGTATCTTAATTGAGTCGGCAGATGGCGGTTCTCCAAGCTTGATAGAGTCAGGAGTGGATGATGTGCTAATCAAGAAAACTGGTGATACAGTAAATCAAGCACCTCAGATTGCCAACCCCGGTGATCAATCCAATGTCGTTGGTGAATCAATCAATTTAGCAATACAAGCAACTGATTCTGATGGTGATTCTTTAAATTATACAGCAACAAATTTACCCCCCGGGCTATCCATCAATACCAATAGTGGTTTGATTTCAGGTGCAGTCCTGGCAAATGCTGTTGGTTCTCACAATGTTACCGTTACTGTTACAGATGGTGTTGAAAATGCAAACGCCACTTTCACATGGCGCATTGAAAGCGATAATGGCAATGTTGAGCCAATTGTTTTTAATGATGATTTTGAAACTGAAATGGGCTGGGTAGTCAATCAAAATGGTTCTGATACAGCGACACGGGGACAATGGGAGCGTGGTAACGCCGAGGAAACAACTTATCAAGGAACCACATTGCAAGTAGGCAATTCTGTCAGTGGTTCTAATCATTTAGTTACTGGCAGGCCTGCCGGTGGTTACGTTGGTCAGTATGATATTGACTCAGGAAAGACATCAATTATTTCCCCGGAGATTAGTTTACCGGCCAATGGTGAATATGAATTATCATTCTCATATTATTTTGCACATCTTTATAATTCTGATGCTAATGATATTTTTAGGGTGACTATTCAAGGGTCAAACAATACTGAAGTTGTTTTAACCAAAAATGGCAGCAATGAAACCTGGCCTGGATCATGGGAAGTATTTTCTACGTCATTATCCAGTTTCGCTGGTCAAACAATAAGAATCTTGATCGAAGCTTCAGATGCCGCTAGCCCCAGCCTGGTTGAGGCAGGCGTAGATAATGTTTTGATCAAAAGAAATTAGGATACTGTCTGTGGTAATGGGAAGTTGGCTCCGTTAACGATTATTTTTTGTTGCGCCCTAATGTGCCTCAAAAGATGAGTTCAATTTCCCGCTTGCCTGGCTGTGAATTTTATAGCCACAGGTTTCTTTCTGGAGAAGGATTGTTGTGAACGCAATCAGGTTTTGCTATTAGGGACGCGCGCGGAATAAATTCGACAACTGGCGTAGGATTTTTATTTGTCTTCAAGGCGTGATAATAGCCGCATAGCAACAAGCTATGCAGCTATTTTTACAACGCAGCAGACGAATGAAAAGATATGCAAATTGTGCTCAAGTTATTTCATGTGCGTCGTCAAGCAACAGCGGGAGTTTTCAACAAGAAAATGCTTTTTAACGCCGGCCACCAAGTAAAGAGCCTAAAATTCCTCGAATAATTTGCCTGCCAAGTTGGCTGCCGATGCTTCTGGCAGCACTTTTCAGCATGGCTTCACCAACACTTTGCCGGCCACGCGAACGTTTGGATTTCTTGGGTTCATCTTGTTGTTCTTCTGCCTGCTGTTCGGCCCGCTGTTTTAATAATTCATAAGCTGACTCCCTGTCAATTTCCTGCTCGTATTTACCATGCAGCGGTGACCGGGAAATAAATTCTTTTCTTTGTACATCAGAAATCGGACCGATTTGAGATTCAGGTGGTCTGACCAAGACCCTTTCTACTGGCGTTGGACTACCATCCGGATTTAATGTTGAAACCAAAGCTTCACCGGTTTTTAACTCGGTAATAACAGATTCGGTATCTAGCTTTGGATTGGCGCGGAATGTTTCGGCAACGGCTTTAATAACTTTTTTGTCTTTCGGGGTATAGGCCCGTAATGCGTGTTGAATTTTCAAACCTAACTGCCCCAAAATATCTTCAGGAACATCGAGCGGACTTTGGCTAATGAAATAAACCCCAACTCCTTTGGAGCGAATTAAGCGCACAATTTGTTCGATTTTTTCAATTAAAACCCTTGGGGCATTATCAAATAGCAGATGCGCTTCGTCAAAAAACAATACCAGTTTTGGTGCCTCAGCATCACCAACTTCAGGAAACGTTTCAAAAATTTCTGAAAGCAGCCATAAAAGGAAAGTAGCATATAATTTCGGGGAATTATTGCTTAGCTCTGTCGCATCAAGAATACTGATCACGCCATTGCCGGAAAAATCAGTTTTGCATAAATCATCCAGTAGAATTGCCGGTTCGCCAAAAAACTGTTCTGCACCTTGTTCTTCCAGAACTAACAGACGGCGCTGAATTGCGCCAATACTCGCCGAGGAAATATTGCCATATTCTGAACGCAGTTCCTTGGCGTTATCGCCCATCCAACTTAGCATCGACCGAAGGTCTTTAAGATCCAGTAACAACAAGCCTTCATCATCAGCAATTTTAAAACAGCTGTAGATTACCCCGGACTGGGTATCGTTCAATTCCAGAAGATTACTGAGCAGTAAAGGACCTATATCAGAAATTGTGCTTCGAACTGGATGACCAGTTTTGCCAAAAACATCCCAAAATATGGCGGGGTTACCACGGAAGTTGAAATCTTTTATTCCGATTTTGTTGATGCGATCAGTGATTTTATCATGGGGTTTTCCCGGAGTCGTGATGCCAGAAAGATCCCCTTTGATATCAGCAAGAAAAACTGGCACGCCAATTCGGGAAAATCCTTCAGCAAGGATTTGCAGTGACACAGTTTTTCCACTCCCTGTTGCACCTGAAATCATTCCATGTCGATTACCCATTGCAGCATTCATCATCACTTGATGAGTGTCACTGCCTCCAATCAAAATTTCCTTCATAAGGTCTCCGATTTTAAAGCACTAAAATGTTAAATCTGTTTTTACAGCATTCATTATATTTTCAAAAAAAGGGATTTTTTACATGCTATGGTGTTTATAAATTACGGTATGGTTATCGCGTGGGTCTTTTGATTTTTTCATGGCTTTGCCTTGATCAATGCGTTCTTGTGTATATTTGGCGATCATTTGTTCCCAGCTGGAAAATTCACGGTATTCCTTGACGCCCAAAGCCTTGCGATCCTGAAAAATTTGTTTGCCAACCTCAATGATTTCATCCGGGGTTTTACCGTCCACCAAACTAAGAAATTCATCATCATCGCGATAGGTATCACGCATAGACCAAAAAGAAACTTCAAATTCAATGCGCTTATCAACCGGTAAATAGCTTCTAATACCCTTAACAGAGCGATATGCAGTTCGGGTTGAAGAGCCATTAATCTGATTACTCCTGCCACAACCAATAACAACTAGAAAGCTGATAACAAGTATAGATACAGATATTTTCCTCATAATTTAAACCTCTAAAATTATATAATTAAATATATCAACATTTACTTTTTGTTATTATTGCTGTTGATTTTTTATGAAAGATGCTTGGTAAAACTTGCTTTTTTAGCCACTAGGCTTTATTTCAAACAACAGTCTTAGCAAATGCCGCAGTTTTATTTCGTTTATAGAAACAAAGTAAAATACTCGGCTATTATAAACCGATTAGCCAGGATGCCATGCTGGAATTTATTCAAAAATTAATACAGCGATATCGCTCAATTTTAATGAGCGGGGACTTAGAAGATTCGACCAAGGAGAGTTACCAGGATAGAATTGATTCTCTGAGTCTTGCAGAAGCCTTTTTAAAAAAAGGCATTTTAAACAAAGACCAGAAACAACATCCAATTCAAATAGCGGTGATAGGACCTACCCAGGCCGGAAAAAGTTCCGTGGTCAACCTGCTGTTAGATAGCAGCGCTGCAGGAGTAAGCGCTTTGGCTGGTTACACGGCACATCCACAAAGTTTTGCCATAAATTTGAAGGATCAGGAATTTATCTGGCTTGAAAATTATTTTTCTCCCTTCAAGAAAGTACAACAAAGTCAGTTAAGCCACGATGCTTATAATCGTTTTTCCATTACCCATGTCAATTCTAAATCATTGCCATCCGGCATGTTATGGGATTCGGCAGACTTTGATTCAATTGATGCGATACAATACCGGGAGGGTGTGCTAAAAACGATTGCATTGGCAGATGTTATCGTACTGGTAGTCAGTAAAGAAAAATATGCTGATCAGTCAGTCTGGGAAATCATGAAACTGATTGAAGGTTTCGGTCAGCCAACTTTAATAATTGTCAACAAATTGCTTGAAGACAGTCAAGATATTGTTTTGAGGTCGCTGGAAGAAAAATGGCGTCAATCTCGCAAGGATAATTTACCGGCTGTAATTCCTCTGTATTATCAGAAACAAGGATCACCTGCTGCGGATCAACTAGACAGAGCCTTGATTAATCGGCTTTTCAGCAAGCATCAACGCAAGCAGCATGAACAGTATCAATTCCAATTTTTAAAACAACATTGGCCAGATTGGGTTGAACCAGTGAGGGCGGAATTTACTGTAGCCGATGAATGGCAGGGAATTATCGATAATTGTCTAAAAGATGCAATGGTTAGTTACCAGCGTGATTATCTGGATCATCCTAACCATTATGAAACTTTTCAAAATGCACTTGCTAAATTATTAACCCTGCTTGAGCTTCCCGGCATTGCCAAGGCAATGGCGAAAACCCGCAGGGTTCTGACATGGCCGGCAAGAAAAATTTTTGGTATTGGATCGAAATCCAGAAAGACTGCAGAACATAGCCATGAAGTGGCATTGCTCAACCAGATTGCTGAACATTTTTTGATACAAGTGGCAGATCAGGTGCTAGACAGAATGGAAAAAGAGCCTGAAAAGCGGCAATGGTGGAAAGAGGTCAACGCGCTTTTACGCCAACAGCGTGAACAGATTCTGGAGCAATTTCAATTATCAGTGAATGCATATCATCAGGATTTTTCACAAGAAATAGAATCAACTGCACAGCGTTTATACAATAAGCTGGATGATCAGCCTGCAATTTTAAATACTTTGAGGGCAACACGTGTTACTACCGATGCAGCAGCCCTGGCTTTGGCTTTATATACAGGAGGCATCGGTTTACATGACTTAATTGTTGCGCCTGCTATGTTATCAGTTACGTCAATACTGGCAGAAAGCTCCATCGGAGCCTATATGCATCGACTGGAAGCTGAGTTAAAAAAGAAGCAGCACGATACCGTCAAAGAGAAATTGTTTGCAACAATTTTAAGACGATCATTAACGTTATTTCCCAAAATGATGCACAAAGATCGGTATTTCAATATTTCTCCAGAACAATTAGAACAAGCTGAACAACAACTCAAACAAAAACCACATGGATTACAATTATTCTGATTTAGTTTCCAGGGCCAAGCAGTGGGCTAAAGAAGCAGTACAGGCTGGTTGGCTTTCTGAGAAAGATGCCAAGCCCTTGCTTGAGTTTGATGAGCGCACGCCAGACTCTTTATTTGCCGAATCACATTCCCGGCCTTTAATTGTGGCTTTCCTGGGAGGTAGTGGCGTTGGAAAGAGCACTTTATTAAATCGGCTCGCTGGTAAGGAAATTGCCAGAACCGGCGTGGAACGGCCAACTTCAAAAGAAGTCACATTATATCGGCATCATTCGGTTGAATTGTCTAAATTACCTGAGTCTTTGCCAATCGACAAAATTAAAGTGTCAACTCACGATGATGAAAGTAAGAAAAATATTATCTGGATTGATATGCCTGATTTTGACAGTACCGAAGCCAAAAACAGGGATCTGGTTTTAGGCTGGCTGCCACATATCGATGTGTTGATTTATGTGGTCAGTCCAGAGCGTTATCGGGATAACAAGGCTTGGCAGATTTTGCTGGTTGAAGGTGGCCGGCATGCCTGGATTTTTGTTTTGAACCAATGGGATAGGGGGCAGCCGGAACAATATGACGATTTCATTAAACAACTCAAGAAAGCAGGATTTGAAAATCCGATTGTTTATCGCACCAGTTGCCTCTCAGATCCATCAATAACGACACAGGATGAATTTGCAAAATTGCAAACGACTATTGAAGGGCTGGCCAATGAGCATGTTATCGGACAGCTTGAATCAAGAGGATTGCTGGTAAGGCAAATTGACTTGAAAGAAAAACTCCAAAGCAGTATGGAAAAAACGGGATCACCAGACGGGTTTAATCAACTAATCAAGCATTGGCAATCCAGTTGGCCCGAAACCGTTAAACTTCTTCAGGAAGGCTTTGAATGGCCTTTGCAAATTATGGCGGGATATTATGCGCAGCAGGCCGGACATTTACTGCCAAAATACAAAAAACAAACCAATACAGAATCAGAACCCGTCAATCAAAAGTCGATACTTTGGGATGAGTGGGCACAGAGTCGTTTCACTGATAAGCTGGATGAATTAATTGTTAAGGCAGATCAATTACAGTTACCAGTAAAACCAATTAAACAATTGCTTTTATCCTATCGGGATAAAGCTGCAAAAATTGTTCATGAGCAAACGGAATTGGCAGCTCGTCAGGCGTTGGTTAACCCTGGAAACAAGCTACAGCGCTTTTTTATGAAATTTGCGCGTTTTTGTGAGTTTGTTTTACCGTTAGCAGCCATTTCCTGGGTAAGTTATCAGGTACTAAAAGGTTTTTATGACAGCAGTATGACCGACGAAGCCTATTTAGGAACTGATTTTGCCATTCACAGCGGAATTTTGATTGCGCTATCGTGGTTACTGCCTTTTTTCCTGAGAAAACAGTTAAAACCTTCATTGGAAAAAACTGCGTTAAAAGGGCTAAAACAAGGTCTTGAACAGGCAATGGCAAAAATTGAGGTCGAAGTTGAGTCGGCGATAAAGCAAGTTTCCGAACAAAGGGAGCAATTGATTGCAAAAGCTGAGCCAATTCTAGAGCAATGTGAACAGCAACCTCCATCGAAACCGGTTAAAGAAACAGAAACACTAAAAAGAATGCTGGTTTAATACTTCCTTAGAATCTATTTGATGGATAGGTATTGGTATCATGAATATGGGAAGGGGCTGTTCATCATGGCCAGAAAATTTAAAAGAGCTTAAAGGAAAAAAAACCGCTATTTCTTTAGCGCATACTATACGTGACCAAAGTCATTCTTCTTTGGGTATCAATGCAACTAGAAAGTTGGATTTTATCTATTTTGGTATTTCTACTATTCTTATAATTGCGTTTGTTTTTACCGTACGCACATGAGTATAAAGAAGCTATCAATTGCATGCAGTTAACCGCCGAAAGCGTCACATCTTTTGCAAAAAGCCGCAAAAGCTGTCTACTTCCGGCGTCAGTTAATGCAGGCGTTATGCATTCCTTAGCTGAGCTCATCTCTGATATTCAAAGGTGACCTAAAAGGATTAGGTTGGAGTAACTTAGCTCATTATAGTGCCAGGCCGGTTCTGATCTGATGGCGATTCGTAACGTAAGAAACAGGAATTGATCAATGACAAGCACCCAACAACGCGCCGCCCTGCAACGCCAGATCTGGCAAATCGCCAACGATGTACGCGGCGCAGTCGATGGCTGGGATTTCAAGCAGTATGTGCTCGGCACCCTGTTTTATCGTTTTATTAGTGAAAACTTTGCCAACTACATCGAAGGCGGTGATGATAGCATCAATTATGAGAAATGGACCCTATCGATTGGACTGTCCAATCGATAGGGTCCATTTCTTTTTTTGAAGTAGCGAACAGAGGAAGAAAGCCTGTAAAAGCCTCGTTACGCCTGCCTGGAGAAACACCATATTATGGCGCAAATAACTCCAAGACTATGTTGAAGGGTATACGCATGATGGCGAGTTTGTGTTAATCGCAGAGGATGGCTCAGCAAGTCTTGAAAACTATTCAATTCAATATGCAATTGGAAAGTTTTGGGCTAACAATCATGTTCATGTTGTATGCGGTAAATCAGGGCTGAATACAAGGTTTTTATATCATTTTTTGTGTATTGTTAATTTCATTCCATATTTATCTGGTGGTGGTAGAGCAAAATTAACAAAGGGGAAGTTGATTGAAATAAAAATCCCCATCCCCTGCCCAAACAACCCAAAAAAATCGCTGTCAATCCAGGCAAAAATCGTCCGCATACTGGACACCTTCACCGATCTAACCACCGAGCTTAGTGCGCGTAGAAAACAATACAATTACTATCGGGATCAGTTGCTATCCTTCCACCACCCCGCCCTAAAGGGCACCCCTCCGGAGGAGGGGAATATTTACTCCACCAATGACCGGGAAGTTGAGTGGAAGAGTTTGGGTGATTTATGCTTAATTGGGGATGGGTTACATGGAACTCCTAAATATGATGAGACTGGGGAATATTTTTTTATAAATGGAAATAATTTAGATAATGGGAATATTGTATTTAATGGTAAAACAAAAAAAGTGAATGATTCAATGTTTAAAAAACACGGGATTATTTTCACAGTTGAAAATACTGTTTTTTTATCAAAAAACGGTACAATTGGCAATGTTTCATTTTATAACAATGAAAAGATTGTACTTGGTAAATCAGTTGCCTTTTTTAACATTGAATCATCCGATCTTTATTCAAGGTATTTGTTCTATTTTCTGCAAACTGATTTTTCTAAAAAATATTTTGAATCTCAAAAAACAGGTTCAACAATTAAAAATCTAGGTTTAAAAGCTTTAAGGTCATTTAAAATTCCGCTTCCAGGCTACGCTGAACAAACCCGTATCGTCGCCATCCTCGACAAATTCGACACACTAACCCACTCCATCAGCGAAGGATTGCCGCGCGAAATTGAACTGCGTCAAAAGCAATACGAATACTACCGTGATTTGCTATTGAGCTTCCCACCACCCCACCAGGCTACACCTGCCACCCCTACACCGAACGGGCGCCATTCCCCTCCCTTGGAGGGGTGCCCGAAGGGCGGGGTGGTGCGGACGGTTCGAGGTGGTACCAACAGCACAAACAGCACAAACAGCACAGAATAACCACCACCATGCGCAAAACCAAAACCTACAAATCCCTACCCTACAACCCGGCACTAAAACAGCGAGCCAAAGCCCTGCGCAAAGCCGGAATATTACACGAAGCCTTGCTGTGGCTAGAGCTAAAAGGCAAAAAACTCAATGGTCTGGATTTTGACCGGCAGAAAATCATCGGCAACTATATCGTCGATTTTTACTGCGCAGAAAAAGCAGTAGTGATAGAAGTCGATGGTTCTTCACACGACAGCAAACAGCTAGAAGATGCCGAACGGGACCGTTATTTGCAAAGCCTGGGGCTGACGGTGATTCGTTTGTTAGTCAAGGATGTGTTGCAGAATATGGGTGGGGTCGTGGCATTTTTAAAGGACCACCCCGCCCTAAAGGGTGCCCCTCTGGAGGAGGGGAATAATTACCCCGACCTGACGGGTACCCTTCAGGAGAATGGGAATGACTTCAATACAGGGACGGATTCTTATGACTGATTCCAATCTCAGTTTGCAAGACCAAACCACCGAATTCCTGCTCTATACCGCGCCCAATGGCGAGGTCAAAATAGAAGTGCTGCTCAGTGATGAAACTATCTGGCTAACGCAAAAACGCATGGCTGAGCTGTTTGGCGTGCAACGCCCGACTATTACCAAACACCTGAAAAATATATTTGAAAGCAATGAGTTACAGGAGGATGCGGTATGTTCCATTTTGGAACATACCACTGAACACGGTGCGATTGCCGGGAAAACACAAACTCAGAAAGTAAAATACTATAATCTGGATGCAGTGATCTCCGTCGGTTACCGCGTCAATTCTGCGCAGGCCACCCAGTTCCGTATCTGGGCCACCCAGCTGATCAAAGAATATATTATCAAGGGTTTCGCCATGGATGATGACCGCCTGAAAAATGGGCAGTTCTTTGGTAAGGATTACTTTAAAGAGCTGCTGGAACGGGTGCGTTCCATCCGCGCCAGCGAACGGAGAATCTATCAGCAGATCACTGATATTTTCGCCGAGTGCAGTATAGACTACGACCCGAAATCGAAAACGACCCAGCAGTTTTACGCCCATGTGCAAGACAAGTTCCATTACGCCATTACGGGCCATACTGCCGCAGAGATTATTTCGTTGAAGGCCGATGCCAGTAAACCCTTGATGGGCATGAGCACCTATAAAAATGCTCCCGATGGCAGGGTTTTGAAGTCTGACGCTACTATTGCCAAAAACTATTTAAGCGAAGAAGAAATAAAGAAATTGGAGCGGGCGGTATCGTCATTTTTTGATTATATCGAAGGAATTATCGAGCGGCGTAATACCTTTACTATGGAAGGCTTTGCTGAAAGTGTAAACAAGTTCCTGGCCTTTAATGAGTACCGGATTCTGGAAGGTTACGGCAGTGTTAGCAGGCAACAGGCGGAGCAGAAAGCTTTCGCCGAGTACGACAAGTTCAATAAACTGCAACGCATTGAATCAGACTTTGACCGCGAACTGAAAAAGCGTCTGCAAAAGCAGGATAACAAGACATGACGGATTACAAAACTATCGCCGAGTCGAACCATTTTATCGTTCTCGATAAATACACCAAACAATGGCAGATCAAGGAAAGCTACCAAAGCGAAGCTGACCTGGAGCGCGAGTTTATTGAGGATTTGCAGAATCAGGGTTATGAATATCTACCCGGTCTAAATACAGCTGAAAAAATGCTGGCGAATGTACGCGAGCAGTTGCAAGCGCTGAATAAGATGCAGTTTTCAGAGGGCGAATGGCTGCGTTTTGTTGAGGAATATCTGGACAAACCCGGCGATGGCATTGTCGATAAGACCCGTAAAATACACGATAACTATATCCACGACTTTGTGTTTGATGACGGGCATATTCAAAATATTTACCTGCTGGATAAAAAGACGATTACGCGCAATAAGTTGCAGGTAATCAAGCAGTTTGAACAAACCGGCTCACACGCCAACCGCTACGATGTGACCGTACTGGTCAATGGCTTGCCTTTGGTGCAGATCGAGCTGAAAAAACGTGGCGTGGCGATTCGTGAAGCCTTTAATCAGGTACATCGCTACAGTAAGGAGAGCTTCAACAGCGAGCACTCGTTGTATAAATATTTGCAGCTGTTTGTAATTTCCAACGGCACCGACAGTCGTTATTTTGCCAACACCACACAGCGCAATAAAAACAGTTTTGATTTCACCATGAACTGGGCGAAAGCCGATAACAGCCTGATCAAGGATCTAAAAGACTTTACCGCCACCTTTTTCCAGAAAAATACGCTGCTCAATGTGTTGCTTACATTTTCGGTGTTCGATGTCAGCGATACCTTGCTGGTGATGCGCCCTTACCAGATTGCTGCCACCGAGCGCATTCTATGGAAGATTAAAAGCTCGTTCGAAATGAAAAACTGGAGCAAGCCTGATAGTGGGGGTTATATCTGGCATACCACCGGTTCGGGTAAAACCTTGACCAGTTTCAAGGCGGCGCGTTTGGCGACTGAGCTGGATTTTATCGAGAAGGTATTTTTTGTGGTGGACAGGAAAGATCTGGATTACCAGACCATGAAAGAATATCAGCGCTTTTCACCGGATAGCGTCAATGGCTCTGACAGCACTGCCGGGCTAAAGCGAAACTTGAGCAAAAACGACAACAAAATCATCGTTACCACCATTCAGAAGCTCAACAACCTGATGAAAAGCGAGGGTGATCTGGCAGTTTACAACCAGCAGGTGGTATTTATTTTTGATGAATGCCACCGCAGCCAGTTTGGTGAGGCGCAGAAAAACCTGAAGAAAAAATTCAGGAAGTTCTGCCAGTTTGGTTTTACAGGTACACCTATTTTTGCACAAAATGCCTTGGGAGTAGAAACAACTTCCAGTGTATTTGGGCGTGAATTACATTCGTATGTGATTACCGATGCCATTCGTGATGAAAAAGTGTTGAAATTCAAGGTGGACTACAACGATGTGCGCCCACAGTTCAAGGCAGTTGAAAGCGAGCAGGATGAGAAAAAGCTCTCGGCGGCGGAAAATAAACAGGCTTTGTTGCATCCCGATCGTATTCGGGAAATTTCGCAGTACATCTTGCATAATTTCAGGCAAAAAACGCATCGCATGCAAGCGGGAGGAAAAGGCTTTAATGCTTTGTTTGCGGTTAGTAGTGTAGATGCGGCTAAGTTGTATTATGAGTCGCTTATGCAGTTGCAGTCGAATGGGCACCCCTCCAGAGGAGGGGAATAGATACTCCACCTCTGTGGGGGAGGGGGATTTATTAAAAATCGCTACCATCTTTTCGTTTGCCGCCAATGAAGAACAGAATGCTGTGGGTGAGATTTTGGATGAAAGTTTTGAAGTTTCAGCCTTGAACAGCAGCGCCAAAGAATTTTTGACTGCCGCCATCAATGACTATAACGCCTTGTTCAAAACGAACTATGGCGTGGATAGCAAGGGCTTTCAAAACTATTATCGCGATCTTGCCAAGCGGGTAAAAAGTCAGGAAATCGATTTGCTGATTGTGGTGGGCATGTTTCTGACAGGCTTTGATGCGCCCACGCTGAATACCTTGTTTGTCGATAAAAACTTGAGCTATCACGGGTTGATTCAGTCCTATTCGCGCACCAACCGCATTTATGATGCCACCAAGACCTTTGGCAATATTGTTACCTTCCGCGATCTGGAGCAGGCCACGATCGATGCCATTACCCTGTTTGGTGATGCAAACACCAAAAACGTGATACTGGAAAAAAGTTATCAGGAATATATGCAGGGCTTTACCGATGTAGTCACCGGTGAAGCCAGACGTGGTTATATGGATGTGGTATCGGAATTACAACAGCGTTTTCCCAACCCTGAGGATATTGAAAAAGAATCCGATAAAAAGGCCTTTGCCAAGCTATTTGGTGAATATTTGCGAGTGGAGAATGTGCTGCAAAACTACGATGAATTTGCCAGTCTGAAAGCCCTGCAAAGCGTGGATATGGACAACCCGGAGGAGATTGAGGCATTTAAAGCCAGGCATTATTTGAACGATGAGGATCTGGCCACGCTACAAGCGATAAACATGCCTGCCGAACGTAAATTACAGGATTACCGCTCGACCTATAACGACATACGTGACTGGCTGCGGCGTGAGAAATCAGCGGATGAGCATGAGAGCTCAAACATTGATTGGGGTGATGTGGTATTTGAGGTGGATCTGCTTAAATCCCAGGAAATCAACCTGGATTACATTCTTGAGCTGATTTTTGAAAACAGTAAAAAGGTAAAAGACAAAGCAACACTGGTTGAAGATGTTCGCCGTGTTATCCGCGCCAGCCTTGGCCACCGCGCGAAAGAGAGCCTGCTGGTCGATTTTATCAATCAAACCGATCTTGACAAGCTTGGTGATAAGGCCGGCGTCATTGATGCCTTTTTCACCTTTGCACAAGCTGAACAACAACGAGAGGCAGAAGAGTTAATTAGTGCTGAGAACCTGAATAAAGAAGCGGCTAAACGTTACATTACGACATCGTTAAAACGTGAGTACGCCAGTGAAAATGGTACAGAGCTAAATGCACTCCTTCCAAAAATGAGCCCGCTTAATCCGCAATATCTGACAAAAAAACATAACGTTTTCCAAAAAATTGCCGCTTTTGTTGAGAAGTTTAAAGGTGTGGGTGGGCAGGTTTAAATCATGCTATAGATAACATACATGCATTATGAGGGAAATTTTCACGTCTGGATCTGTGAGGAGGGCGGCCGGGTAACTGGTGCTTTTACCCGGAAATTGACCCACAAAAAGCGCCGTGGATTTTTTATAGCTTGTTGTGGTTGGAAAGTCCATTCATAATAAAAATTTCGTTGGCCTCGAGTTTTGCGGTCAATTTATGCTGGATCGTTATCTAGAAAAATTTAAGCAAATAATCCGCCTGCGACAAAATGTCACTTCTTGCCCTGATTGTTGTCTGCGTATAATCCTCAGGATGTTTCTACAATTCGTCCAGGGGTTATGCAAAAACAACAACGTTTTTCAATTGAAGGCATGCAATGCGCTGATTGTGAAAACATCATTGAAGAAGCAGTTTTAGCACTTCCAGGCATTTATAATGTAAAAGCAAATTTTACGTCTGAATCCCTGACGTTCACGTATGATCCTGACATTATTTCACTAACTACCATCTGTGCGGCAGTAAAAAAAGCTGGCTACATCTGTCATTCCTATCAACCAAAACGTTCAGAAGGTTTGCTCAAGAACCTGTTAATTATTGCTGCAATTATTCTTATTTTTTTTATTGCTTTTCAACTTAAACATTTTTTTACACAAGATTTTTCATTCACTGAAATTGGTGAAAAGGCAAATTACGGGCTTTTATTTTTAGTTGGAGTATTAACCAGCTTCCATTGCATAGGAATGTGTGGTGGTTTTGTGTTGGGCTACACTGTGGCCGGAACAAAATCAGGCAAATCATCCCATTTAAGTCATGTTTTTTATGGCGTTGGAAAAATTATTTCCTATTCAGTACTCGGTGCATTTTTTGGTTTTATCGGAGCAGCGTTCACCATCACAGTAACGATGAAAGCCATTATCTCTGGGTTGGCCGGATTGTTCTTGATTATTTACGGATTGAGCATGACTGATGCCTTTGCTGGCTTGCGGCGTTTTCATATTCGATTACCTCGAAGTTTTGTTCATCGTTTATTCCAGCAACAGCGAAAAACAACCAGTCCTTTTATCATCGGTTTACTCAATGGACTGATGATAGCCTGTGGGCCATTACAGGCCATGTATGTTTTAGCGGCAGGGACAGGGAGTGCAATTGAAGGTGCAAAAATACTGGCCATTTTTGCAGTAGGGACATTACCCTTAATGTTGTTGTTTGGTTATTCCGCAAACTTTTTAACGGCAAATCTAACCCGGAAATTCCTTAAATTTTCAGGGGTAATCATTATCGTACTGGGCACGATCATGCTGAACCGAGGTTTGTTATTATCTGGAAGCGGTTATGATTTTCATTCCTTTTCCACAAAAATTTCCCAAAAAATAAAAGTTCATTTTATGACCTGGCAGCATGATTTTGTCGATGCTGGCGCTCATATCCAGAATGGATATCAGGTTATTTACATGGAAGTTGAGGCAAAAAAATATACCCCATCAGAATTTACTATTAGAAAAAATGTCCCAGTGAAGTGGATAATTAACGTTAAAGAACTATCACAATGTAATAAACAAATCGTGATTCCATCTCTGAATAAAACTATCGATCTTCACCTTGGATTGCAAATGATCGAATTTACACCAACTCACAATGGCGTTATCAGTTGGAGCTGTCACATGGGTATGATTCCGGGGACATTTATTGTTTCCGAATAAAATTCGGGCAGCTAAATTTAGCTGCCCTGGATATTTTTTAATGCTTTCAAATCAATAATGCGAATATTCCTTTTTTCAACATCAATAATTTTTGAATCCTTGAGTTTTTTTAGTAATCGGCTAACAGTTTCAAGGGCAATTCCCAGGTGAGTTCCAATTTCCTGCCTGGTTAACGTCAGGGTAAATTCAGTCTCGGAAAATCCCCGCTTTTTATAGCGTTTAGAGAGGTTTAACAGAAAATAAGCAAGCCTTTCCTCCGCAGGAATATTTTTCAAAATGATCTTGTTACGATCTTCGTTTATTTTTTCCCCCGCATGAAGAAATAATTCCCTCATCAGACCAGGAATCAGTTTCGCCAAACCCTCAAGATCAGTAACCGGTAATTCACAAAGACTGAGCGTTTCCAGAGCGATAACCGAACAAGTATGCTTGTTGTTATACAAACCATCAAAACCCAATAATTCCCCCGGCAATAGCACATCAATGATATGCTCGTTGCCACGCTCATCATTAGAAATCAATTTTGCAGTGCCGGATTTTATCGCCAGAAGGCTTTTTAATTCATCACCTTCACGATAAATATACTCACCCCGCTGCAAAGTTTTTTTGCGTTTGATAACAACGTCGATATCTTCAACTTCATCTTTTGTTAAGCCACGTGGCAAACAAATCGTGTCGAGACTGCAATTATTACAAGTGACTTGTTTGTCGATATTCACTTGTGAAAGTAATTTTTGTAAATCTTGAATTGAGAATACATTGCTTCACTAAACTTTCATAACAAAATTCGTAACATTTAATGTAAGTTTACAACGGATTGTATCAAAAAAAATCGTTAAGAGAGTTTTTGAACATTAAGTAACGACTCAATCATTTGCCCCCAATCGATGGGTTCTATCTAAGTGCATCGAAAATATTTGAAAGTTTTCCCGGTTTAAAAAACGATATTGGGCTAGATGATAATTTTAAAACAAAGCTATATCGGGTCTTATGAACCGTATCCGGATTTTAGCCCATTATACGAACCCATCAATCTTAGGCCTTAGCTGGTAGTTGTTGAGATAATTCCGATAAGGTTTTGTTACTTTTGTGGGCTGCCAGGGCCATTTTTGTTTTGAACTATACTGAGTGATTTTATCTTTTCTTACGCCCGAAGTTACGGATTCAGATATAAATAAAAGAAATAAAAAAGCCCGCAAAATGCGGGCTTAAATTTTTTTATTTTTATTATTAAGCTCTTATTTCCAAGCTAGTTGCTCAGCTTAAATGTAAGAGAGAACAATTGTTTTTATTATTATGAGGTCCGATTAAAGACCTTTCCTCCACTTTTAGCCGACAATTTAGAGTCGAGCCTCCTCCCTTAAGCCGTCCTTATTCTATATCAAAAAAAATATTGTTGTCCATTAATATCTAAAATATTTGTAAGTATTTGCCAAGTCATGATTTTAGTGATCTTGTTGGTGCATCTTTTCCTCTTCGAGAAAGTAATTCAGCCGATCATCAAGGATTGCTGCTAAATAAAAATTCAAATCCTTAGATTTTTGGGCTAGTTTTACTTGAGTAATAGCAAATGGCGTCAGCCCTTTTGCATAATAATACTCAGCCATATACCTATGTGATTCGGCTTGCTTTCCAAGAGCTCCGTAGGTTTCTGCAAGTAACCGGTAATAGGTAGGCTGGTGTTTGATTTTAATATTTAAGTTATCTAAAGCCCGATAAGCTTTTTTTGCATACCCGGATCTCAGAAGTGTCGAAATATATTCATACTGGATGGCAGTATTTTTAGGAAAAATTTTTAATGCCTTGTTATATCGAGCTAAAGCCATATCGAATTTTCCGCTTTCAAATGCAGTTTTTGCCCATGCGGTCAGATATTGTGATTGATTGGGGAATTCATGCACCAGTTGCCGGAAAATAGCTTCAGCCTTTTTGAATTGTTGTTTTTTCAATGCGATCAATCCTAGGCCATATCGGGCGACAGCACGTTGAACTGGAGTACCTTGTTTTTGACGAACTGAAAAATAGCGCAAAATATCATTATAATTATCGAGGGTTTTAATGCGCAGTTTTGCTTTGGTCAGTAAATAATCAGGCGAATCCGGATATTGCCGATAAGGATATTTTTCAGCACGACCGCGAGTGTCCGATATTCTGGATACGGTGACCGGGTGCGTCCTGAGAAACTCAGGAATCCCCTTGCCATAATATCGGCTTGATTGCTGTAAGCGTTCAAAAAAAATCGGCATACTGCGTGGGTCATAATTAGAATGAACAAGTGTTTGCATGCCGATACGATCTGCTTCCTGCTCATTATCACGAGTGAAATTAATTTGATACTGGGCACTTCCGGCCTGAATTGCAGTTAAAGCTGCCATTCCCATCTCGGCATTTTGAGTTCCCAGCAAGATAGCCGCCAGCATTGCCGCCGCAGTGGGTAAAGAAAGTTGACTGGCTGCCTCAAAGGCGCGATAGAGGTGACGCTGTGTAACATGAGCAATTTCATGCGCCATCACAGAGGCCAGCTCGCTTTCTGATTCTGTCGTCGTTATTAATCCTGAATTTATACCAATATATCCGCCCGGTCCTGCAAAAGCGTTGATGGATTTATCCAGGACTACAAAAAAATGAAAAGGGTAAGATGGCGTATCACTATTAGTTGCCAGTCTGTTGCCAACGGATTCAATGTAATGCTGGATTTCTAAATCTTCATCGATGTTAATTTGGGAATGTAGTCTTCTAAAAAATGCTTCACCGAGCTTTTTTTCTTCAATCGGAGAGATCAGTGTGCCCGTGGAATCACCCATATCGGGGAGTTTGATTTTATCTGTTTCTTCGGCGCTTAAAGAAGAAATGACAAAGAAAAATGCCGTGAACAGCGCAAATTTCCTTTTTGTGGTTTTAAATTTCATAGAAAATTTGACGAAAAACCTAGCATCTGGTTCCAGGATAAAAGATTAGGTATTATGGCATATCTATTTTCTGCGGTTGTGACTTGAATAAACAATGCAGAGATTGTTTTAAATCTATCTACTATCTACCTTGGGTGTCCGGCTTTTAGATGAAATATGCCATACAGATAAATGCTAGTCCATATTCGTCAGGATGTGGAGAAACTGCGTATCAATTTATTCATGCCGTTATCGAAAACAAACATCAGGTTTTTCGAGTTTTTTTTTACTTTGAGGCCATCTATCAAGCTTTCCAATTTATGACGCCTCCTGATGATGAAGTTAATTTGGTTCAGCGGTGGAGTAAACTGGCGGAAATTTATCATATTGATTTGGTTATTTGTATCTCAGCTGCACAAAGAAGAGGATTGTTATTTGAAGATGAGGCAAAAAGGCGCAACAAAGTTGACAATGAGCTGGCTGAAGGTTTTCGTATTTCAGGTTTAGGTCAGCTGGCCGAAGCGATGTTGGAAGCTGATCGTTTTATTATTTTTAGATAAAAAAGATAAAATGCGGGTGAAAAAATTTTTATTTATACTCAGTCAATCCCCGCATGACGGGCTTTGGGTTCAAGAAACACTGGATATTCTTTTAACAGTCGCAGCATTTGATCAACCAGTTAGTTTGTTATTTCTTGACCAGGGTGTGTTTCAGATCAAAAAACATCAGAATTCTGAATTAATCAATCTTAAAAATACCGCGGCAATTTTTAAAGCATTGGAAATCTACGATATCCAAGATATTTTTTCTGAAGTTGAATCTTTACAGGAATATGGCTTAAAGCCAGGGGATTTGTTTTTACCCGTAAAAGAAATTTATCGAAAGGAATTGCCTTTGTTTATCAAGAAGTTTGACATAGTTTGTAGTAATTAAAGCTATGGATACTGCCTAACGTGTTTGTTTATGCGGCTGAATGTCGTTTTAAGTTATTTTTCAGCCAAAGTTGACCAAATTGCTCCTTAATGCTAATTTTTACTTTAGCACTCTCCATGTTAAAGTGCTAATAAAAAAATAAGTCGGGGTAATTGTGACTAATAAACCAAAATTGAATGAACGATCTTTGCAATTATTGAAAACTTTGGTTGAGCGGTATATTAGTGAAGGCCAGCCAGTGGGTTCACGCTCGCTTGCCAAAAATTCACAGTTGCAACTTAGTCCGGCCACTATTCGTAATGTTATGTCCGATCTTGAAGAGCTTGGATTGGTTCATTCTCCACATACTTCGGCGGGAAGGGTTCCAACTGCAAAAGGTTATCGGTTGTTTGTTGATTCGTTGTTGACTGTTAAACCCCTTAATATAGAAGAAATCAATTTATTGCAACATGGTCTGGAAAATGATGATGATGAGGCAAAAATAGTTGATAAAGCCTCCAGGTTGTTGTCGGAAGTGACGCAAATGGCTGGTGTTGTTACATTACCGAGGCGAGAATTGGTTTCACTGCGGCATATTGAATTTTTACCATTATCCAATACTCGGGTATTGGCAATTTTTGTGACCAATGAACAGGAAGTTCATAATAAAATTATCCATACTTCAAAACAATTCAGCGCGGCAGAGTTACAACAAGCCGCGAATTATTTGAATTCAATCTACTCAGGACAAAGTTTGACTGATGTGCGCCAGGCCATCGTGATGGAAATGCAGCAAACCCAAAAGCAGATGAATCAAGCAATGCTGGATGCCGTCAGTATGGCGCATCAAACTTTCGAAGACGATCAGGGAAAAGAAGATTACGTGTTGACGGGTGAAACCAATTTGATGGATTTTTCCGAACTTGCCGATATGAGCAGGCTCAGGCAACTATTTGAAGCATTTGGCCAAAAGCGCAGTATTATTCATTTGCTTGATAAATGCCTTGAAGCAGACGGCGTGCAAATTTTTATTGGTGAAGAATCAGGTTATGATGTTTTCGATTGCTGCAGTTTGGTGACATCAAGCTATTCCGTTAATGATCAGGTTGTTGGGGTACTGGGTGTTATCGGGCCTACACGCATGGCCTATGAAAAAATCATCCCTTATGTGGATGTTACCGCAAAATTATTAAGTGCGGCCTTGAATCCCAAAAGTGTGACCCCATAATAAATCCATAATTTAATCGTATAAAATCGAATGGTTTTATTTTTTTAATTCCGGAGTGATAAACAATGAGTACAGAACAGGAAATGTCTGAGTCTCAAACAGAGGCTGAACAAATGAATCAACAAGATCAGCAAGCTTCTGAATCGGAACAGATGACGCAAGAAGGTCAACAAGATTCTATTGAAGTATTAAAACAAGAGCTTGAAGAAGCGCAACAAAAATCACAGGAAAACTGGGATAAAGCAGTGCGTGTTCAGGCCGATATGGAAAATTTAAAACGCAGGACTCAAAAGGATGTCGAAAATGCCCATAAATTTGCATTGGAAAAATTCTCAAAAGAATTGCTTAATGTCGTTGATAGTTTGGAATTGGGCATTCAGGCCGCATCTGGAGATACGCCTGATGTAGAAAAACTTAAAGAAGGAATGGAGTTGACACTGAAGCAACTTCAGGCGGTTCTAAAAAAATTCAATATTGAGGCATTAGATCCTACTGGTGAGCCTTTTAATCCTGAACATCACCAGGCCATGAGTATGCAGCCTTCTGATGAACATGAACCTAATACCGTGGTCAATGTGTTTCAAAAAGGCTATTTGCTTAATGACCGACTCATCCGCCCAGCCATGGTAGTGGTTTCAAAAGGTAGTGATAAAAAGCCGGAAAGCGGTTCAAAAATTGACGAGCAGGCTTGAAAATAAAATAGTCAGCCTCATATAACAAACATACAAAAAATTTAAATTCAAAGTCTGGGAGAAATCAATGGCTAAAATAATTGGAATAGATTTAGGAACAACCAACTCTTGTGTTGCAGTTTTAGAAAACGGCAAGGCCAGAGTGATCGAAAATAGTGAAGGAGCAAGAACCACGCCTTCAATCATTGCCTTTACTGATAGTGATGAAGTGTTGGTGGGCCAGGCGGCCAAACGGCAAGCGGTAACCAACCCTGAAAATACTTTATTTGCAATCAAAAGATTGATTGGTCGGAAATTTAAAGATGAAGTGGTTCAAAAAGACATCAAAATGGTGCCTTACAAAATCATTGAAGCTGAAAATGGTGATGCCTGGGTTGAATGTCATGGTAAAAAAATGGCACCGCCTGAAGTTTCATCGAGAGTTTTGATGAAACTTAAAAAAGATGCCGAGGCATTTTTGGGTGAAGAAGTGAAGGAAGCAGTTATTACTGTTCCTGCTTATTTCAATGATTCCCAGCGCCAAGCAACTAAGGATGCAGGACGTATCGCAGGTCTTGACGTTAAACGGATCATTAACGAGCCTACTGCAGCAGCATTGGCTTTCGGAATGGATAAGCCTCGCGGCGATATGACTGTTGCCGTGTATGATTTAGGTGGTGGTACATTTGATATTTCCATTATCGAAATCGCTGAAATTGAAGGTGAGCATCAATTTGAAGTGCTAGCGACTAACGGCGATACTTTCTTAGGCGGAGAAGACTTCGATCTGAGAATTATTGATTACTTGGCTGAAGAATTTAAAAAAGATAATGGTATTGATCTACACAATGATCCATTAGCATTGCAGCGTTTGAAAGAAGCGGCAGAAAAGGCAAAAATTGAATTGTCATCAGCCGAGCAGACAGATGTCAATTTACCTTATGTTACAGCAGATGCAACAGGACCAAAGCATTTGAATGTTAAATTGACTCGTGCAAAACTGGAGTCTTTAGTGGCTGATTTGATCGAGCGTACTAAAGAGCCTTGCGCCACAGCATTGAAAGATGCGGGATTATCTGCATCCGATATTAAAGAAGTGATTTTGGTCGGTGGTCAAACCAGAATGCCGAAAGTTCAGGAGTTCGTAAACGGCTTTTTTGGCAAAGAGCCAAGAAAAGATGTTAACCCTGACGAGGCGGTCGCATTAGGCGCTGCAATTCAGGCTGGCGTCTTGGGCGGCGATGTTAAAGACGTATTACTACTTGATGTGACACCATTGTCCCTGGGTATTGAAACAATGGGCGGCGTGATGACCAAGTTGATCGAAAAGAATACCACGATCCCTACCAAGGCATCGCAGGTCTTTTCAACGGCAGAAGACAATCAGACTGCAGTAACGGTGCATGTTCTACAAGGAGAACGTGAACTTGCATCAGGAAACAAATCGTTAGGCCGGTTTGACTTAACGGATATTCCACCTGCGCCACGTGGAGTGCCGCAAATTGAGGTATCGTTTGATATTGACGCGAATGGTATACTGAATGTTTCGGCAAAAGACAAAGCAACAGGCAAGGAGCAGTCGATTGTTATTAAAGCATCAAGTGGATTATCTGAAGACGAAGTAGATCGTATGATCAAGGATGCTGAAGCCCATGCTGATGAAGATCGTAAACTTGCCGAGCTGGTCAGTGTGCGAAATACCGCTGAAGGAATGATTCATGCGACAGAAAAGTCTGTAGAAGAACTTGGTGATAAGGTTGACGCTGATGAAAAGGCCAAGATTGAAAAAGCTGTTGAAGAGCTTAAAGAAGCCATAAAAGGCGATGATAAGGCTGAAATTGAAGCAAAAACAACCGCATTGACTGAGCTATCGTCTAAACTTGCAGAAAGAGTTTATGCCGATAAAGGTGGAACCGAGGAAGCTGCAGCTGATACTGCGGGGCAAACTGAAACTGCAGAATCTTCAGACGATGTTGTTGATGCAGAATTTGAGGAAGTAAAGGACGACGATAAAAAATAATCACCCAGGATAGACCGAAATTGATTTATCCTGATCACTGAAACACTTTACAAAACCGCCGGTTTTTGCTGGCGGTTCTTTACGTTATGGCAAAAGAAGATTATTACAAACTGCTCAATGTAGATAGAAACGCCAGCGAAGCAGAAATAAAAAAGAGTTATCGGCGTTTGGCAATGAAATTTCATCCAGATAGAAACACAGACGATGCCGCAGTGACTGCGGAAATCAAGTTCAAGGAAGTAAAAGAAGCCTATGAGGTGCTATCTGATCCGAAAAAAAGAGCAGCCTATGATCAATTTGGTCATGCTGGCGTTGATTCTTCAATGGGTGGCGCTCGTGGTGCGGATAGTTTCAGCGATATTTTTGGCGATGTCTTTGGTGATATTTTTGGTGGCGGCGGAGGACGTAGCGGTGGTGGCAGCTATGCTCAGGCCGGATCTGATCTTCGTTACAATCTTGAATTGACACTGGAAGAAGCCGTTGCAGGAACGGAAGCCAGAATTCGTGTGCCGGTCATGGTGACCTGTGATGAATGTAATGGCTCAGGCGCCAAAAAAGGCAGTAGCCCTGTCACTTGCTCAACCTGTCATGGTCAAGGTCAGGTCAGAATGCAGCAAGGATTCTTTTCAGTTCAGCAAACCTGTCCTACTTGCCGTGGACAGGGTAAACAAATCAAGGACCCATGTCGAAAATGTCATGGCCAGGGCCGGGTTCAGGATACAAAAACACTATCGGTTAAAATTCCGCCTGGAGTTGATACCGGTGACAGAATACGTCTTGCCGGAGAAGGTGAGGCGGGCGAACGGGGAGGGCCTGCCGGAGATTTGTATGTTCAAGTGCATGTTAAAGAGCACGCTATTTTTACGCGCGATGGTAATGATTTGTACTGTGAAGTTCCGATCAGTTTTCCCACGGCTTGCCTGGGTGGTGAACTGGAAGTGCCAACATTGGGCGGCAAGGTCAAATTAAAAATTCCTGCGGAAACCCAGACCGGAAAAATGTTTAGATTGCGTGGCAAAGGGGTTAAACCAGTTCGTGGCGGCTCAAAAGGTGATTTATTGTGCCGGGTGCAAATTGAAACTCCTGTAAATTTGACCAAGGAACAGAAAGAATGGATTAGTAAATTGGATACATCGTTGACTGGTGGAGGTAAACATCATAGTCCACAGGAACATTCTTTTATGGATGGGGTAAAGAGCTTTTTTGACAAATTAACCAGCTAACTATGGCAAAAATACGTGTTGCAATCGTAGGCGCTTCAGGAAGAATGGGGCAGTGTTTGGTCAAGGCTGCTTCAATGTCTGAAAATGTTGATTTGACTGGCGTTGTTTGCAGGGCAGGGAGTGCATCCATCGGTAAAGATGCCGGTGAAATTGCCTTGATCGGCCAGCTGGGAATCAAAATCACTGATGACCTGGCTAAGATTGTAGAAAACTTTGATGTGGTCATTGATTTTACTCGTCCTGACACTTCAATTGAATATATTGAAATTTGCCGCAAGTCTGGAAAAAAAATAGTTATCGGTACCACCGGATATACGGAATCACAAAAGCAAATAATTACAGATGCTGCTCGTCAAATTCCGGTGGTATTAGCGCCAAATATGAGTGTTGGTGTTAATTTGTCACTAAAATTACTGGAAATGACTGCCAAAGTGATGGGTGACTATACCGATATTGAAGTAATTGAGGCTCATCACCGGCATAAAATTGATTCTCCATCGGGTACAGCCTTGCGAATGGGTGAGGTTGTCGCTAAAACATTGGGCCGAGATTTAAAGGATTGTGCGATTTATGGCCGAGAAGGAAATACTGGAGAAAGGGATCGTAAAACCATCGGGTTTTCAACAATCAGAGCTGGAGATATTGTCGGTGAGCATACTGTGATGTTTGCTGATGAGGGCGAACGTGTTGAAATTACTCACAAGGCTAGCAGTCGTATGACTTTTGCAAATGGTGCTGTCAAGGCAGCCATCTGGCTGAATAATAAGCCAAATGGTTTGTATGACATGCAGGATGTTTTAGATTTGAAGTAGCTAGCTTAATTTTCGGCGTATAAACACGTCGAAAATGGATTAAATCACTCTTTTTTCCGCATAAATTTCATTTCCCAACCGTTTTTTCAGCCCCACTAATCAGTTGCCCCTCTAAAAATTCAGTTGCCTGACTGCAAGATCAATTAAAATAACTGGCAATAAGAAAAAACCGGTCATTATAGTCAGGGTTATCGAGTGAGCATTGTAAAAACAATAATTATTCACCTACTCATTGCAGTTGCTATTGCAACGGTAGTGTGGGTTTCTCATTTTTACCGGTTTCCACAGCATGACACTCCAATCGTTATTCTGGGCTCAGGAGTTATTCTAGGTCTGTTATACCGGATGGCAGCCAAAGCTCTTCCTGTATTGTTAATTGGCTTGTTTATTAGTCACTATTACTTAATTGGGTATTCTTTTGTCGTTTCTGCGTGGTTTTCATTTTCCATGATGACGAGTGGCTGGTTGGCCTATCTGTATTTACGCAAAACACTAAGTCATGACCTCATTAAACGACCAGTCCGAAATTTTCTACATTTTTATGTCGCAGCGTTCCTGATTTCGCCTATAACCAGTTTTATTCTGGATTTACCATTAATTTGGCTGGATTATGAGATCCAACTTCCGGAAGATGTTCGTTTGCTAGTTTTTTCTTATACTTTTGGAGAAGCCTTGGGTGCATTGGTTTTTGCTCCTGCCATCGCCTTATTTGGCAGAAAATATCACCTTAAATATTCTTATGCAGATTATTCGGCTTTCAAAACAGAAAAAATGATTTGGCTTGCAGCAGCGGCTCTGTTAGTCGTTCTTACCATTGCGATGGGTGAAAAATATTTTTTTGCTGGTTTATTAGATTCAGAATTGTTTTTATATCCGATGATTGCTTGGAGCGCATTAAGGCTGGGTGTGGTATTTACCAATATTGCTGTGGCAATTATGGCCTATACCATCTTCACTTTTCATTTTTTTGGGATTGCAGGAACCTCGGGAGGAATGAATATCCCCCAAACATTAGGTATGCTGCTGCTAATTATTACGCTGGCAATTTTAGCGCAGTTGGTTGCTGCAGTTTCTCTGGAACGTCGGAAAAAAGAAGCGGCTTTGGAGCATACTACATTGCATGATCCAGTTACGGGGCTGCCCAATAGACGAAGCCTGGAGAAAAAAATGACAGCTTTATCATCAAGTAATCAAGAGGAGGCCATTTATTTATTGGGCTATGCTTCAATTTGCAATTTTGATACTTTGGTGCAAGGTTATGGTATTGAAGCTCAAAATACCTTGTTTCGACAATTTGCCGGGTTTTTACAAATTGAAACTGATCTGGAGGATAAAATTTTTCGGGTAAGTGATTCCGCTTTTGCATTGTTGTTGAAGGAAAATCAGGCAATGAACGTTGTCAAACAACTGGCTGAAAAAGTCAAGCAGTTTAAATTTGTCTGGCAAAAAAAATCTTTTCATATCAATGCCGTTTTTTCACTGGTACCGATCGATTATGTTCCCGGTGAAGCGCATGGCCCGATTGAACATGCCAGTACACTGGCAGAAAAAGCTTATGCGCAAGGAAATATCGGTTCGGTCAGTGCCAGTAATAAGGATCAGGATATCAAGCGACGGGAAAACCGTGCTGATTGGTTAGGGAGAATTAATAAGGCACTGGCTCAAAATCTTTTTACCCTGGTCGCGCAACCCATTATTCCTATCGAACCGCCCGAAGCCGGTCATATTCAACACTATTTTGAAATATTATTACGACTGCAAGGTGCCAGCGGCAATCTGGAAATGCCCGGAGAATTTATTTCTCACGCGGAAAACTTTAATCTAATGCCCAATATTGACCGCTGGGTGGTGAGGAATACTCTGAAATGGTTATCATCAACCGAAACAGATTTGGATAAGATTGGTCTTTGCTCGATCAATCTGTCCGGACAAGCCATTGCAGACCCGCAATTTTGTTCTGACATAGAACAGTGGATTAAAGAATTCCAGGTGCCTGCTGAAAAGCTTTGCTTTGAAATAACTGAAACAGCGGCTATTGCCAACATGCATACTGCATCGGAATTTGTGAGTAGATTGCAAAAAATGGGATGCTCAGTGGCATTGGATGATTTTGGCAGTGGTTTATCATCTTTTGAATATTTAAAAAAACTCCCTGTTAACATTCTTAAGATAGATGGAATTTTTATACGCAATATGCCGCAGTCCAAAACCGATTGCATCATAGTCGATTCGGTTTGGCGCGTTGCCCAAACCATGAATTTATCGACAGTGGCAGAATATGTTGAGTCAGAAGAAATATTGCATTTATTAACTGAAATGGGGGTAACTTATGCACAGGGCTATCATATGGGAAGACCCGTTACCTTAAGCGAGATTCTTGACAGAAAATAAATTGACTACTCCAAAGTAGAAGGATTTTGAGATTCAGTATTTTGATTGTTTGGTTCGTAAACCGATTGCAAATGCTTACGGACAGCAAAGAAGCGATAAAACCCAATTGCGATTACGACAAATCCAGTCAACAATATGATTATTCCTGCAATTTGGATCAAATTATTCTCTGGAAATACCGCAATTAATGTTGCGCCAGCAGCAAGCAGCCCAATAGCGGTTCGGATATAGGCAAGTAAAGTTCTCTCAATTGCGAGTTGCGTTCTGTCATACGCAAGATGATCGCGGAGAATCATTGCTTCGGGATTTATTTTTTTATATGGCATCGATGGAATTTATTTTTAGTTCAGATAAAAAACTTTTTTAGAAATATGTATTTTTAATGGGAAAAGGGTTATATTCAACCAAATTCTCATTTCAAAGACAGTGGTGATTATTAAGTAGTTATATTAGCAACTACTTAGCGTATTTATAGTTTCAATATTAGTAACTTGTTCCAGAAGACGCCGTCAATACGGCCGTGTAGGCTTAATTGTGTCATCCATGACACATACATAAATTCCACAAGTTACTAATATTGATAAGTTTTATATATTAAGCATGCTGAATAGTTACTTATTATTAAAAGAAAATAATTTTTAAATCATTCAAAATTATAGGGAGAATAATAATGGTTAAGCAAGAGAAACTTCGCTGGGGTATTTTGGGTGCGGCCCGAATTAACCAGCAGTTAATGCCGGCTATTGTAGCAGCAGAGAACAGTGAGCTATTAGCAATGGCGAGTCGCCGGCCCGGTGCAGCCGCCGAAACTTTAGCAAAATATGCCCCCGAACAGCAAAATATAAGAATTTTTGATGATCCCAACAGTTTGCTTGAAGACCCAGATATCCAGGCTGTTTATATTCCGTTATCAAATCATGAGCATGCCGAATGGACCTTGCGGGCAATTAAACAGGGAAAGCATGTGCTTTGTGAAAAACCCATGGCTTTAAAAAGAGCCGATATTGAAGCAATTGAGGCTGCTGCATACGAAGAAAAGGTTGTTGTGATGGAAGGGTTTATGTATCGATTTCATCCGCAGCACGCCAAGCTGATGAATATTATCAATAATGGAATGATTGGCGAGGTTAGGATGGTCAAATCTAGCTTTGCTTTTATGTTGCAACCGGCTCGGGAGTATCGTATTGCTGACCCTGTTGAAAAAGGCGGCGGCGCAATGTGGGACATCGGTTGTTATGCTATCCATGCAGCCAGATTTCCATTTATGAAAGAGGCGCCATTATCAGTTGCTGCAATGGTAAAATTTACAAAATCTGGGGTAGATCTTGGCGGTTGTGGCAGCATCGATTATGGAAATGGCCGGTATGCCCAATTTGAGTACAGTTTTGAACATGCTCGTCGTGCTGAATACGAGGTAATTGGGACCAAAGGTGGGTTGAAATGCCATAATGTTTGGGCGAAACCCAATGAGCATCCGGTTATTTCATGGTGGACAGAAGATGGAGAAAATGGCTTGGAAACACTTGCTGTTGCCAATCACTTTTTGTTAGAAATTGAACATTTCAGTGATTGTGTACTAAATAATAAAAGCCCTGCGCTTTCAGTTGCTGATTCCGAAATTAACTGTCAGGTTATCGTTGCCGCATTGCAGTCAAATAAAGAAGGCAAGAGCATTAAGCTTGTCTGAGGGGCTTTGAATTTAACCTGACAGTTACTTCTGAATTAGTTGTAATTGTCAGGTCAATTTTGAGTTCTTTGAAAGATAAATTAATTCCCCGGAAATACTTCTTTAAGCTTGCGGTAAAACTCAAGGCCTTTAACAGCACGGGTTTTAGCGGTATCCAAATCACCTTTTTTTGCAGCAATTCTTGCTTTCTTCATTTGTGACCCAGCTTTGCTTTTATAAACAGCCGCTTTCTTGGTGGCGTGAATTTCTTTTGCCATTTGTTTGACATCATTCAGAAGCGACAAGACGGTTTCATTGTCCGCACCACTTTCGATTGCTGCAAGTACTTTTTCAGACCGCTCAATGGTGGTATCAATAAAACCTTTGATTTCATCCATGGTCGCATTTTCAATTTTTCCTGCAGCAAAACTTGCTGTAGAAAAGCTGGAAATGGCGGATAAGAGAAAAAAAGCTAATATAATTTTTTTTGTCAGATGCATCATTATTATTTCCTTGGGTTGGGTGCGAAATTGAAACTTATTATGTCACGGAATGCGTTGGCTTTCATCCTCAGTAAGTACATGGTAATTTGGGATCGCACATGGTATAAATTCGACAACTGGCGTAGGATTTTGTTTGTCTTCAAGCCATATAATGTTCGTGCGCGTTCCTTAATGCCAGCCACCGTATTGTTTGGTTGGGTCGCCCCGAAAATTTGCTGAAGTCCGGTTTCTCCCTGGCGCATTAACTGCACTATTGGCGGCTTGCATAATATTTGCAACCGTATATCCGCCCAGCGCTTTTGCCTGTTCTGCTATTGCAGTGGTTCGCGGGTTGATTTCGTAAATTTTAATAAATGGATCAACCGCCACAGAGATTAATTTGTTGCTGCCATTATCAGGATCAAAAGTTAAAATAATGGGCAAAGTGGTTTGTGCAGGAATTTCTACCGTGAAGCGGTTGTTTTTTTGAAGTTTTGCAATCGTAATAAGATTGCCTTGCTCGTCAGTTACTTTAACTTCACCGGAGAGGCTGGTTTGTTTATCATCACTGACAGAGCCTTTCAGCACGGTCGCTTTATTGTATTTTTTTATTTGTGCCTTGATTAAAGGTTTATTGGGTTTATCGTCACTACATCCTGCTAGAAAAAAACTGCTGCCGAAGGTAATTAATAGCAAAATAGGTAATTTTTTGAAGAGATTGGCTGTATCGGTTAAAAATTTTTTTTGCATGTTTGTTTCCTATTCTTGGCCGCGAAAATCCGCTAAACATAAATTGTGTTTTTTGATTTTATCGTAAATAGCACGAGTCGTAAGTTCCATCATATCGGCTGTTTTTTTAACATCGCCCTGGTTTTGAAGTAAAGAAGCTTTTAAAAAAGTTCGTTCTACTTGCGCGATGGCATTTTCCTTTAGTTTTTTCCAGTTATTTGTTTTTATAGTAGGCATTGCAGAACCAAAGTCCAATTCCGTTATTTCCTTGTCTTTGGCAAATAAAAGGCTTCGTTCCAAGGTGTTTTCTAATTCTCTCACATTACCAGGCCAATGATAGCCACGGATTTGCTGCATGACTTCACGGCTGACGGATTCAATTTTTTTATTATGTTTTTTGTTCATGCGATTAATGATCAGCTGGACTAGATAAGGCAGATCTTCTGGGCGTTCAGCCAGGGGCGGAATTTCTAATCGAATAACATTAATCCGATAATAAAGATCATTTCTAAATTGTCCTTGTTCTACTTTTTGTTCCAGAACCTGATTAGTTGCAGAAATAATTCTTAAATCAACATGTAACTTATGTTTTCCACCCACTCGTTCCAGCTCGCCTTCCTGAATAATTCGTAGCAGACGGCTTTGGGCGGCCGGTGACAAAGAATCAACTTCGTCCAGAAACAAGGTGCCCCCTTCTGCGCGTTCAAAATAGCCTTGATGGACTTCAATTGCACCGGTGAAAGCGCCTTTTTCATGTCCAAACAAAGCGCTCTCAATCAAACTTTCTGGAATTGCTCCGCAATTAACAGCAATAAATGGCTTATTGCTACGTTCGCTCATACCGTGAATAGCTCTGGCAATGAGTTCTTTCCCAGCACCAGTGGGTCCCTGAATTAAAACTGTCGCAGAAGTTGGGGCGATAACTTCAATTGCCTGCAACACTTTTTGCATTGCTGGCGATTTAGCAATAATTGTTGGCGCAAATTTTTTGTTGTTATTTTTTTTCTCTTGATACCAGATTTTCTTTAAACTTTGATCAATTCGGGTTTGCAGATCCTTCATGGCAATTTTTTCCTTGCTTGGAGAGGAATTCGTATATTCAATTCCAGGTAAGTCTTTTGCTGTTTCAGGGTTGGTGTGAATACAAACTTCACAATAACCATCCTGTTTGGCTATGCTTTTCTTAATTTCAACCTTGGCATAACCTAGGTTTCGAGCGGCAATGCCACCAAAGACGCTTGATGTCATACGGCAAAGCTCGGGAAAATGCGTTACTTTCGAGCCAAACGGACATTTTGTATTAGTAACAGTAATGCACTCTTGATCACTGTTTTGCAGAGAAAAATTGCCGCCAATATTGTTTTTTAGGCTAAGAATCAGCTCTGTATAACTTTCTCTGTCAAGGGCATCAGTAATTTTTTTCTTGTCTTTTCGGTAAGTTTCTTCAAAAAAGCATCCGGCCGTCTTAGCAATGTGTTCAATTAATTTTTCACATTGGTCCTGGCTTTGTTGTTCGCAAGCATGCATCAGCTCAAGGATGAAGGTCTGAAGAAAGAAAGTAGGGGAGAGATGTGACAGAGAGGGTGTGTTCATCAGTATCCAAATGTGCAATTTATTTTCATTAATTGAAGCATAATTTCAATTCTGGTTCAACCTAAAAATTTAAGTGATTGAAAATAATAAACAATCTCATTTGTAAAATGTGGCATGCGTATTGCTCAGGTAGAAGCATAAGTTTTATAGCTTCGATGTTAACCAGAATTGTGTGAAGACAAGAGTCATATTTCCACTTTCTGGGTTTCAGCGAATTTCGTCAATGTAGAGTAATAAGCAGGTAAATAAAATGAGTAATAAAAAACCCCCATTAAACCCACATCCCTTAAGTGATTATGTTGCCTGGGCAGGCGGGCGTAATCGTGAGCCAATTCTAAATGTATTGAAACAAAAATTACCTGAAAACCCCGGGAAGGTTCTCGAGTTTGCAAGCGGCAGTGGAATGCATATGAATTATTTTGCACCGCATTTTCCACATTTACAATTTCACCCTTCAGATAAAGATACTGAAGTTTTTGATGCCATAAAAAAACGCACGGATGATGAGGAAAATCCTAATATAGTTGACCCAGTCCATTTAGATCTAACTGAATCAGATAGTTGGACCAAATTGGAACAGGAAGGTACGTTTGATGCTATTTTCTGTATTAATATTTTCCAAGTAGCGCCAATTTCAATTGCAGATGGAATGATGGAGTGCGCTTCTCATCTTCTTCATCAAGATGGATTTATGCTGATCTATGGTCCTTTTCAGGTGGATGGCTCTTTTACTACCGCCTCAAATCAGGAATTTCATGAAACATTAAGATCGGCTGGAGTCTCTGAGTGGGGCTTAAAAGATGTGGCTGATATTAAAGCAGCAGCTGCAGAATATGATCTGAATTTGGCAGAAATCGTTGATATGCCGGTAAACAATTTTTCTTTGATAATCAGGAAAAACTAAAAGAATTGGCCTGATATAATGTTTGCCTCGTGTTCAAAAATCTATCTCCAGCCATATGTATAATCGATGTACATAATACCGAATACGAGAACTCTTTTAAAAATAAATTACTACTAGGAGTAGATAATGACAAAAATACACGATGAAGTATTGCAGGCAAATGAACAATATGTTGCAGGCTTTGACAAAGGTGACCTGGCAATGCCGCCTGCTCGGCAGTTTGCAATTTTGACCTGCATGGATGCCCGACTTGATCCTGCAAAATATGCCGGATTGTCGGAAGGTGATGCTCATGTTATCCGTAATGCTGGAGGACGTGCTAGTGATGATGCTATAAGATCTTTGGTTATTTCCTATAAGCTTCTCGGCACTAAGGAGTGGTTTGTTATCCATCACACAGATTGTGGAATGGAAACATTTACTGATGACATTATGCGGGATTTGTTATCCAGCAGTCTAAAAACTGCTTCAGTTGATGAGTCAGGCTGGCATGATTGCTGTGAAGGCCCCGGTTCTGCTGAAGGTAAATATATTGATTGGCTGACTATTTCTGATCAAGCAGAGAGTGTCCTTGAAGACGTAGTTCGAATTAAGTCACACCCTCTAGTACCGGTAAATATTCCAGTCTATGGATATATTTATGATGTAAAATCAGGTCAATTAATTGAAGTTCCGGCTGCTACAGAAGCAGGTAAAGTAGCGTAATGAAACAATCATGTTTAGCCGTTATCATCGGAGTTGGTCCCGAACGTGGCTTGGGTGCTACGCTCGCAAAATTTTTCGCCGCAAAAGGTTTGCACGTTTTTATCGCAGGAAGAAGTCAAAATAAGCTTGAATTGATTGTCAATGCGATAGAAAAAAAAGGCGGAACAGCGACTTTGGTTGTTGCTGATGCCACTGCTGAACATGATATTAAGCATTTATTTGATGAGATAAAAAGAGATAGCCGTCCCTTGGGGTTATGTGTCTACAATGTAGATAGTAATATTCCCGCACCTTTACTTGAAACCGAATCAGAAATTTTTGAGAAATTGTGGCGACAGAATTGTTACGGTGCTTTTTTGTTCGGGAAGCAGGCAATTCAAATGATGGTATCTCAAGAGCAAGGTACGCTTATTTACACTGGGGCTACGGCATCATTAAGAGCTAAACCTCCTTTTACGGCTTTTTCCGCAGCAAAATCCGGATTGAGGGCGCTGGCACAAGGGATGGCCAGAGAATTTTCCCCCCGAGGTATCCATGTTGCCCATATTGTTATTGATGGGGTAATTGATGGTGAACGGGCAGGCAAGCAATTTCCTGATTATGTTGCCTCAAAAGGAAAACACGGCTTGCTTCAACTTGAGGCTATTGCAGAAACCTATTGGGCCGTCCATTGTCAGCATCCCAGCGCCTGGACACAGGAACTCGATTTGAGACCTTATAAGGAGCCATTTTAATTTTTTTTAAAATAGCCCTAATTGCACCTGCGCAACTTCAGACATCATTTCCCTGGACCAGGGTGGATCAAGTACCACTTCTACATCGACAGTTTCAACGCCCGGTAAGCCGCGAATGGCCTTTTCAACATCGCCTTGAATTACCGGTCCCATGCCACAGCCGGGAGCTGTCAGGGTCATTTTGATATGAACGGCATTTTTACCTTCACCCAAAGGTTCAACATGACATTGATAAACCAATCCCAGGTCGACAATATTGACCGGAATTTCAGGGTCATAAACTGTTTTCATGACTTCCCAGCAATTTTTTTCAACCGCCTCTGGGTCATCTTCCTCAACCAGTGTTTTTAGTTGATGTTTTTCTTTACCCAGAGCATCGGCATCGGCTCCATCAATACGAACCATGTGGCCATGCTGGGTAACAACGGTGTAATTGTTTCCTAGCGACTGATGCAAGGTAACTTCTTCACCTTCTTTCAAGGTTGCATGATTGCCATCAGGAATGGTGACTACATTGACATCGCGGGTCAGGGTTATATTTTCTCTTTCAGTCATAGTCTTTGTTTATCTGGTAAATGTTCTGGCATCAATGACTTGACCGGTTATGCCGATACTGTCTGCTGCGAACAAATAGTTATATACTTCATTTAATGCTTCCATCGTTTGCAGTTTATCTTTATCTTCAGCAGGATATGCTCGCTTTCTAAGCGGACTATTTACGGGACCCGGGACTAAGGTATTGACCCGAATTTTTCCTGATGATTCAAATTCTTCTGCCAGAATATGGGCGAAACCCTCCAGCGCGATTTTCGAGACTCCATAAGCACCCGAAAAAGCCATACCCAGTCTTGCTGAAGAATCTGAAGTGAATACGATGGACGCATGATCACTTTTTTGCATCACTGGCAGTAGTACCCGAGTCAAAATAAATGGCGCATTCAGATTGACATTTAAGGTATGCCCCCAGGCAGCAGTGCCATGAATTGAGAGTGGTGTGAAAGCATGAAATTCTACTGCTGAATACAGCATGCCTTGTAAGGAGCCGTATTTTTCAGCAATGGTATTCGCCAATTCCTGGTATTCGTCTTCATTGGCGCCGGCCAAATCAAATGGATAAATTGCCGGTTCAGGTGCGCCAGATGTAACAATTTCATCGTAAACCGCTTCCAGTTTGGGAATAATTTTATCCAGCAAAATTATCGTTGCACCAGAGTTTGCCAAGGTTTTTGCAGCCGTGCTGCCAAGACCTCCCGCCGCGCCCGTAATTAAAATAACCTGGTCTGTTAGTGTCATGCTTGATTATCCAGAAAAGCTAAAATTTCGTCAGGGCTATCAATCAGAAAATCGGCGCCCCATTGCTCGGGAATATCTTCTGGTTTTAAATAACCCCAAGTTGCGGCCATGGTTTTCATGCCGGCTGCTTTACCTGCCTCAATATCATGGGCGGCATCTCCAATATAGATACATTGCTCAGGTTTTACCTCAGCCTGCTCACAAGCAGCAAGCATGGGTTCTGGATAGGGCTTCGCTTTGTCAGTGGTATCGCCGCTGATAATACAAGCTGCGCGATCAGTCAAATCAAGTGCCGCTATGAGGGGCTTAGTAAAGCGCTGTCTTTTGTTAGTGACAACCCCCCACTTCAAGCCCCGGTTTTCAATATGATCCAAAAGTGATTCCATACCTTGATAAAGTTGAGTATATTGGGCAATATTTTGCTGATAATCGTCAAGCATTACTTCTAAAATCTTGGCTTGAAGTTTTTCATCATTACAATCAGGTAAACATTGCTTTATCATCGCCACCGCGCCATGAGAAATAAATGGCTTGATGTGTTGGTATTCAACTGCCGAATAATGATACTTTTGAATGCTGCGATTAAGTGCCGCAATTAAATCTGGCGCAGTATCGGCAAGCGTTCCGTCAAGATCGAATAAAATGCAGGATAAACTGTAATCCGCTGACATACCTATATTTCAGGTCGTTGATAAGCAATAATATAATTCACATCAATATCCTTACCCAAACTGAATTGTTTGCTGAAAGGATTATATTCAATCCCTGTCATTCCCCGAATTTCCAGTCCTGCATGGCGACACCATCGGCTTAGTTCAGACGGTTTGATAAAAGTTTTGTAATCATGGGTGCCTTTTGGCAACATTTTCAGTAAATGTTCGGCTGCTACGATGGCCAATAAATAGGCTTTTGGTTTACGATTAAGCGTTGAAAAAAACACAAAACCGCCAGGTTTAACTATTTTTGCACAAGCATTGACGATAGAAGCCGGGTCAGGAACATGCTCCAGCATTTCCATGCAGGTGACATGATCGAATTGTTCCGGGTGTTGTTCAGCAAAGGTCTCGGCACTGATTTTTTGATAATTTGCTTGAACGCCAGATTCCAGCCCATGTAAATCCGCAATATCAATGAGTTCTTCACTCAAGTCAATACCTGTCGCTTTTGCTCCTTGTTTGGCAAGGCCTTCAGTTAAAATGCCACCACCACAACCGACATCGACAATTTTTTTATCCTGAATATCAGCATATTCCTGAATAAATTTGATTCTCAGAGGATTGATGTCATGAAGGGTTTTAAATTCCCCTTGTGGATCCCACCAGCGCTCAGCCAAGGAGCCAAACTTGTCGATTTCGTGTGGATGTACGTTTTCTGTTGCTGTCATAATTAAAACTTGAATTTCAATGCGAGTAGTATACTAAATTACTAGGTTATGAGTTGTTTTTCCATCATTCTAAGCGCTTTAAGGTTTCTGTTTTGGAAACAGCGGCTATACTTAGACGTTAATACGTTAGCCGTATTTTGATATATTTTTTTCTTCTAAATTCAAGCGAGCCAAGCATGTCTAACAATAAGTCATTTTCATTCGTTTTTATTGGTTTACTAATACTGACAGTATTAAATGCCTGTTCATCAAATATCCCTCCAAAAAAAATCGCTAAGCAATCAGAAGAAGAGGAGCAGGTTATAAATGCTCGTCGTGTTGCTATCGATGCTTATATTTATGCTTATCCTATGCTGGAATATTATAAATCGATGTATCGACAGAACATAGATGTAAAGTCACCTCAATATAAAGCGCCCTTTAATCAACCCAGTTACGTTACCCAGTTACCCAATCCAAAGGCGAAACATTTACCTCGTTATAATAATGATAATTTATATACTTTGACGCGCTACGACTTGCGAACTGAACCATTAATCTGGTCAGTTCCAAACATGGGTGATCGCTACTTCGTCATCCAGTTTGTCGATATGTTTACCCATAATTTTGCTTATGTGGGCACCAGATCTACCGGTAATAATGGTGGTAATTATATGTTGGTCGGGCCTAATTGGCACGGCCAGGTTCCGGATGGTATGACCAAAATAATAAGATCTGAGACCAATTTCCCTTATAGTATCCAACGAACGTCTGTATTACCTGAAGAGGTGGAACAAGTCAGTGCCCTAATTAAATCTTTTAAATTGATCCCTTTTCATCAATTTATCGGAAAGCCATCTCCCAAACCAGCGCCAGAAATTTCATTTCCAGTTTATAAATCGCAAAAAGCAGAATCGATGGATTTTATTGGCTATTTTAATTTTTTGCTGGAACAAGTGAGTTTACCCTCCAGTGAACAAAAACTTTTTGATCAGTTTGCCAGTATTGGCATTAGCCCTGGAAGTCAATTTGATTCTTCAAGCTATAGTCGTGCAGACAAAATCATGATTAAGGCAGGTATTGCCAAGGCAATGAATGATATCAAAACTCGCACCAGAAATTTGGTCACTGTGAAAAACGGTTGGCAAATATTTGCTGGAATTTATGGTAGCCGGGATAAATTGCAAGGTGATTATTTGACCAGAGCTGCAGCTGCCAGATTTGGGCTTTATGGAAATGATGAAGAGGAAGTTTACTATCCAGCAACAACCGTTGATAGCAAGGGCTATAGTCTGAATGCCAGTGAAACATCTTATGTTCTACATTTTGATAAGGAAGATCTGCCACCAGTGAATGGTTTTTGGACGCTTTCCCTGTACAAAATGCCTGACCACAGCCTGGTTGAAAACCCCATCAATCGCTATGCAATCAACAGTCAATCCAAAGATTTACATTTTGCTGAGGATGGTTCATTAACTCTATACATACAGCATAAGTCACCCGGGAAAATTAAAGAATCCAACTGGTTACCTGCGCCACAGGGAAAGTTTCTTCTACAGTTCCGGGCTTATATGCCAAAACCTGAAGCTATACAGCCTGATAATTTATGGGTACCGCCAAAGGTTGTGGTAGCCAATTAAATTTTCTAATCAAATATATGCTTTTGTAAAGCTACTAAAAACTCTCCAAATAAAAAATTGTTTTTTTTGTTCTTTGAATTTACCATGACAAGCTGAATAAAAATAATACAGGAGAAAAAAATGAAATTAACATTCCCAACAATTACATTGCATAGCAAAGGTGCCAAACTATTTTTATTGTCCACAGTTCTGTTGGTTACAGGAACTGTAAATGCAGCAACTGTAAACTATTCTTTAGAGAATGTTGTTTTTGATAACAATAGGCAAATGACAGGTACTTTTCAATGGACCTATCAAGAGGGAGATTTCGAAAATGGTGCAGGATTATTTACTGATCTGAATATTCCAGGATATGACTCAGGTATTGATGCATTGACCATTAATTTCGATATTGCAAAATCAATTGAATTTTCCTTAACAGCAAATCTCCACAATGAAGGGGTGGATATTACTTTATTTTTAGCCAATGCGCTTTCTCCAACCGGAGCAGCTAATTTGGACTTAACTAGAAGTTCGTATGACATTGTAAGAGGAGGCCGTGGAGGTCTAATTAGCGGAGCTATTGCACCAAGTATTGTTCCAATACCAGCGGCATTTTGGTTGTTTCTATCAGGATTACTAAGTATGAAAAGTATTTTGATAAAAAAATAAATCTGATTTTAAGAAAGTAGTCTTATAAGGGTCGTTGTACATGCAAGATGGACTTTACCAAATGGCTCAACAATTGATGTAACTACTCAGCGTATTTATAGTTTCAATATCAGTAACTTATTCCAGAAGACGCCATAAATACGTCCGTGTAGGCTTGATTGTGTCATCCATGACACATACACTTCTTCCATAAGCTGCTGATATTTAATAATTTTAGTTAAATTAAATACGCTGAATAGTTACCAATTGATCAATATAGAAATATTGGAACCAGAGGGAGATCGTCTTTTATTTTGCCTACCAATCATCTGGTGGCTAAAAACTTGAATCCGTGACTTTATTACGGCACAGGAGGCAAGCTCTTGATTCATCACGGAATGAAAAAATGCCCGCTTAACCTAATAAGGGTGGAGTTAAGATTTTTTCAGGTCGTGCAAAACCAATATCTTGCCCCTGTTATCCGCATTAAAATCACGGATTTCAAGTGAACACTTAAAGTTTTTTCATTGCTCCAATCCACAATTGGTCAGCGGGCTAGTATCTATAAATTCGCCCTCACGTTCAACAATATCAGCATAAGGAAGCAGCAGACCACCTGAAGTGAAGGCATCGGCATTTGCTGGAGCTTGTGTCCCACCTTGAGTTACCTCCAGAAATTTAGCAAAATTAGCTACCCAAATGTGGGGTGCAAGCTGATTGACTTTAGTTCTAATTTTGATGCGTCCTTTTTTATCTGCAGTTACGGGTTCACCAAGAAATTGAAAATGACCATTGCATGATGGATCGACAAGTGCACCTGGCGAATCTGGTACGCCGCGATCAGGAATTGGCTCAAACCAATGATTAAGTATTACATACGTTTCTCCTGGCATTAGACCATTCACCTTGATTTTAACGTAATGCCTTGAGTTGATGGATCTTATTTCGGTGAATCCGTTGGCGTTGATGGCCTCAGGGGTATTGATTTTAAATTCATTACTGAAATTTGCCCGCCGAAAAATAACACTACCATGATCAGCCTGTACAATATGAGGTATTGACAAAGTACTTATTAAAATAGTTAGCAAGAATGGTTTTGAAATCAGTTTTTTCATTTTTAATTCTCCATGATTCTAGGGAAATGGGGTCATAATGAAAATAGTTGCATAAAGGGATTTACGCACTTTGGATAATAGAGTCTGTACTAAAGCACAGTGTCAAGCATTATCTTTGTAAAATTTGTTCCATTACCAAAGCTGTCCGAACAGCAGTATTTCCATTACTGGGGCAATTTCCGATACCATTTAGTTGATCGACAATAGTTTGAATTAACGGCTGTTGCACATGCTCTGGATGGTCGATTGAAAATTCCTGTAAACCTGTGTCAGTTATCAAACGAATAGCTTCCATGCCAAATGAAGAAAACAGGAGTTTTCCTCGGTCCCCGATAATTTCAGTCTGATCTTGTCTTTGAAAGCAGTTGAAACTCCATAATCCGGTTCCCTGAATGCCTGACGCAAAGCTAAAACTTGCACTGACAGTATCTTCAGCAGGATACTGGTTTCCGATATTACTGGTATATCCTGAAGCGCTTTCAATGGGTCCAAGCATAAAATCCAGATAATCCAGGGTATGACAGGCCAGATCCATAAAAAAACCACCGCCAGATATTTCCGGGATCACGCGCCAAGGCAAGGGGGTTTCTGGGGTGTGGTTAAAAGGTCGGGTGAAAATTATATTAACCGCTTGTATTTTGCCAATGGCGGCAGAGTCTAATAGTGATTTGATTTTCAAAAACCGGGGCAGGGCACGGCGGTAATAAGCGACAAATAGAGGAACCTTGGCTTGTTCACAGGCATACACCATCTCCTGACATTGTTGATAATTTAGTGCCATTGGTTTTTCCACATAAACGGGTTTCCCTGCTTTGGCAACTTCCAGAACATAGTCATGGTGCTTGTGCGGTGGCGTGGCGATATAAACTGCGTCAACTTCCGGATCATGAATCAGTTCCTGGCTGTTTGAATAGAATTTGGCAATATCATGACGTCGTGCATAATCCGCTGCCAAATTTTTATTCCTGCGCATGACTGCAACTAGTTTGGAATGATTGGCTTTTTGAAATCCGGGGCCGCTTTTTACTTCAGTCACCTTGCCGCAGCCGATAATGCCCCAACGAATAATTTTCAATGATTTTCCTTGTAAGTTTTGCCTTTACCAAAAAGACTCAATAAAATGAAATTTTTATAACTCAGAAATTATCATGCCAAAATTACCCGAAAATCTCTACCGCGTTGAACAAGTCAGGGAGCTTGACCGGATTGCCATTCAGGAATTTGGTATTCCTGGATATGAATTGATGAACCGTGCCGCTATGTCAAGCTTTCGAATCATACGCATGAATTGGCGGGAAATCGATGGTGTGGCTATCTTTTGTGGCCCTGGTAACAATGCCGGTGATGGCTATGTGCTTGCCCGGTTAATGATGGAAGCCAGAATGGATGTGGTTGTTTATGCCGTTGCACCGCCGACTCAATTGAGAGGCGATGCGCTGGATGCCTTTCAGGACTATCAGGCAATTGGCGGTAAGATCATAGATTTTCATCCGAATATTGAATATTCTGCAAACACTTTAATTGATGCTGTTTTGGGCACAGGGGTAAACCGAAAGGTAACTGGGCATTATGCAGAGGCAATTGAAATGATTAACCAGGCCGGAAAAACAGTTATTTCTCTGGATATTCCATCTGGATTAAATGCAGATACTGGTATTTGCATGGGTCAATCAGTGTGCGCAAATGCAACGATTACCTTTATTGGCTTAAAACAAGGGCTTTTTACCGGGGATGCCCCTGGCTGTTGTGGGGAAATTTATTTTTCTTCCCTCGATGTCCCGGAGGATCTTTATAAGAAAGTGCCAACCACCACAACATTAATGCAAAATCCCAATTTTCAGCGCAGGGAGCGGTGTGCACATAAGGGAAAATATGGCCATGTCCTGGTTATAGGCGGTAGTCATGGCTTTTCCGGTGCTGCTCGTTTATCAGGCGAAGCAGCTGGCAGAATTGGTGCGGGGTTGGTAAGTATTGCAACGCAACCAGAGCACGCGGGATATATGAATGTCATGGTGCCGGAGTTAATGTGTCATGGCATTGAAAATCAGCTACAGCTACAAGCGTTAATGAAAAAAGCAACGGTGATCGTAATCGGACCGGGCTTAGGGCAGAGTCAATGGGCTCAGGACTTGTGGCAGCAAGTAATGGCTACTGAAGATAAACCTATTGTGGTTGATGCCGATGCTTTGAATATACTGGCTAAAAATGTACGTCATAAAAACAACTGGATTTTAACGCCTCATCCTGGAGAAGCTGCAAGATTATTAGACTGTACCACTTCAGAAATCCATCAGGATCGATTTGCTGCAGTATCTGCAATTCAGAAAAAATTTGGAGGTTGCTGCGTGTTGAAAGGTGCAGGTTCCTTAATTACCGATGGCAACGACATTTTAGTTTCAACAACCGGCAATCCAGGTATGGCATCAGGGGGAATGGGTGATGTTCTGACTGGCGTTGTTGCTGGATTACTAGCACAAGGGATGGATAGTTATCCGGCGATCTCCAATAGTGTTTATTTGCATGGTAAGGCTGCCGATCAAGCTGCTGAAGAATTTGGAGAAAGAGGAATGTTAGCCAGTGATTTAATGGTTTATTTAAGACAGCTTGTTAATCCAAAATGAAAATTGTTTTACCATCAGAACAAGAAACAGAAGCATTTGGCGCCCGGCTTTGGCAGGAATTACCAAATCAATGCGTGGTATTTTTAAATGGCACATTGGGCGCTGGAAAAACGACTTTAGTGCGCGGATTTTTACGTGCTGGAGGTCACAAAGGTGCGGTTAAAAGTCCAACTTACACCTTAGTTGAAGAATATCAATTGGATTATCAGTTAATCTATCATTTCGATTTGTATCGTTTAAAAGATCCGGAAGAATTAGAATGGATCGGGATACAGGACTATTTTGCAGAAAAAGCCATTTGTTTTATTGAATGGCCAGAAATGGGGAAAGGCATGTTGCCCGATGCGGATATGGTTATTAATATTGCCGTAGAAGAACAACATCGTGTCCTTGATATCCAGAAAAAACAGCAGCATAATGATTAATCAGAAATTTCTTACGCGATTTTCAGAAATAACTGGCGTCCAAAAGTGCTCGGCTATAAATTATGAAAAACAACAGCATACTGCTATAATTTAATTAAAAACATTATAACAGGGTGATGGTATGCGGAGACTGTTGATTTTCTTCAGTTTTTTGTTTCTATTTAGTTTATCTGGGCAACTTGCTGCAAAGCAGGCCCATGTCAAAGCGCTTCGTTTTTGGACAGCGCCTGATTCTACGCGACTGGTTTTTGATCTGACAGGTAAAACGGCTCATCGTGTATTTACTCTGGACAATCCGAAACGGCTGGTTATCGATTTAAAAAATTCCCGTAAAACCAGAAGTTTAATTCAACCTCCTGTTAATCATGGCATCATTTCACGTATTCGTAGTGCACCAAGGAATAAAAAGGATCTACGGATTGTCATTGATTTAAAAAAACCAATAGCTCCTCAAAGCCAGATATTACCGCCCAATAAAAAGTATGGATATCGTCTGGTTGTTGATTTGAACCATCAAGTCAAAACCCATTATAAAACAGCGGCAAAAGTCAAAGCTGCCAAAACCAAGGCCAAAATAAAAAAGCCTGCTGCAAGGATTGTAAAAAAGAAAAAAATATCACCTGTAAAAACGGTTGCTTACAAACAGTCTAAACAACTGGTAATTGCTATTGATGCCGGGCATGGGGGCGAAGATGCTGGCGCCATTGGGCCAAGAAAGACTAAGGAAAAACAGGTGGTTTTTGCCATTGCAAAAAAATTACAACGGTTAATTCGCAATCACCCCGGGATGAAGCCAGTTATGATACGTAAAGGTGATTACTACGTTGGCCTTAGGCAGCGTATGAAAATTGCCAGAAAAGCAAAAGCAGATTTGTTTATTTCGATTCATGCCGATGCTTTCAAGAATAGAAAAGTAAAGGGGGCTTCAGTTTTTACCTTATCTAACAAAGGAGCTTCAAGCGAAGCGGCGCGCTGGTTGGCCAAACATGAAAATGCTGCTGATTTAGTCGGCGGGGTTAGTCTGGATGATAAAAGTGATGTGTTAAAAACCGTGTTACTGGATCTGTCACAGACGGCAACCCGCGATGCCAGTTATGAAGTTGCTGAGAAGGTGTTAAAAAATTTTCGTTCCATCGGAAAGCTGCATTCACATTCTGTTCAAAAAGCCGGGTTTATGGTTTTGAAATCACCTGATATTCCTTCAATACTGGTAGAGACTGCTTTTATTTCCAATCCCCAGGAGGAAAGGAAATTACGCAGCTCCAGATATCAACAAAAAATGGCCAAGGCTATTTATAACGGCATTCTTGACTACTTTCAATACAGTGCGCCTGCTGGTATTCGAATGGCAAAAGCAACAACCCATAAAATTTCTCGCGGAGAGACATTATCCGAGATTGCCTTACAATATGGGGTCAGCATGAAGCAGCTGCGCTCGTTAAATAAAATTCCTGGAAACAAAATTCGTATCGGCCAGGTTTTATCCATTCCTCAAGGGTAAATCGCTACCCTTGAGAATCTTCGTCTAATTTGATATTTCCCGTTCTGAAACCTCAAAACAGGTTTCGATAGTCTATTTCTCTGCTTTTTGCTTTAGTCCCATCTTGAGGCCAGATTTTATCTGGTTTTTTAATTCCCAATTCCATAAACGACTTGTGATTTTTCGCAAAAAAACAGGGTGAAGCCTCAATATGATGTTTCATGTATAACATTGCGCTCCATATTGATTAATTTTATTCCAGAATTGTTCCCATCGATCGCCGGATTGAACAAGCGATCTTAAACTGAGAATAATTCCTGCC